>JAGAWN010000147.1 GCA_017941355.1 Ruminiclostridium sp. | reverse complement strand
TGCACCTTGTCAGAGATATGGACAAGCTGTCGTGGCAGCTCGAAAGCACCGAAACGCAGTTGTGGAAAGCACCGCCCGACCCGCTGCTTGAAGCTGTTGCAGGATTTATCATCGCCGACAATCCCGAATGGCAGGGTACGCCGACAGAGCTTGCCGAGAAGCTGCACACCGATATGAAGCCCAATGCCTTGACTTACAGGCTCAATATCAATGCCGGACGCTTGTTAAACGAACACGGCATAAGGTACAGCAGCAGCCGGACGCACAGCGGCAGACAGGTACATTTATGGCTTCCGCCGCAGGCGTGACGATGTGTGTCGATGGTGACGGTCTTTTTGACACCGCACCAACTCCCTAAAACATCGTCACGACCGTCACGCATCGACACGCTCAGCAGAATACAGCAAAATACTACAAGTTAAGAGAGGAATGGTGAAATGATCAAAAGAACGATAAGCGGTCAGATCGACAAGGGCGATGTAAACCACAACAACCGGAAGTTCATAGCCGAGAATGTTGACCGCACCCGCGTTAAAGACAACATCACTATCGTAAAAGACGACATTAAACAGGTTTATCACGAATTATTTGATGACGCTTTAAGTGAATTCAACGCCCGTCAGACACGAAAGGACAGGATAATCCACGACTATCGCGAGCATATCCGTCACGGCAGGCAGGAAAAGGAGTTTTACGAGGTGATCTTTCAAGTCGGGAATATGGAGGACACGCCGGTAGGCTCAGACGCAGCGAAAACCGCGACCGAAATACTCCGGGAGTTCACGGAAGGCTTCATAAAGCGTAATCCGCACCTTCGGGTATTCAACGCAGTTATCCACCTTGATGAAGCTACACCCCACGTTCACATTGATTTCGTACCGTTCGCCACCGGGCAGAAGCGCGGTTTATCCACAAGGAATACGCTGTCAAAGGCATTGGAGCAACAGGGCTTTAAGGGCGAGGGAAAACTGGAAACGAACACCAAGAAGTGGATCGAGAGCGAAAAGGCGGCGCTTGCAGCAGTAATGCTCACTCGCGGCATTGAGTGGGAACAGCTCGGAACGCATAATGAACATCTCTCCGTCCTTGACTACAAGAAGCAGGAACGTCAGAAGGAGCTTGCCGCCATTGAGGGCAAGACCAAGAGTGCAGAGTATGTGCTTCAACAGCGCGAACAGATAATAACGGACGCAGAAGCAGCTATCGAGCGTCTTGACGGGCAGTTTCAGGAAAAACGCGAAGCCGTTGAGAGCATAACTACCGACCTTGCCGTCAAGCAGTCAGAGATAGAGCAGGTCACGGAGAAATTGACCGCCAAGACCGAGGAACTCTCCGAGACCGCTTCACAGCTTGCGGAACAGCAGGCGCTCATAGCCGAGAGCGCAGGTAAAGCCAGTCAGATCAAGGACATCAACAGCATTGAAACGAAAAAGACCGTGTTCGGCGGGAAGATAACTGTCGCTGCCGAGGATTACGACAAGGTTTCGGCTCTCGCCAAAAAGCAGATAGCAGCAGAAAGCCACGAAAAGAAGTTGAAAGCCCAAATCTCCACATTGGAACAGGAAAAAGCGCAGCTTACAAAAGAAAAGGAGAAATTGCAGAAAGCCAATGACGCACAGAAAGCGGAGATCAGCCAGCTTAAATCCATTCGCGAGCGACTGAACATCGAAAGCTTGAAAGCTGAGATCGAGGAATGGAAGAAAAAGTACAACAGGATAATGGAATTTATCGAAAGTCTGAATTTAAAGGAGCAGCTCGAAAAATTCCTTCACCCTGTTCAGAACATCATAAAACACAAGAGCAGATGACAGTATCACGACCACCGCCCTGTTTTGGGGCGGCGGTACACATAGAGAAATATGACATAACAATGAAATTCAGAACAAAAGACTGTAAGCGCATATTAAAAAAGTTCAGCAAACCCTTTAATAGTACTTGACAAAAAGCACTTTAAAGAGTAAAATTAAAACTACAGATATGTGCTAACGGTTTGTTTACAGGAGGAAACAAACTATGGCAAATGTAACTAAAAGAGGCAACTCATACAGAATTAGAGTATCATGCGGATATGATGTCAATGGTAAACAGGTCTTTCAGGCGAGAACGTGGAAAGCCGATCCCGGTATGACAGAAAGGCAGATAAAGAAAGAGCTTGACCGTCAGATCGTACTTTTCGAGGAAGAGTGCAAGCACGGCAGAGTAACTTCAACTATCAAGTTCCAGACTTTTGCAGATCAGTGGCTTGAAGAACACGTCAAGGTGACTTTACGCAAATCCACCTATGATCTGGAAAAGAAGTTCACTTACCGCATTTATCCGGCGCTCGGTCATTTAAGGCTCGACAAGATAACAAGCCGCGATGTTCAGAAGTTCATCAATGACCTGTTGGCTAACGGTAGGAACAGACTGAACGGCAAGCCTCTTTCCCGCAAGACCGTTATTCATCATCTGAGCTTCATCTCCAATGTGTTCAATTACGCAATAAAAATGGACATGATCTCAGAAAATCCCTGTACAAAAGTCAGCGTCCCGAAAGGCGAAAAGAAGGAGAAGCCGATATACACGCTCGAAGAAATACAGCACATCTTCAAGCTGCTTGAAAAAGAGGCAGCAAGATACAGAGCGTTTATCGTCCTCGCAGTTTACGGCGGTTATCGCCGCGGCGAGCTTCTCGGACTCGAATGGAAGGATATCGACTGGGAGAACAGCGTAATAAGTATTCGCCGGACATCCAACTACAATGTAACAAACGGTACTTACACCGACACCACAAAAACCAAGAAGTCCCAGCGTTCCACGAAATTCCCGCCTATAGTTATGGATATGCTCAGAGAGCTGAAAGCGGATCAGGCAAAGGAGCAGGAGCAGCTCGGAGATCAGTGGACGGAAACAGACCGGCTTTTCGTTACTTGGAACGGCTTACCCATTCACCCCAATACGCATTATAAGTGGTTCAGGAGCTTTTGCGACAAAAACAAGGTGCGTTTCTGCGACTTGCACTCCCTGCGACATTTTCATGCCTCGCTTTTAATTTTTTCGGGTGTCGATCCCGCTGCCGTGTCCGCTGATTTAGGGCATAGTGCCATTTCCACAACGACCGGGATCTATGTGCACATGTTCCAAGAAGCGCAGGCGAGAACGAGCGACATCATTGCGAACGCTCTCGATTTCAGCAAGGCGGCAGACAAAGCGGAAGAGAAAAAAGCGAGCTGAAATGTCCATTCTCGAAAAATAATGTCCAAACAATGTCCAAGCACCATTTTCAGCATAAATGAAAAACCTCTTGAATGGCTATGTTAAGCCATTCAAGAGGTCTGTAGATTGGTTGCGGAGATAGGACTTGAATTTCACTTTTAGCTTTTCGCAACTTTTAGCAAAATCTCACCGAGTGCGGTATAATGCGGTATTTTGGCACTTGACATTTAGTAACTTTTGGTATCTTAAAGGCTGTTTTTGCAGGATTAAGTACCAAATAAAGACCAAAATCAAGGCATTTCCTGTTGAATAACAAACTAATCAAAACTCACAATACTTTACAGGAGAATACCGCAATGAATAACATAATCAACAAACTTTACTACGGAGAAATAAACCCCAGCGAAAAGCCTGCACCCGCTACGAAGCGTTACATTGAGAACCGCGAGCTGATATGCTCCACCGAGAACAAGCTGCTTGAACAGTTCCCCGACTGCAAGGAACTGCTCGACACCTACACCGATGTTCTCCACATCGAAGCGCAGCTTGAATGCGAAGCGGATTTTGAGAGAGGTTTCAGATTAGGAGCGGAAATTATCGCTGAGATATGTCAACTCATATAAAGCAACTACGAAATGATTCGATGGTTTAGTTAACCCATTTGATTAAAACAACAAGCACGCCAGCGGTAAACTGTCGTGCTTGATTTTTATGTGTCAACCCAGCTTTGAAATTACAAATTCAAGAGAGCTTACAGTTATTGCATTATCAGCGTTTATGGCGTAGGAGAACTTGCCGTCAGTCCATACCGCAAGGCTTACACCTTTGCCGTTGCTCTTGATCGTTACTGTATTGCCGTTTATCTTCTTTTCAGAAACATTCTTGTATGTATTATTGTCTCCGCTGATATCACCGGTACCTGTACCCTTGCGAATGCAAATAGTGTTTTCACCAAATTTATAATTGACCTCAACAAGTCCATTCATCGACTGAATGTCAGAAATCTCATACTGACCTATCTTTTTAGGCGCTGTGAAATTCACACCCGCAGCCTTTGCAGCTTTGTCAACTGTAGCATATTCTGTCCAAGGGCTTGCAATGCTATCCATTGTGACACCATCATTCTCAAAAACCGTGCCATCAAAGTCCCCAATCACCGTACCATCAACATCCTCATACATCATATCATCATCATAATCGCCAAGGATCAGATCCTCTATATCAACGAGAGAAGCTTTACCTTTATTGTCTCTGTTCACTGTGACCAATGACCACTCATACGGAGCACCGGGATAAACCTCCTGACTGCGGCAGAGTACCATATAATTAGTGCCTGCGGCTGCCTGACTGCCGAGGTATGCAGCAGGGCTGTAAGAAACTCCGGTAAGTCCTTTCATTGCTTTCCTGTAGGCATTGCGAACAGTCTTGTTCTTGCCGAGCGAGAGCTTACCGCTGTTGGCTGTAAAACCGTTATCGAGCTGCTCGCCGATAATTGTCTGAAATCCTGTGACCTCGGCATAGCCCTGTAAGTCCTCATAGATGTACATTACCTTGATCTCCGCCTGCGCGCCGGGATAAACGACTGTCGAGCGAACAAGTATTGCGTAGTTTGTTCCCGCAACGACCTGTGTGCCGAGAACTGCTATCGGCTGGTAGTCTACCCCCATAAGTTTTTCTGTCGCCTTTTTGAACGCAGCCTTAGCTTCGGGATTTTTGCTCATTGCGATGTAGCTGCCGTTTATTTCCCAGCCGCCATCATTGAACGATCCGCCATCCATCATATCCGTATCTGTGTAAGCGGTATAATCGGAAGGGATTTCAGATGTGCTTTCCGCAAATGCCGGAACTGCTGTGCAGGACATTGCCATAATTGCTGCCAATACTGCTGTTGTTGTTTTTACTGTGTTTTTCATGATGTTTTACTCCTTTTGAATTATGTCATTTGATTTGCAGCTCTTCACTGCCTTTCACCCTAAAAGACGGTGTTTTTTTCAAAAGGTCACATCATTTTGAAAATTATTTTACATTTTTTATTATTTCTTCAATTTCGCTTTGTGTTAAGCCTGTTTGAGCATCGGATTGATCTGTGTAGTCATAGGGCGCGGTCACCGAGTATGCGTATGTTCCGTCAGTCCAGACAGCCTTGTATATTTCTACAGTCCCGTCGCTCCTCGATACTCCGGACATAGTGCCGTTTCTGCTCTGTAATGGCAGCATTGTTTCATATACATTGAAGTCGCCGCTGTTATCCTCTGTTCCTATGGACTTGCGTATGCAAAAGCCTTCATTTCCGGCTGCATCGTAGTAAGTGACCTCGATTATTTCGCCTGAAACTGTCGCGATATGTCTGTCAGTGTATGCGCCGAAGCTCTCCGGAACAGACATCTCAAAGCCTACAGCCTGTACTGCCTCTTCGAGTGTGTCATAGTCCATATACGGATTGCACCAAATATCCATTGCTTCTGACCCTTCCGTATTTTCTGTGCTTTCCGAAGCGACCGGCTCTGTATCGGTCTCTGTGGTTTGTGCGGGAGTGTCAATGCCGATATTGTTCCGTGTAATTGCAAAAATTCCGATACCGACTACAAGCACAGCTGCGGCAGCCATTCCCGCATACTTTGTCCAAGTGTTGAGCTGTATAGCCCTACTCTTCTGAACAGGCGCAGCCTCGTCTATGTAGTTGTCGTCGATATCTCCTATCGCCCGCATTATTCTCATTTCTTTGCTCATAACGCTATCCCCTCGCTTTCAAGGTATTCTTTCAGTTTTTCGCGCGTCCTCGAAAGGCTCATCTTGACCTTGCTTTTTCCGAAGCTGTAATCTGCCGCGATATCCTCCACCGAGCCTGCGTACCAGTACCTCCGGACGAATATTTTCCTGTTGTCCTCCGACAGCGTACCGAGAAAAGCGTTTATCACATCACGCAGTTCTCCGTCCTCACTTATCTTCTCAACATCGGAGTTCGGGTCGGGTATGCACTCCGCAAGCTCGTCAAGTATCGCTTCGGTACTGTTGATATCCCGCTTTTTTCGGTGCAGCTTCTCATACATATCCAGCGCGAGATTGCGTGCTATCTTACCGAGGAATGCACGGAAGTTGTCCGGCTTTTTCGGCGGGATAACACTCCATGTTTTCATATAGGTGTCGTTCTTGCACTCCTCGCTGTCCTCGGCGTTGTGCAGGATATTGTTCGCGACTGTCAGGCAGTACCGCCCGTATTTGGTGTCTGTCTCGGCTATCGCACTTTCCTTTCTTGCAAAGTACAACTCTATTATCTGTATATCCTCCATTTTGTCCCTCCATTGTGTCAATATACATCTCTACTATATAAGACGGCGTTTGTGTATATAAAGTCACATCATATAATGTAAAAAATGCAACTTTTCAGGTTTAGCACACATAAATTCAAGGTTTCGTTTTACACCAAATACCATTCAAGCAGCCAAGCAAGCTACACTTCGGGCTATTTCACCCCTTGTTTTTGGCAATCACCTTAGTTGATTTGTTTAGACTAACATACCGCGACGTGACCTACATTGTATGTCAAATATTATACTATATTCCGACAGGAATTTCAAGGAAAATCAGGTGAAATGTGCCAAAAACGATGCAGTAACGAAACGGTGCTGTTGACAAACTCCTAATTTTCACTCGACAAAAATCGCTGAATATGCTATAATAGTAGTAGAAAGCGAGGGGTAGTCAATGCTGAAAAAAGATAGTGAAAAGCAGATGAAACTATTCTCGGGAACGCTTGAAGAAC
>JAGAWN010000146.1 GCA_017941355.1 Ruminiclostridium sp. | reverse complement strand
AGGACGAAATGAGCTTGACATCAAGGAATGTGTCCGTTGTTTAAATGCACCGCAGGCGCATTTAAACAACATCTGAAAATCTGTTTTGCAGATTTTCAGTCAATAACTGCCAAAAGGCAGTTATTGAGGACACATTAATTAATAACTACCCCCGTAGCTTTGATAAAGCCTGTTCTGCCGTCAAATACACACTCATACCATGAGCCTTTGTCTCCCTCAGCGGTACCGGATATCACAACCTTTGTACCGGGTTTGAGTTCGGCAATGACCGCTTTTCCGAAAGACGGACCCGTTCTGAAATTGACAGGTCTCATAACAGTTCCCGTACTTCCCCCGGCTGCGGGAGCGGCTTCAACTGCGGGAGCAGGTTCGGCAGACGTTTCCGGCTCGGCTGCGGGTTCGGGTTCTGCAGCCGGTTCCGGCTCGGCTGCGGGTTCGGGTTCAGTTGCGGGTTCGGCTGTTTCTTCCTGTACCGGTTCCTCTGCGGCGGTTTCTTCCGCTGCTTCTCCCGTTTCCTCTACAGTTACCTCTGCTTCCTCGTCGGAAGCCGGGTTCTTTTTATTCTTCTTCGACATAATCGTTTTACTCCTTTGTGAATTGTTAATACCGGTACGGTATGTAAATCCGTGTTCAGAGGCCGGTATAATAGGGGTGCATTTATACAATAAGACCGCTCGTGTGAACGGTCTTATTGATAAGCTTCAAATGATTATGAAACTCTTGTCATACCCTCGTGCGCAATTTCGATCGACTCTATCGCAATTTCGGAAGCGGTAGCGTTGAAATCGGGAGCGGTATATCTCATCGGCCATGCGTTGATGACCTGCCACGAAGCTGCGGGAGATTCTTCTTCATCGAGCAGCGTAATGGTAATGGTCTTTCTGTCAACGGCACCGTTCACGCCGGTAATCATCCAGTCATAGATAGCGGTGGAATCAACAAGTCCCTGTCTGAGAGTGATATTGCCGTATCTCTTGAGTCCGGGGATCTTTGAGGGTGTTGTTTCCATATCGCCCTCTCTGTACTCGACAACATCTATAGATGCGTCAAATCCGGTAGCCTCCGAGAAACCGCCGGCATCTATTCCGTCGATCTCAACCTTGTATCTGAACCGTGTATGTGGATATATCATACAAACTCAACCCCTTTCTTTTATTCCGAATCGCCGGTCTTCTGAGTGATCCTGAAGATCACAAATTCGGCAGGCTTCACAGGTGCGACACCTATCACGCATACAAGACGTCCGTTATCTATGTCGTCCTGGCTCATGGTGCTTCTGCCGATATTAACGAAGAACGCTTCATCAGCCGAGGTTCCGGCAAGAGAGCCGTTTCTCCACATTCCGTTGAGGAATACGCTGATGGTTCTGTGTACTCTTGTCCAGAGCGCTTCATCGTTCGGCTCAAATACCGCCCAGCTTGTATTAGCCTTGATCGTCTCTTCGAGGTAGATGAACAGACGGCGGACGTTGACGTACTTCCAGCTCGGATCGCCGGAGACTGTTCTTGCGCCCCATACTCTTATGCCCTGACCGGGGAACGGACGGATAAGGTTTACACCCTTCGGGTTGAGGATATCCTGCTCGCCCTTGTTGAACTGTGTATCAAGACCTACGCACGCTCTTACGACTTCGTTTGCAGGAGCCTTGTGAACGCCTCTGGAGTTGTCGCTTCTTGCGTAGATACCCATGATCGAACCTGACGGCGGGATAGCTATATTCTTCTTGTCGAGCGGATCGAATACTGTCAGCCACGGATGATAGAGAGCCGCGTAGCTGGAGGAGAAGATATCACGGTGAGCCGCGATCTCGTCAACTTTCTTGGCCGAGCGCGGAACATCGAGTACCGCGAATCTGCTTGCGAGGTTCTCGCAGTGAGCGATGAGCGTGAGCTGTACGTTCGGGTCTGTAACGCCGGGGACTGCCATAATGGATACCACGTCGTTATCGAGGAAGGACTGGATACCTGTTCTGTTGCCCGCGCCCTTGTTCTCGCCGATGAAATCGCCCGCGGAGAGATCGGAAGCGGAGCCGTCGCTGCCGCCCTTGAATTCCGCCGTAACGACTGTTTCGTCCTCCCGGCAGAGAGAACCGAAAGGATAGCCGATCTCGTTGAAGCCGGTGTACTCAACGGTCACAAGTTCGGACTTTGCAGTTTTCTTGGATATGTAATTCGGAGATTCGATGTTGAAAGAAAGGTTTTCGTATGTCTCTGTTGAATCGTCATATCTGACTTCCATAGAGATCTCGCAGGTGTATATCACCTTGGTGGGAAGCAGGTTGTTGTCCGTGATATCACCGGAGAAGTCATTCTTGAAAGTGATAACGTTATCCTGATTCTTCTCTACCTTGTTATATTCGACAGTATCGCCGTCCGTGAAAGCAACGATGTCGCCCGGTGCGAAGCCGGCGCTGTTCTTTACTCTGTACTTCTTTTCACCGAGAAGCTCAAACGCCTGTGTTTTAGCCTTTGACGAGGGTGTTATCCTGAGACTGATATTATCGCCCCAGAGACCGGGATTCTTGGCTGTGAACGAAAGCTCTCCGACACTTGCCGTGGAGCATTTTGCGCTGGAGGGAGCGACTCTCGAAATGAAAGCGCGTGTACCGCCGTTGATGAAGAAATGCTCGACCGCGTAAGCGAGGAAGCGGTATTCACCGAACTCGTTCTCCGAAAGGAATCCGCCGTATTTTCTTCTGAAATCCGCAAAGTTCGTTACAAGCTGCGGAACGCCGCCTACCGGACCTTTTTCGGCAAGTCCCACGAAGCCGGCTGTGCTTGTTCCGACGCCCTCCATGGGCTTTCCGCCGGACTCAAACTCCTCGACATAAACACCGGGAGATAAATATTCTGCCATAGTGATCGCTTTTACCCCTGATACGGGTAAAAAAGCTTCCCCCTTTCAATAATATGCTGCGCAGTGACTGCGCATACACTTTAATTTCTTCTTTATTATAACCCTCATTTATAATCCGTTTTATAACCCGGATTATAATCTGCCGTTCCGTCTTTTGGCTTACTGTTTTTTTCGGGGCTTGCGGGACGTGTTTTTATCATCGTCCGCCGACTGCTCCGGCGGCTTTCCGGGATCCGTGGTTTCTTCGGGTTTTGCGGGCTGCTCTTTACGGTCTTTTGTTTCTTTCTTCTTTTTATCTTTCCTGTTCACGACAGCTGCCGCACCCAGCGCAGGTCACAGCAGATCAATGCCTCCCGCAGTTCCGGCAATGCCGTCCTCCGCTGTACCGCCGTCAACGCTCACATCAGCCGTATCCCCGGCAGGCCGCTCCGTGTTTTCATCGAAAAACTCCGGTTCGGTCAGTTCATCTTCAAACTCGGTTTCACGATCTGTTCTGCCGAAGAATCCGGGCAGCGGATCGCGCCGTTCATCGTTCTCATCATCACCGTCATCGTCCGTGTCAATAAACCTGTCACGAAGCGGCAGGAACTCCTTTTCCTCATCGCGTATATCGTAGGTCTTGCGTCTTGCCTTGCGCAGTCTCACAACAAAACGGTCACGGCTCTCGGTCTCCTTGCGCACACGCTTTTCAAGCACCTGCCGCTCCTCATAGCCGTCATTGCCGGAAGCACCCTTCCCGCGCATTTCCGATAGTTCCGCCATATCGTCCTCAAGCCGCAGGAACGGCAGAGTCCCCCGCTGCTCTTTCGACACCCGCTTTTCCGCCATACGGTTGAATTCCCGGTAAATGCGGATATCCGAGATATTCCTGTCCGCGCGGAATCCGAACGCTCCCTCCCTGTCGGACTTCGGGTTTGTGTAGAAATCGCCGTAGCCGCCGAACTTCTTCTTTCTCCGCACGCTTTTCATCACCTTGCGGTCACTGTCAAGCGTCGGTGCATACGGTTCTTTCTGCGAATTCACCGATATGAGCATCTGTCCGTACTTGTCGGAACTCACCGAAACATTGTCGAAAGAGTTCTTTATCCCCATGACCTCGTAATACTCCGGATCTTTCGGATTTGCTTCGTAACCCTCCGGCTTCTTACGGTCACGCATCTCATTCTCACGGACGTGATCCGTTCCCTCGGACAGTTCAAGCTTTCTGTCATAATCGCTGTAGCCGTCGAAATCCGCCATAGCGCACCTCACTCGTCAATGTAGTAATAATACTCTCCCGCTTCGGCGCGGGTGAACGCCTTGCCGCTCTTGGAATACTCGTTTTTCAGCGCGGCGATGACGTGCTTCATGCCTACCGACTCCGCGTTTTCGGCGGCGGCGAGAAATGCGCTGTGCAGCGCGATGTTCCTGATGTTGCTGCCGGACAGTTCAAAACCGTTCACAAGGTAGTCGAGATCCAGTTCGTCAAGCGGCAGCTTCTCCGGGAATGCCCGCTTCCACATCTCCGCGCGGCTTGCCCTGTCCGGGAAAGGGAATTCTATCATCAGCTTCATGCGGCGCTTGAACGCTTCGTCAAAGTTCTGCACAATGTTTGTGGCAAGTATGACGATACCGTTGTATTCCTCGATCTTCTGTAGCAGAAACGCCGCCTCCATGTTGCTGTACTTGTCGTTGGAATCCTTGACCTCGGTGCGTTTTGAGAACAGTACGTCCGCTTCGTCAAAAAACAGCACCGTCCTGCTTTTCTTCGCCTTGTCAAAGATCTCGTCAAGATGCTTTTCCGTTTCGCCTATGTATTTGCTTACAACGTTGGCAAGGTTCACCCGGTAAATGTCGATACCGAGATCAGCCGCTATCACCTGCGCAGCCATTGTCTTGCCGGTGCCGGGAGGACCCGTAAATACCATGGAAACGCTTCTGCCGTAAGGTATCTTTCCGGAAAATCCCCATGTTTCATACACCTTATGCCGGTACCTCACCTGATCGCAGGCAGTTTTCAGCTGACGCTTGCTGTGTTCCGGAAGCACGAGATCGTCCCAGCCGAACACACGGTCTATCTTCACAGCCTTGCTGCCCATGCCGGTATTGACCGAGCGCAGACAGCCGTTCTTCACATCGGCGGCGCTGAGTATTCCGTTCTCCGCAAACATCTCCGCGTACCGCAGCGCTTTCTTTATGCCGCCCGCGGTGAAGCCGAACTCCCCCGCAAGTTCGGAGATATCCACCGTCCCGTCGGTTCTGTAACCGCGAAGTTCGCTCTCCCATACCCTGTACTGCTCATCGGGGGCAGGCGGCTCTGTCCTCACCGTGACCGTCTCCGGGGAGACCCCGGAAATGTCGGTATCTTCACCGCACACCGCAATTACGTTCCCGACTTCCGCAGACAGCATATCCACGAACCGCAGGAACTGCGCATCGGAAGTATGACCGCTCTGTACAACGATCGGCACCGCTTCAAGCAGAAGCAGCTTCGCCGCAAGCTCCTTTACCCGTCCGCGGTCAAAGTCCGTGTCCGCACGCAGCATCACATGATCGTGACCCGCCGCGGAAAGCGCTGCCGCTGCCGCAGTCCGTCTGCCGGAACCCTCCTCGCCGCAGACAAACACCGCGATACCGTTCCCCTGCGTTACGGCAGCCCGTATCTCTTTTTCAGCGCGGATGATCCCGGAGATAAAACTGTCTCCGCCGTAATTCTTCTCCGGCAGGAATGCTTCGTCGTCGATACTGCCGTTTGCGATAAAACGGGCGGCAAAGCTTTTAAGCGTCATGCAGGCTCCGAACCTCGGCTCCGCGCCGTCAAATACCCGGTCGGCAGGCGAGTATTCCGAAAGGCTGTCGCCGTCCGTCAGCGGGAAGATGTCGGATACTCCGAAAAACATCTCGCAGACAAGTTCCGGAGTGATGCTGCCCGCAGGCGCACCGCAAAGCCCCGCAAGCGTTTCGGCAGTCCGCCGGTCAAAGCAGGCAGCCGCGCCGAGCATTACCGTACAGCGTTCGGCATCGTTTGCGCCGAATATTCTGAAAACATCGGACAGCGGGCAGTTTTCAAGCCCCGCGAGCCGCTCCCGTATGCGCTCCGCCGCTGTCCGGTCAAACCCGCTTTTTGCAAAAGCCGCCGCGTATCCGCTCACATCAGCGAAAAGCGGTCTGTAGCTGTCGTACATCGTCTTCACCTCCCGCTCTCATCTTCACCCGACGCGAATCCCGCAAGGAACTCGTTTTTCAGCCATTTGCTGGGAGCTATTCCCAGTTCCTCGTTTATCATTTCCGCGTACTCGTCGTATTTCTTCTTCGCCTTGTCCGGCTTTCCGGAGGCAAAGCAGCACAGAATGTAGCTGCACACTATCTGCTCCGAATACGGGTCAAGTTCGGAAGCGTTTTTCAGGAACATCAGTTCGCGGTCATATTCTCCCCGCTCACGGCACATATCCGCCGCCATGACCGACGCGTTGACAAAGCACCTGTCGTAGTATTCCCTCTGTTCGTCGGAGCCGCGGCTGTCGCTTATGCCGAGATAGCGTCCCCAATACTTTTCAAGTACGGCTTCATGCGCGGCGATCCGCTTTTTGTCGGAATTTCCGGCTGCCGCGCACACCTCAAATATCTCCCTGTCGTCCTCCGCTATCATCGTCATATCCAGCATATAGCACTTGTTACGGTAGATTATCACATTCTCCAGTCCGTAGGCGGAAAGTTCCCGCCGCAGCCCGTATATCACATTGTGCAGCATTGCCACCGCGTTTGTGGGTATGCTTCCGCTCCACAGCATATTGAGCAGTTCCTCGCGGGGGATAGGCTTACCGCCGTTTTCCAGCATATACGCGATAAGTTCCGAGCTTTTGCGGCTCTTGCACTGTATCTCATTATCCCCTACCGTAAGGCGCAGTGTGCCGAAGCGGTAGATGTGCAGCTTTCCGCTGTCGTCCGCGCCGCCGCGTATCAGCGCGAGAGTGTCAAGCTCCCGCTGATTCAGGAACGGCAGCGGCAGCCCGTGGGCTTCGAGATACTCGCAGGCGCTGCGCACATTGCCGGAATACATCTCCCGGTCAGTCTCATATCGCAGCAGACCGTTGTACAGCTTTCTGCAAACGCTGTAGCGGTTCTCCCTGCCGAACATACTGTCCGCCATGTTGAAAGCAGCTTCCATTTTCTGCCGTTCGCCGCTGTAATAGTAATACTGCGCAAGCACCCCCAGCACTTCCGGATCGGTCGTCCCGCGCCTTTTGCCGATGATATCCCCGCAGTACCCTATAAGCTCGAACTCATAGTTAGCTATGAGCCGTTCGCCGTGCAGCTTCAGGATACGCTCGGCTGCCTGCGCGTTGCCGCTTGCTTCAAACAGCTTTATCGCTTCCGCAAAGTGCTTTTCGCGTATCAGATACTCCGAGGCTCTGTCTATCACTCCGCGCTTTCGCTCCGAAGCGATCATTCCCGCGAACACGGTGCGCATTACCTCCGGGAACAGCAATTCCCCGCCGGCACCGCGTGCGAGAACTCCGCCCGTCACCAGTCTGTCCGCTCTTGCAGCGCTGTCGTTAATGCCGAATACCGATTCCGCAAACCCCTCGTCGGGCGCGTCTATCAGAGCCGTAAGCTGTAGATACTCCGCGAGATCTCCGCCGATCTCCGGCAGAATGTTGCTCTCTATGTAACGTTCAAGCAGAGTACGGCTCACATATCCGGCAAGATTCGCGGCTGCGTTCGCATTTCCCGCCGCGGCTCTTACAAGTTCCGCCGCTCCCGCGCACCACCCGTCGGTATAGGAATATACCGCGTTTGCGAGCGTATCGCTGACGGAGCCGTCCGCATCCCGCAGCAGTTCGCCTGTCTCCGCGCGTGTGAACCGCATCTCCCGTATCCCGTAAAGCGCCGCTTCACCGTTCATCACAAGTCTCACCGCGAAACCGGGGATCCTTCTTCCCGCAAGCAGCAGCCGGAATCTCCCTGCCGCCGCGGCTTCGCACAGCACCGACAGATAAGCCGACGCTGCTTTTTCGGTAACAGTGTCGGCGTTGTCAACAAGAACAAGCCCGTTCTCACGGGCGGTCATTATTTCGGTGAATCCCCGCAGCGCAGCGTAACCGCAGCCGCAGAGTTCCGGGAGCGCTTCCGCGATAACGGCTTCAAGGCGCTCCGGCGAGTTGTCGTATTCGTGCAGCGTCAGCAGCACGCTTCCCGGAGTTTCCGCAGCGAGCTGTGCGAGATACGACGACTTGCCGTATCCCGCGCAGCAGGCTATGACTCCCAGATCTGCGGATATCTCCGGACGATCGCGCCGCACGGTACGGCGTGATCCGCATTTTACTTCGTTCATAGTCAGTTATTCGCCTTTCAGCGCAGCCGCCACATCTTCCGCCGTAGCGTCCTTGTCCAGCATCAGCGCTCTCAGCAGTTCGCTCTTGTTATATGCTCTCATTATGTTCTGCGCACGCTTCATGATGATCTTGTCGAATCCGCTCATCATTTCGTCTTCCGACGGAGCCTTTCCGGAAATGCTCGTTACCGACACTCCGAGACGCGCAAGTGCGATCTTGTCCGCTTCCGCGTCCGTAAGCTTCGGCGCAAGCGTTCCGCGCTCGCCGTCGCTGAGTTCGGAGGAAGCTGCCGCCGCCGAAGCCTGCGCTCTGATCTTTTCACGCTTGCCCGCAAGATAATCCTTGACTGTCTCCAGTTTCAGCGAATCGTTCTTCTCCTTTTCCTTTTCGGCATTCTTCTTGTCTTTCGCGCCAAGCCCCTCCTGTGCCGCGTCCGTAAACATGCTGATGACAGGACTCAGGAAATCCTTTACAAAACCTGTTTCGGCAAATCCCGCAATACTGATTATACCTGTGATCAGATGTCCGGCACCCGCAATGATATCACCGATACCTTTTGTTGAAGTCTCGGTTCTCTGCTTATTGAATTTAGCCGCGAGACTCATTGCGTTCTTGTTTGCCTTTGCGGTATCACGGGTCCTCTTCGCCCGTTCCAGCTTCTCACGATATACCTCGTCATTGGCGAAAATGCGCTTGTTGTCCTTGTTGGCACGGATATTTTTAACAAGATTTCCCGCTCTCTGCTCGTCATAGCGTATCTGATTCTGTCTGCCGGAAAGCCGGGAAGCTTTCTTTACGATACTTTCGGAGCGTTTCTTCGCGCGTTTGTCATTCTGAAGTCCCATCATCGCGCTCGCTGCTCCCATAATGCCGGAAGCTGCATTCAGTGAATCGCCCGCATCGGCGAAACCGTCTCCGCTGAAAAGATCGGAATCGAGCAGCCAGCCGAATGCTCCGGCAGCTTCTCCCGCGGCACCTGTGACTTTCTGCGTCATATCCGACCATGCGCGGGATCCCGACTTCTTTTTCTTGCCTTTCTTTTCTTTCTTCTTTGACGCGAACAGGCTTGAGACAGCACCGGGCAGACCTTTGCTTCCCGTTCCGGCGGGCTGTGTTTGTTCGCCTGCTTCCTCACGGCTCTGTCTCAGTTCCTCCGCGTTCTGACTGCCGTTACCGCTGTCGAGCTGTCTGCCCTGCGCGGCAAGCTTTTTGCCGATAGCGGCTGAACTTGCGGGAGCGGCTTTCTTTTTCGCGGTTTTCACACTCTCGTTATCGTTGTTTTCTTCCTTCTGACCGTTGTACTTATCCACCAGCAGCCGCTTTAACAGTTCGTTCCTTGATGCCCCGGACTTGTTACCGCTGTCGGCTTTATTGTTCTGCACGGCTTCGGAAGTCTGAGCCGCCGGTTCGGACTGATTTGCGGGCTTGTTTTCCGGCGCGGGTTTTGGCTGAGCCGCAGGTTTTGGCTGAGCCGCAGGTTTTGGCTGAACCGCGGGTTTTGGCTGAGCCGCGGGTTCCGCTTTGACCACGGGTTCCGCTTTGACTGCGGGTTTTGTCTCTGCCGCCGTTTTGCTCTGCGCTGCCGGAGCCGTTTCTTTCTTCTCCGCTGCGGAGCCTTTGTACCAATCTTTCGGAGGAGCCGGCATTTTCTTCTTCACATAATTGTCCGGACGCTCAACACGCTTCTTGTTCTTGTTTCTTTCCTTGAATGCT
>JAGAWN010000145.1 GCA_017941355.1 Ruminiclostridium sp. | reverse complement strand
GCACGATCATGTCTATATCCGGTATAATACCGTTTTTGCGCAAAGCTTCCGCGATCCCGCAGGCGAATGCGTAGTAGCTGTTCCCGTCCGGATCTTTCTTGAAATGCAGTATCGCGTCGTCAATATTGTGATCGTATTCACAGTATGCGGCAAATCCGTCAAGACCGTGAGGAACCGAATCCCCGGTGTAAGGCGTGATATTGTTTTTGCATTCGTTGCAGAAATCCGCGTCATGATCTATGTACTTACCGCAGCACGGACACACATTCGGATACAGCCAGTCGATCATATAACGATAGAATCTATGCAGTTTTGATCTGTCAATTACCATAGCTTATAAAACAGGCGGCAGACACACAGCCTGCCGCCGCAAGAAAATCTCAAATTTTGTTTTTTAATGATACGGGTGAAGCTTACTTGTCTTCCTCTTCGTTCCAGGAATAGAGCTTACGGATCTCTGCACCGACTTTTTCAAGCTGGTGTTCACCCTGGATACGTCTGCAAGCGTTGAAGTGAGAACGTCCCATTTTATTTTCCATGATCCAGTTGCGAGCGAAGGTGCCGTCCTGTATCTCGGAGAGGACTTTCTTCATTTCCTTCTTTGTCTCATCGGTGATGAGGCGCTTACCTGTCTCATAATCGCCGAATTCCGCAGTATCGGAGATGGAGTATCTCATCATCTTGAAGCCTCCCTTGTAGATAAGGTCAACGATGAGCTTCATCTCGTGAATGCACTCGAAATACGCGTTCTGAGGATCATAGCCAGCCTCAACAAGAGTCTCGAATCCTGCCTTCATCAGAGCTGTAACACCGCCGCAGAGTACGCACTGCTCACCGAACAGGTCTGTCTCTGTCTCCATTTTGAATGTTGTTTCAAGAACGCCCGCTCTTGCACCGCCAATACCTGCCGCATAAGCAAGACCGATGTCGGTAGCGCGTCCGGAAACGTCCTGGTGAACTGCGATAAGGCAAGGAACGCCTCTGCCGATAGTGTATTCGGAACGAACCGTGTGTCCCGGACCCTTCGGAGCTATCATAATAACATCAACATCAGCCGGCGGGATTATCTGACCGAAGTGGATATTGAAGCCGTGTGCGAACATAAGAACCTTGCCTGCTGTGAGGTTGGGCTTGATGCTCTCTTCGTAAAGCGCAGCCTGCTTCTCATCATTGATGAGTATCATAATGATATCAGCCTTCTTAGCGGCATCAAAAGCGGTATAAACCTCGAAGCCCGCTTCCTCGGCTTTCTTCCAGGACTTGCTTCCCTCGTAAAGACCGATGATGACCTTTACTCCGCTGTCCTTAAGGTTGAGAGCGTGAGCATGACCCTGGCTGCCGTAGCCGATGATAGCAACGGTCTTGCCGTCGAGAACTGAGAGATTACAGTCCGATTCGTGATACAGTTTTGCCATTTTGATTACTTCCTTTGCATTTTTATATTGTCAATGAAGCGCTTCCGCGCTGGATCGCTACAGTTCCTGTCCGTACTATCTCCTTGATGCCGTAGGGGCGTAAAAGCTCCTCAAAGGTCTTGATTTTGTTGCTGTAGTCGGACAGTTCAAGTGTTATTGTGTTTATGGAGATATCCGAGATCTTCGCCTCGGTTATCTTCGCTATCGAGATAAGTTCCGCGCGCTGCGCCGGAGTGCAGTTCACCTTTACCAGCACAAGCTCGCGTGTGAGCAGTTCCGTTTCGCTGAAAGCACGGACTTTTATCACGTCAATAAGCTTGTTCAGCTGCTTTAATATCTGTTCGAGAGTATAGTCGTCGCCGTCAGCCACAATGGTTATACGAGACACGTTCTCGTCCGCAGTGACTCCCACCGCAAGGCTGTCGATATTGTAGGCTCTGCGTGCAAACAATCCCGCGACGCGTGCAAGTACACCGGCATGGTTCTCTACAAGGACTGAAATAGTATGTTTCATATTATCGTCCTCTCTTCCCTGTCAACGAATACCTGCAAAAGATAAGGTTTCTCCGATGCAAGCATATTGCTTATCGCAGCCTCAGCCTGCGAGATATCCGTGATGTTCTCAGCTTTAATGCCGTAAGCCTCTGCGATTATGTCAAACCTCGGACTGCCTGTGAGATCTACCGCGGTTTCACGTTCGTAGATCTTCTCCTGCAATTCACGCACCATGCCGAGAGCGCTGTTTACGAATACGATTATCTTCACGTTTATGTTATGCTGTATCGCGGTAGCAAGCTCCATGAACTGCATTTGCAGACTTCCGTCACCGCACATCGCTATAACAGTACGTTCCGGTGTAGCCTTTTTAGCACCGATAGCTGCCGGCAGCGAGTAACCCATAGTTCCCATTCCGCCCGCAGTCATAAATCTGCCCTCTGTTAGACGTATGTTGTTTGCAGTCCAGATCTGGTTCTGACCCACGTCCGCGACAATGATACTGTCTTTCGGGAGCTGTCTGTTCAGTTCTTCTATAAAGCTCTTCGGACAGACTGTACCCTCTTTTGCCGCCGGAACGGAAGCCGTCTGCTTTCTCACACCGTCGAGTTCGTTCACCCAATCGGTATGCTTCATTTCCGGGATTATTTCGAGAAGCTGACAGAGTATCCTGCGTATATCCCCGACCACAGGCGTGTTCACATCAAGATTCTTGCCGATCTCGGCAGGGTCAATGTCAATGTGTACAACCTGCATTTTTTTGTTGTTTCTGATAGCCACAACTGCCCTGTCGCCCATTCTCGCACCGAGCAATATAAGAAGATCGCAATTCTTTACCGCGTGATTCGCGGCTTTAACGCCGTGCATACCTATCATTCCGAAATACAGCGGGTCGGACATATCCATATTGCTTATACCCATCATCGTGTTGATAACGGGAATGTCGCAGCGGTGAGCGAGTTCCGCAAGACCCTGCTTTGCATCGGAGAGGAACACTCCTCCTCCCGCACAGATAACCGGTCTTTGCGCTTTGGAGATCGTGTCCGCAACGCGCTTTATCTGTAACTTGTTGCCCTCGGTAGTGGGCTTGTATGAGCGTATCTCGACAGTCTCTGGGTACATGAACTCGGTCTCCATGAGCTGCACGTCCATTGGTACGTCTATCAGAACGGGTCCCGGACGACCTGTCTCCGCGATGTAGAACGCCTTTTTTATTACATCGCAGATAGATGCGGGATCCTTGACGATATAGCTGTGCTTCACGAAAGGTTCGGCGGAACCTGTGATATCGGCTTCCTGGAACACGTCGCGCCCTATCTGATCGGAGTTTACCTGTCCTGTGATCGCAACTATCGGGATACTGTCCATATATGCAGTGGCGATAGCGGTTATAAGGTTCAGCGCACCGGGACCGGAGGTCGCAACACATACTCCTGCCCTGCCGGTAATGCGTGCATAGCCGCTTGCCTCATGACCGGCATTGACTTCATGCCGCACGAGGATATGCTCTATCCCGGACGTGATAAGCTCATCGTAGAACGGGCAGATAGCCGCTCCCGGATAGCCGAAAACGTGCTTCACACCCTCGGCTTTCAGACATTCGACCATTGCCTTTGCAACGGTCATTGTATTTTCGGACAAACTACCACCCCGTTATTATTTGATTCAGAATTATGTGACTGCCAGCATAAGTTGTTTAAACTACAGGCAGCCGGATAACTGTTTTCAGCTTTTCCTGAGCCGTTTTTCTCGGATCGCTAAGATATATCTCATGATGAGGACGCTTATCGGAAATCCCGACAGCATATCCTTCCGAACTTACAAAGTTCCGCATTGCTTCAATTGTCGCAGGCTCGTCGTCATAGGAACCGATGTGCATACACTGAACGCAAAGCCCCTCTGTATAAGCGAAGAACTCCGCCTTTGAGAAATCGGCTTTTTTCTTCGCGGAAGCTTCTTTCACTGCCCAGTTGAACTCGTCCTTTGTGACGAAATCCGGCAGCCGTATCATAGACACCCATTCGAAACGCTCTTTGTGAGCATAGTCGATCACGTCTGTACCGGACTGCTTCCATAGCCCCTCCAACGGCGGCACTACATAGTCGAAGTAGCCGTCGATGCGGTGATCTCCCTTTTTGCTCATTTTCAGCGTGTATGAGATGCCGTACAGCAGCTCCAAAGCCTGCTGGTACTCCCCGTTTTCATCGTTCGGGTCACCTTTCCCGCGCACCGAAACAAAATTCATTGCCGGGATATCAACGATGACAGGCTTGTTCTTCGGGAGATAGAACTCTTTGTATTCCTTTTTGAAATCAAATGCCATAAATTTTAACCATTAACATCACACTATTGTATTATAACACAGATTTGTTAATAAATCAAGAGTTTACAAACAATTTACCACGGCTGAACGGTTCCTGTTATCTCCGACAGGCTGTCTATGCCTTTTTCGGTCATGTATCGTTCAAGACCGTCTATGACTTTAAGCGGCGAATAAGGGTCGGTGAATATGGCGGTACCCATTTGCACCGCTTTCGCGCCCGCCATCATCATTTCAACAGCGTCCTCCCATGTGGAAACTCCGCCCATGCCCACAACGTCGATGTTTACGGCATTGGCTACCTGCCACACCATGCGGACGGCTACCGGGAATATCGCGGGTCCCGAAAAACCGCCAACGTTGTTGTGCAGAACCGGTCTGCGGGTGTTGATGTCTATTCTCATGCCGAGCAGTGTGTTTATCAGTGATATGCAGTCCGCGCCTTCGGACTCCACCGCTTTTGCAATGTCGGTAACGCTTGTGACGTTCGGGGTCAGCTTCACCATTACCGGCTTCTTTGTGACCGCACGCACAGCCTTTGTGACAGACGCTGCGCCGTCGCAGGTGGTTCCCCATGTAGCACCGCCCTGCTTCACATTCGGGCAGGATATGTTCAGTTCGATCATATCAACGTCTGTCGAGTCCAGCTTTTCGGCAGCCTCGCGGTAATCGTCTATCGAAGCGCCCGCAAGGTTCGCGATTATTACATTGCCGTTCTTTTTCAGTTCCGGCAGATACTTGTTGATAAACACATCAACTCCGGGATTCTGCAAACCCACAGAGTTTAACATTCCGGCAGTCGTCTCGGCTATCCGGGGAGGGAGATTTCCAGCTTTCTCCTTTATCGTAGTACCCTTGCACGAGATACCGCCGAGCCTGTTCAGCGGGTACAGCGGCGCGTAATCCTCGCCGAAGCCGTAGGTTCCCGATGCGGCTATTACCGGATTCGGGAATGTCACTCCCGCTACCTTAACGGATAAGTCCTTGCTCAAAACAGCACCTCCTCAGCATTGAAAACAGGTCCTTCCTTGCAGACGCGCAGGAGCTTTTCTTCCCCGCCGCGCTGTATCCTCGCAACACAGCCTACGCAGGCTCCGACACCGCAGCCCATACGTTCTTCCAATGAAACTTCGCAGAACACACCGTACTTTTTTGCGGTCTCAGCCACTGCACCGAGCATTCTGAGCGGTCCGCAGGCGAATACTGCTCCCACATCTCCCTTTCCGAGTTCCCGTGCAAGGGGCGCGGTGACAATCCCCTTTTCCCCTACACTTCCGTCGTCCGTGCAAAGCAGGACTTCCTCACAGACGGATCTGAACTCGTCTGCAAGAATGATGTTTTTATAGCTTCTGAAACCGAGTACAGCGGTCACTTTATTGCAGCTTTTCGCTGTCTCCAGCATAGGCGGGACTCCTATCCCGCCGCCGACAACTATCACACGTTTGCCGGAAGGCGCGGACTGCACCGAAAATCCGTTTCCGAGCGGCGCTATCATGTTCAGCATATCGCCTTCGTTCATGCGCGCTATCGCTTCTGTCCCGTGTCCCTTTATTATGAACACGAAGCGGATATTTCCTCGCTCACGATCTATGCCGCAGATCGAGATCGGTCTGCGCAGCGTGAAGCCCGGCGCAAGGATATGGACGAACTGCCCGCATTTCGCAAGCTCCGCAGCTTCCGGACAATGCACCGTGAACGAGTATATGTTCTCCGCAAGCGTTTTCTTTTCAACTATCTTGTATTCATCGCACTTGTATGACATTTTATCTCCTCAGTCCTGTATTATCTCACGTTTCTTAGTCTCCCGGGACTTCTCCTGCTCCGTTTCGCTGAGCGCTGTGAGCCTCATTCGTGTCAGCAGTATCACGCACACGATTATAAGCGGGTCAATGATAAGCTGCATGGAGAATCCGACGTTCGCCATTCGTATCGCCGCGCCGTGCAGATAGCATATCTCGCTTATGAGTATCAGGGTCATCAGCCGCACACAGGATATCCCCGTATCGAGGATATTACAGTATTTTACCGCGTTATTCTGCGTTACGAGCAGTTTCTTCGGCTGCTTCTTGTTCCGCAGTATCAGAACGAACGATACCGTGAATACCGCGACTGCCGCGGCTGCCCATATAAGCAGCGGGTACCATTTGAACATCGACATATCCGCGTCTGTACGGTTAAGGCTTTTCAGACGTTCTATATCCACCGCGCAGGCGTAGATGATGTAACCGAGATACACAAGCGCCGCCAGTGACGCGATATCCACGATTATCTGCGCCGCCGAGTATCTGCGTTTAAAGCTGTATTCGCCGACTTTCATCAGACAACTCCTTAAATCTTTGTAATATCCACCATTTCCACATCGTCAATACTCTTCTTCATCTCGATGCACTTGACGAGCGCTTCGGCTGTATCGACCGAGGTAAGGCAGGCTATTGAGCGTTCTACAGCCTTTCTGCGCATTTTGACGCTGTCACGCGCCGGAGAACGTCCTGTCTCGGAGGTGGATATGACGTAGTTTATCACTCCGCTTTCCAGCAGGGTCATTATGTTAGGCTCCTGATTCTCGCTGACGCGGTAGGTGAAGTTAGTTGCTATCATGTTTCGTATCAGCGTGGAAGCCGTTCCGCTTGTAGCATAGATGTCGAAACCGAGCTGCTCAAATCTGCTCGCTATCTCGATTATCTCGGGCTTGTCCTCGTTGCGCACGGAGAACAGGACTCCGCCCTTGTCGTACATCTTGAATCCCGCTGCGATAAGTCCCTTGAACAGCGCAGCCTCAAAGCTGTGCGCGATGCCGAGGCACTCGCCGGTGGATTTCATTTCCGGTCCGAGCTGGGTATCAACATCGTGCAGCTTCTCAAAGCTGAACACCGGGACTTTCACTGCCACATAGTTTCCTACCGGGAACAGACCGGTGGGAAGTCCCTGCTCTTTCAGGGAATGCCCCATCATTATCTTTGTGGCTATATCCACCATCTGCACTCCCGTCACCTTCGAGATATACGGCACTGTGCGCGAGGAACGCGGGTTCACTTCTATAACATAGACTTCGTTGTTGTAAACGACGTACTGGATATTCACAAGACCTATAACGTTCAGAGCCTTTGCAAGTCTCTCGGTGTAAGCAACGATAACGCGCTTTACACGCTCGGTGAGCGTCTGTGCGGGATAAACGGAGATACTGTCGCCGGAATGGACTCCGGCACGCTCGATATGCTCCATGATTCCCGGGATAAGGAAATCCGTGCCGTCGCAGATAGCATCGACCTCGACTTCCGTTCCCATGAGGTACTTGTCGATAAGCACAGGGTTTTCGAGCTTATGGGAGGTGATTATCTCCATGTACTCGGAAACATCGCTGTCACAGTGGGCAATTATCATGTTCTGACCGCCGAGAACATAGGACGGGCGGAGCAGCACCGGATATCCGAGCTGATTTGCGGAAGCAAGCGCTTCCTCCGTGGTAAACACGGTATGTCCTTTAGGACGCGGGATACCGCACTTTTCAAGCAGCTCGTCGAACAGTTCCCTGTCCTCTGCCGCGTCTATACTCTCGGCGGACGTTCCGAGAATGTTAGCACCTATGTCCTGCAAATGCTTTGTAAGCTTGATAGCGGTCTGTCCGCCGAACTGCACCACAACGCCGTCCGGCTTTTCGGTAGCTATCAGCGAATCAACGTCCTCAAAGGTCAGCGGATCGAAGTACAGCCTGTCGCCGGTATCGAAGTCGGTGGAGACTGTCTCCGGATTGTTGTTGCAGATGACTGTTTCATAGCCCATCTCTTTGAGTGCCCATACGCAGTGTACCGAGCAGTAATCGAACTCAATTCCCTGCCCTATGCGGATAGGCCCGGAACCGAACACGATAACCTTTTTCCTGCCGGTGTCATGCTCCTTTATGAACTCCTCGGCTTCGTTCTCGTCATCGTAGGTGCTGTAGAAGTACGGTGTCTCCGCCGCGAACTCCGCAGCGCAGGTATCTACCATTTTATAGACAGCTTTTCTGCGCTTTATGCCCGCTTCTTCAAGTGTCTGACAGGCTATCTTCTCTATCGACTTGTCGAGGTAGCAGTATTTCTTCGCCGTGTCATACTTCTCCTGCGTGAGCGCACCGTCCGCAAGCCATGCTTCAAGATCGGCAAGGTTTTTAAGCTTGCTGATGAACCATTTATCTATCTTAGTTATGTCGTGAATGGTATTCACATCAATGCCGCGTTTAAGTGCCTCAAACACGCAGAACGAGCGGTCTGTGTCAATGTCGGAAAGCTTCTGTCCCACTTCGGCATCGGTCAGCTTAGCAAACTCCGGCTTTGACATGGTATCAAGCCCCAGCTCTATCGAACGCACCGCTTTCATCATCGCGGCTTCAAAACTCGTACCGATAGCCATGATCTCACCGGTAGCCTTCATCTGCGTACCGAGAGTCTTTTTCGCGTAAACGAACTTGTCAAAAGGCCACTTCGGGAACTTGACAACGATATAGTCCAGCGCAGGCTCAAAGCAGGCATAAGTCTTGCCCGTCACCTGATTTACTATCTCGTCCAGCGAGTACCCGATAGCTATGCGGGTAGCCACCTTTGCTATCGGGTAGCCCGTAGCCTTTGACGCAAGCGCCGAGGAACGCGATACACGCGGGTTCACCTCGATAACGGCGTACTCGAAAGAATCCGGATTCAGCGCAAACTGACAGTTGCAGCCGCCCTCTACTTTGAGCGCCTGTATTATGTTGAGCGCCGCCGTTCTGAGCATCTGGTATTCCTTGTCGGCAAGTGTTACCGCCGGAGCGACAACTATGCTGTCACCCGTATGGACTCCCACAGGGTCGAAGTTTTCCATTGAGCAGACAGTTATAACGTTGCCTTTAGCGTCGCGTATTACCTCGAACTCTATCTCTTTCCATCCGGAAATGCACTTCTCCACAAGTATCTGGTGTATCGGAGACAGGCGAAGTCCGTTGGTAGCTATCTCGTGCAGTTCATCGCTGTCATTTGCGATACCTCCGCCTGTACCGCCGAGGGTAAACGCGGGACGGACTATGACCGGGTAGCCGATCACGTTGTCCGCGAAGTCCATTGCGTCTTCGAGAGTCTCGACTACCTTGGACGGGATCACCGGCTCCCCTATCGCTTCCATTGTGTCCTTGAAAGCCTGTCTGTCCTCGGCTTTGTGGATAGTTTCGGGATTTGCGCCGAGAAGCTTCACTCCGTTCTCCGCAAGAAAACCTTCCTCGGCAAGCTGCATAGACAGTGTGAGTCCCGTCTGACCGCCGAGAGTGGAAAGTATGCTGTCCGGCTTTTCTATCTTGATTATGCGCTTCACACAATCGAGGGTCAGCGGCTCGATGTAGATGTGGTCAGCCATGTGCTTGTCCGTCATAATGGTGGCAGGGTTGGAGTTCACAAGTACGACTTCCAGCCCCTCCTGTTTGAGAGCGCGGCAAGCCTGGGCTCCCGCATAGTCAAACTCGGCAGCCTGTCCGATAACTATAGGTCCCGAACCGATAACGAGTACCTTTTTTATATCTTCTCTCAGCGGCATTACCGTTCGCCCCCTTCCTTCTGCATAAGCTCTATGAACTCATCGAACAGGTATGCGGTGTCGTGAGGACCTCCGCACGCCTCGGGGTGGAACTGCACCGTGAATGCCGGCGCGTTTGTGTATCTTACACCCTCGCAGGTCTTGTCGTTCGCGTTGACGTGGGACAGTTTTCCGGCGCTTTCCGGTATGCTGTCCGCAACTACCGCGTAGCCGTGGTTCTGCGAGGTTATGAATGTTCTGTCAAGCTCAAGGTCGGTGACCGGCTGATTCCCTCCGCGATGACCGTATTTCATCTTCACGGTGGAAGCGCCGTTTGCAAGCGCTAAAAGCTGGTGACCGAGACAGATACCGAATGTGGGTATCTTATCGGGTATCAGTTCCCGCAGCGTGGCTATCGACGCGGTGTTGTCCGCGGGGTCTCCCGGTCCGTTGGAAAGCATAATCCCGTCGGGCTTGAAAGCGCGAATCTCGTCCGCGGTCACATTGTACGGGAACACTGTAACATCACAGCCCCGTTTGAGCAGTTCGCGCCTTATGTTGTGCTTATAGCCGTAGTCTATCAGCGCCACCTTGTACTTTGCACCGTCGGTTTTGTATTCCTCCGGAGTTTTCACGCTTACCTTCGGGACAACGCTTCCCACGCTGTACGCGCGGATATCCGCAAGACATCTCTCTTTGTCGAAATCGGGAATGTTGGTTATCATTCCGTTCATAACGCCGCTTTCGCGGATAATACGGGTAAGGCGGCGGGTGTCGATATCATACAGACCGATTATGCCGTATTGCTTCAGAAAATCGTTGACCGTAGTATGACGGAACCGGAAATTCGACGGTTCTTCGCACCACTCCCGGACGATATAGCCGCTTACGACGCTGCCGCCGGATTCATAATCCTCGTCGTTGATGCCGTAATTTCCTATCAGCGGGAATGTCTGCGTTACGATCTGACCGCAGTAGCTGGGGTCGGTAAGGGTCTCCTGATAGCCCACCATTGCTGTGGTGAAAACTATCTCGCCGATGACCGAGCCCTCCGCACCGAAAGACTTGCCCTCAAAGACAGTCCCGTCCGCGAGAATGAGGTATGCTTTCTTGTAGTCTGTAAGCAATGTTATGACCTCCTTGGTTTTGTTCTGCACAATTGTATTCTGTATTTATCCGCACATCGACTTAATTTAAAACGTGTCTTATTCAGCCTTTTTACGCGGCGCTCTCGGTTTCGGCAGCTTTATCTCTCCGACAAAGGACATTATCTCGTCTCTCATGCGGACGGCTTCTCTGTATGCCGCACCCGCGTAATCAGTCTCGTCGCAGCCCTCTTTCTTGTAAGCGCACATGATACCGCGTGAACTGTTGACGATACCGCCGAGACCGTTCTTGTCGAAAGCTGCGGATATATCCTGCGCGGAAGCTCCCTGAGCACCGTAACCCGGAATGAGGAAGAACAGCTTCGGAAACTTCTTCCGCAGCTCTGCGATCTGCTCGGGATATGTAGCCCCGGCAACTATACCTACGCCGCAGTAGCCGTACTTGCCCGTAAGCTCTTTACCCCAGATAGTGCTCATCTTTGCCATCTGCTCATAGATCGGCACACTGTTTATCTTCTTGTCCTGCAATTCTCCGGAGGAGGGATTCGACGTTTTTGCAAGAACGAAAATGCCCTTGTCGTAGGTGTTGCAGATATCTATAAGCGGCTTGATACCGTCTGTTCCGAGGTAGCCGTTCACAGTGAGCGCGTCACCGAGGAAAGGCTCAAATTCCTCGCTGCCGACTTTCACCTTGCCGAGGTGGGCAGTCGCATAGGCTTCCATTGTGGAGCCGATGTCGTTGCGCTTGCCGTCGGTTATGACGAACATACCCTTTGAGCGCGCGTATTCCTGTGTCTTGTACAGGGTCTTCATTCCCTGATAGCCGTACATTTCGTAGTACGCAGCCTGGGGCTTTACTGCCGGAACGATACCGCACAGCGCGTCTATAAGCCCCTTGTTGTATTCGAGTATAGCTTTAGCTGCGCCTTTGAGTGTCTCGCCGTGCTTCTCGAAAGCCTTGCACTTGATGAAGTCCGGAACGTATTCAAGCTTCGGGTCAAGCCCCGCAACCGTGGGATTCTGCTTTGCTGCGATAGCTGTAATGAGTCTGTCCAGTGACATAATGTGATCCTCCGTTTATTCGTAGTCGTCTTCGTAAACAACATTTCCGTTTACGATAGTGTATTTTGTTTTGCCTTTGAACATCATACCCTTGAAGCAGGTGTTCTTTGATTTGGAATGGAGCTTTTCGGGAATGACTGTCCATTCCTTGTTAAGATCGACTATCGCTATATCTGCGACTGCGCCCTGCTCTATCAGACCGCCCTCAATGCCGAGAATAATGCGCGGAGTCTCACACATCATGCGAACTATCTTCATAAGCGGCATAAGTCCGGTATGATAAAACTTGGTAAGTGTTGCAGCAAGTGATGTTTCCAGCCCCACAACCCCGTTGGGAGCTGTCAGAAAATCTGCTTTTTCTTCGGCAGTGTGCGGTGCATGATCGGTAACTATGCAGTCGATCGTGCCGTCAATGACTGCTGAGGTTATCGCCTTAACATCTTCCTCAGTGCGAAGCGGCGGGTTCATGCGGTAATCCGCGTCCCGGGTCAGCAGCCTGTCCTCTGTGAGCGTGAAATAGTGCGGCGCAGTCTCGCTCGTTACCATAACTCCGCGCTTTGTTGCGAATCTCAGCAGATCGACGACTTCCTTTGTGGAGACATGAGCAATGTGGATCGGCACTTCGAGGTCATTGGCAAGCTGTATCTCTCTGCCGGTAATGATATTCTCGCTGGTGCGGCTCATACCCTTGACTCCAAGCTCAACGGAAACGACTCCGGCATTGATGATACCGCCGCGGATAATGTCGAGATCTTCACAGTGCGATATCACGCGAAGTCCCGCATAATGAGCGTCGATCATGGCGCGTCCCATAGTATGAGCGTTCTTTACCGGCTTTCCGTCGTCGGAAACGGCGACCGCTCCCGCTTCTTTAAGAGCCTTGAAATCGCAGAGTTCGTCACCCTGCAAACCCTTTGTTATCGCACCTACGGGATAGACTTTTATCTTAGCGTCTTTTGCTTTATCTATGATGTACTTTATGGTTTCCGGACTGTCGCAGACCGGATTTGTGTTGGGCATACAAGCCACAGCTGTCACACCGCCTGCGGCAGCAGCCTCGGAACCGGTGATTATATCTTCCTTGTGCGTCTGACCGGGATCACGGAAATGAACGTGCATATCGCATATCCCCGGAATAACCGCAAGTCCCGAGCAGTCTATGACTCTATCCGCCTTATTTCTGATATTCTTTGCTACTTTTGTTATAACGTTGTCCTCGATAAGAATATCAAGATCGTCCTCCAGCTTGTTAAAGCTGCTCACAACGTGACCTTTTTTAAGTAAAAGTTTCATATAATGCTCCAATCAAGTGTGTTTGCGGCATACAGCGATTGTACCCTATCAAATTATTATACTATATTCCGACTGATTTTTCAACAGTAAATTTGCATTTCGTTATTTTGCACAAATAATAATATTTACAAAAAAACGAGTGACATATATCACTCGTTATCATATCATTGGGATAATTCATAAGCACGTCTTGTGCAAGCCTCACAAGCCGAGTAAACATCTTCTGTAAGCTTTCCCTCATAAAGCTTGTCAAGTCCGGCAATGGTAGTCCCTCCGGGAGAAGATACCTGCTTGATAAGCTGATCTACGGTCATACCCGAACTTGTCAGCATTTCTGCCGAGCCTTTTAATGTTGCGGCGAAAAGTCTGAGAGCTGCATCAGCGTCAATGCCGTTGTCAGCCGCATAGTCAACGAACCCTTTTGCGAAAAGATAAATGAACGCGGGAGAGCTTCCGTTGACACAGATTATCTCTTTCATCTTGTCTATAGGAACGATCTCGGCAATGCCGCAGCTTTCGATGACCGATTTTGCAAACGCGAATTCCTCGGGCGAAGTAAGTTCGTCCGTTGACATAGCGCTCGCACCCATTCCGAGCATCATAGGAGTGTTGGGCATTACAAGAACAACTTTCGCGTCAGGCAGAGTCCGGCTTCTGATGAATTTTTCGGAAATTCCGGCGCAGATAGAAATGAATACCGTTTTTGCGGTAACAGCCGGCTTTATCGTATCAAGCACACTGCCGAGAACCTGCGGTTTCACGGCAAGTAGCACATATTTGCAGACAGATACAAGCTCCGTCTCGCTTTTGCAGGGCTTCGCGGGAACTGCCGCAAGCTTGTCGGCATCCTTGTCATAAGCATACACCTCTGCATCAAGACCGGCTGCCGCAATGCCCTTCATTATTGCGGAACCCATGTTCCCCGCGCCTATAAAACCTAATTTAACCATTCAAAGACTCCCTGTTCTTTTTTATCATACGTTTACCGGATTTCGGAAAGATACGTCTGTAAGCCGAAAGTATCGGAAACAGCACGATAAGAAGTATCAGACAGTCAACAGGACACTGTATCGCGTTCTTGACCAATCTGAGAGGAAACCCGCCGATCATGGATTCCGTTGTGGAATATCCGGAAATTATCATTGCTGCCGGTGTCATTATGAGATTGCATATCACAACGACAGCGACTTTTGATATTATGACCATTACCGAACTTTTCATGTCGCCGTTGTTTCCGGAATTGCTCTTTATTATAACAGCGAAGAAAACTCCGTAAATAAATCCGACAATGCCTGCCGCATACAGCAGCGCACCGTCAGTCAGGACTGCGGCTATCTTCCCTGCCGCGCCCTCGCTGCCGACATATCCGCTCATCAGGTAAGAGATAAGAGCCATGATCCCTGTAAAAACCGCACCGCAGACAACACCCGTCACAGCCAGTGCAGGAATGTTTTTCACAAATCCCGAAGTACCTTTTTCGCGCAGATCCTTGTTTATGTTAAGCGGTCTGATCTCATACAGGAATATCCCGTATATCATTGCACCTACGGCTTCCACAATCGTGAACAGCGGACTGAAACCGCCGTCTGCCGTGAAGAAAAAACCTATGATATCCGTAAGTGCGCCCGCGATGAACGCAACAGTGGGTCCGAACAGCATTCCGACAGTTGCGAGCGCAATATAAGCAAAAGTGATCTTCAGATCCGCGGTGATCTTGATCGACAGCATTTTCAGAACGAGATCGAGTGCTATCAGCACGCCTGTCACGGTAAGACAGCGGACAGATCTCAGTTCAAGCGCAGATTTGCCGAATTTTTCAAAAAATGACATACACAGCCTCCTCATAAAGACGAAACTATACATAATGCGGAACAGCTGCGTGCATATTATATCCGGTTATGTACAGCGAGATGCGGAAACCGAACCGCAAGCATTCTGGCTTTTCGTCGCAGTGCCAACTCTCCGTACACTGCGCACTTAACGCACGGCTTCCTACTCTGTAGATTATCTTCTTATCCGTTGATCCCGGGATTATATAGCGATCTCATTCGCAATGCGGTAAAGATCTTTCGGGAATTCCTTAGTCATTTTGAGTGCTTCCTGAATGTCAACATCAACTATGTCACCATGCTGCAAACCGACAACTCTGTTGCTCTTTCCCTCAACAAGAAGCTCAACCGCGTAATAACCCATTCTGCTTGCTTCAACTCTGTCGCGCAGTGTGGGCGCGCCGCCTCTCTGGACATGACCGAGAATAGTGGCACGGCAGTCGATGTGTACATGCTCCTGGATCTCCTCGGCGATCTTCTGGGAATTGCCGATACCCTCGGAAACAACTACGATGAAGTGGTTCTTTCCGGCTTTCTTTGAAGCCGCTATCTTCTCGGCAATGTCATTGAGATCGTAAGGCATCTCGGTTGTGATAATTGCGGTCGCTCCGCAGGCGATACCTGTATTGAGCGCAATGTAACCTGCGCGTCTTCCCATTACCTCAACTACCGAGCAGCGGTCGTGGGAGCAGGCTGTATCTATAAGCTTGTCAATAAGCTCCATAGCCGTATTCATCGCGGTATCATAACCTATGGTATATTCTGTCATTGCGATGTCGTTGTCGATGGTTCCGGGAAGTCCTATGCAAGGGATACCCATAGCGGAAAGATCGGCTGCACCTCTGAACGAGCCGTCGCCGCCTATTACAACGATACCGTCAATACCGTTTTCAATGCAGGTCTGCTTGGCTTTCTCAACGCCCGCCTTCTCTTTGAATTCAAGGCATCTCGCGGTATAAAGAACAGTACCGCCTCTCTGAATGATATCGGAAACGCTTGTTGCGTCAAGAGGACGGATATCCCCGTTGATAAGACCGTTATAGCCTCTGTAGATCCCGACAACTTCAAGACCTTTCTGTAAACCGGCTCTTACAACCGCTCTTATAGCCGCATTCATTCCCGGCGCATCTCCGCCGCTTGTCAAAACTCCTATTTTCTTCATCATCTGAACCTCCGTTTTATAAATAAGAATACCTTACGGCAACTTACATACAACGATATTTTACAACATTAAGTCTCAATCGTCAAGCTGTTTTTTATTCATTCGCAAATTTTATATCATTTTATGACATTTCCGACAAAAAAGTGACATTGATTTAGGCATTTTACATACATTTCAGCATATTCAACTGTGCCGCAGTTCATCGGCAAGCTTTGCCAGCCGTTCAAATCTGTGATTCACACCGCTTCTGCTGATATTAGGTTCTGCAAGCTTTCCGAGGTCACGCAGGGACATATCCGGGTTTTCCAGTCTAAGCACCGCGATCTCACGAAGATCGTCAGGAAGCTTGTCCTCACCGGCTTTTTCAAACACAAGCCGTATGTCCTCGATCTGCTTCGCCGATGCACGCACGGTGCGGTCTATGTTGGCGGTCTCGCAGTTCACGGAACGGTTTATGCTGCTTCGCACTTCCTTTATGATCTTGATGTTCATGATCTCCATTGCACTCTGAACAGCGCCCATGAACGTTAGTATATCGGAAATGCTCTCGCTGTTCTTGCAGTACAGGAAATATGTCAGTCCCCTGTGCGAAATATTCACGCTCATGCCCTGCTCGTTTATCAGCTGAAGCAGAGCCTCGCATTTTTCGCGGCTGCCCGGTGACAGCTCAAAATGATATCCCGCTTTCTGAACATTCACACTTCCGCAGGTCATGAACACTCCTCTGAGAAACATTCCCACTTCCGTATCGCTGGAACCTGCGAGTTCACGATTTATGCCGTTTTCGTGGTAATAGTATCTGAGTGAGATCAGAATATCCTGCGGAACAACGCAGTAGCTTGTCCCGGAACGTTTTCCGGTGATCTGAGTTATCATGCTGTTCTTCGGGAATATCCGCTTTACATATCCTGCAACGTTCTTGTCATGGGTCATGAAATACGGATCAACTCCCTTGAAACCGTACATCATACCATAACGCAGAGTATCTCTCAATACATCGGAAACTTCACAGCCGCAGAGTTCCCTTTTTACATCGCTCGTAAATGACATATCAGTTCACCGTATCACTTTTGTGCATCTCTGTGTATAGCATGAACATTATACCCTTTTTCACGCAGATAATCATTGGTAAGTTCGGCAAAAGTAACACTGCGGTGCTTGCCTCCCGTGCAGCCGAAAGCGATCACAAGCTGGCTCTTTCCCTCGGAAATATACTGCGGAACAAGAAATTCCAGCATATCAAACAGCTTTGTTCTGAATTGTTCCGAGATCTCCGAATCCATAACATAATCCCTTACCGCCTTTTCCTCGCCGGTAAGATTCTTCAGTTCAGGCACATAGAACGGATTAGGCAGAAATCTGACATCAAAAACAAGGTCAGCCTCGTCCGGCACGCCGTATTTGAAACCGAATGACAGACAGCTTATCATCATGCTGTCGGAAAGGTTGCTGAGGAACATTTTCAGCATATTTTCCTTAAACTTCGCCGTTGACGTGAAACTCGAATCAATGTAGTAATCCGAACGTTCCCGTATCGGCATCAGTATCTCGAATTCCTCGTCTATCGCCCTGTCAAGATCGCCGTTCGCAATGTCATAGAGAGGGTGCTTGCGGCGTGTCTCCTTGTATCTGCGTCGGATCACATCTTTATCCGCATAAATGAACAGGATCTTGACATTCATTCCTGCCTGCCGCATTTCCTGAACATTTTCCCAGAACTGCAGGAACAGCTCACCGCCGCGGATATCCACGACAATAGCTACCTTGCTGATCTCGGAATTATCACCGCAAAGTTCCGCAAATTTTGGTATGAGCTGCGGCGGCATATTGTCTATGCAAAAATATCCGATATCCTCCAGAACCTTTGCAGCGCTGGATTTTCCCGAACCCGAAACTCCTGTAACTATTATAAATTCCATTGTATCTCCGTTTTATTCAGTCAAAAGTATCTCACATTCAAGCGCTACGCCCGAATCCTCAAGCACCTTTTTTTTCACTTCATCAATAAGCCGCTTAACGTCCTCACAGGTGGCGCCGCCCTTGTTTATCACGAATCCGCTGTGTTTTTCGCTTACCTGCGCACCGCCGACAGTAAAGCCTTTCAGCCCGCTGTCCTCAATGAGTTTCGCGGCGAAGTACCCCTCCGGACGCTTGAAAGTGCTGCCTGCACTGGGGTATTCCAACGGCTGCTTATCACGGCGTTTGTTCATAATTGCGTTCATATCGTCGGCTATCTTCTCTTTGTCGCCGTCTGTAAGCTCGAAGCATACCGAGAGTATGATCTTATCCGTACCGCAGAACACGCTGTGTCGGTAAGAAAGCTCCATTTCGTCCCTGTTCATACGCTTTACGGAACCGTCACTGTCAAGATAGTCGCAGTAAACTATCACGTCCTTCATCTCTCCGCCGTAGGCTCCCGCGTTCATATACAGAGCGCCGCCTGCACTTCCGGGAATACCGTATGCGAACTCCAGACCGGTGAGTCCCTCATTCCGAGCGGCGCCGCATATCTTTGTGAGTGAAGCGCCTGCTTCACAGATAAGACGGTTTCCCTCCCGGCGCACCCCGGAATAGTCGCCGTCGATAATGATGACCACTCCTCGCAGCCCGCTGTCCGAGATCAGTACATTAGTGCATTTACCAAGAATATAATACTTTGTTCCTGTTTGCTTGCAATATGAAACAAGTTCCTTTATGCAGTCCGCGCTGTTCGGCATTACGATAACATCGCATTTTCCTCCTATGCGAAAAGATGTGTATTCCGCGATACTCTCGTCAAACAGTGTCTTTGCGCCGTATCTGTCCGCGATACCGGCAATAGCTTCGTATCCCAAGCTGTGTTCCTCCGGTTTTTATTATTTAATGTCTGCTCATCAACCGTGAAAAGTTTTCATAGCGCAGCTTGAAGGCTTTTCACGGTTGCAAAAGTGCAAGGAAAATTCCCCATTTTTAAAATTTTCCTTGCACTTTTGTTCGTCCGAAGGACGAAATGAGCTTGACATCAAGGAATGTGTCCGTTGTTCCAATGCG
>JAGAWN010000144.1 GCA_017941355.1 Ruminiclostridium sp. | reverse complement strand
TTTGCAAGTCTTTCCTGGAGCTTCTCCTTGTCGAACTCGCTTGTTGTGTTCTCGATAGCGTTGCGGATCTGACTTACTCTGTCCTTGATGTCATTCTTCTTGCCCGCACCGTCAACGATAGTTGTATTCTCCTTGGTGACGGTTACCTGCTTTGCAGTACCGAGCATATCAACGGTAGCATCTGCAAGCTCTATGCCGAGGTCGCTTGTGATGACCTGACCGCCTGTGAGGACAGCGATATCCTGGAGCATCTCCTTGCGTCTGTCGCCGAAGCCCGGAGCCTTGACAGCCACGCAGTTGAATGTGCCTCTCAGCTTGTTGAGGATAAGTGTGGTGAGTGCTTCGCCCTCGATGTCCTCAGCGATTATGAGCAGCTTCTTGCCTGTCTTTACGATCTGCTCGAGAAGCGGGAGAAGATCCTGTATAGCGGAGATCTTCTTGTCGGTGATAAGGATATACGGATCGTCAAGCTCAGCGATCATCTTGTCGCCGTCTGTAGCCATATAGGGGGAGATGTAGCCTCTGTCGAACTGCATACCCTCAACTACCTCGCTGTATGTCTCGGCGGTCTTGCTCTCTTCGATCGTGATAACGCCGTCGTCGGAGACTTTCTCCATAGCCTCGGAGATAAGCTTGCCTATGAACTCGCTTCCGCTGGAAACGGTGGCAACTCTTGCCTTATCCTCTGCATTCTTTACCTTCTGAGCGTCCTTCTTGATCTCCTCGACAGCAGCGTCAACAGCCTTCTCGATACCGCCCTTGAGCACCATGGGGTTAGCGCCTGCGGCAACGTTCTTCATACCCTCGCGGACGATAGCCTGCGCGAGCAGAGTAGCGGTAGTTGTACCGTCGCCGGCAGCGTCGTTGGTCTTGGTGGAGACTTCCTTGACGAGCTGTGCGCCCATGTTCTCGAAAGGATCTTCGAGGTCTATTTCCTTCGCGATGGTAACACCGTCGTTAGTGATGAGCGGAGCGCCGAACTTCTTGTCGAGGACAACGTTTCTGCCCTTGGGTCCGAGTGTGATCTTGACTGTATCGGCAAGCTTGTCGATACCAGCCTGTAATGCCTTGCGAGCTTCCTCGCCGTAAATAATCTGCTTAGCCATAATGAGTCATTTCCTTTCTTTTATTCTACGATAGCAAGAATGTCGTTCTGACGAACGATTGTGTACTTTTCGCCTTCAAGCTTTACTTCTGTTCCGGAATACTTGCTGATAAGCACCTTGTCGCCTACCTTGACTTCCATTTTTATCTCTTTTCCGTCAACGACTCCGCCGGGACCTACTGCGCATATTTCAGCTACCTGCGGCTTTTCCTGCGCCGAGCTTGTGAGGATTATTCCTCCCTTTGTTGTCTCCTCTGCTTCGAGGAACTTGATAACAACTCTGTCAGCAAGGGGCTTGATGTTAAGTCCGGTGCCTTCTGCTTTTTTGGTTGCTTTTGCTGCCATTTTAATGACCTCCTATAGTAATTTAATTATTGACATACCTTAGGTGAATTTAGCACTTCACCCGTTTGAGTGTTAGCACTCTTTATCTTTGAGTGCTAACCGATAATCATATTATAGTCTTTTGCAACAAAAAAATCAAGTACTTTTTTACATTTTTTAAAAATTGTACGTCCGCACTTGATTTTTTAAATAAAGTTGAATATTTTTGTGCAACTGCAACAAATTTTGCTTACGATTTTGCGCCTTTTGCACCCTTAGAACCGCCGAAGCTTGCGTTTTCAAGGATATTTGTATCAAAGGAGAAGCTTATGGACTTGTTCTCCCGCTCACGCTTGAATGCAAGGCTTATCATGCGGTCAAGCAGCTCGCTGTACTTCACGCCCACCGGCTCCCAGAGGTAGAACGAAAGACTTCCGGGGATAGTGTTGATCTCATTGAGATAGATCTTCCCCGTTGCCTTGTCGAGCATGAAATCTATGCGCGCTACCCCGCTGCACCCGAGAGCCTTGAACGCTTTCACCGCCAGCGTGCGCACTTCCTCTCGCTGTTCGGGAGTGATGTCCGCGGGTATCTTACGTTTCAGCGAAGCCATGCCGCTCTTGCCGCCGGCGGATTTCGTACCGCCCACGTACTTGTCCTGATAGCTGAGTATCTCATCGTTTGCGATAGGCTCCTCGCACTCGCTTGCTTCGGCTTCCTCATAGTCACCGAGGACGGAGCAGTTGATTTCTTTCAGTTCCGTCACCGCGTTTTCAACAAGCACCTTTATTGCGAAAGTGAAAGCATAGTCCAGTGCTTCTTCAAGAGCCTCACGGTCTTTCGCCTTGCGTATGCCGACACTGGAGCCTAAGTTCACGGGCTTTACAATGACCGGGTACTGCGTGCGGCTCTCGATCAGTTCAAGCACAGCGTCATGCTCCCTTGTGAACTGCTTTACGTTCACCACCGTCGCGGGCAGTACAGGTATGCCGTTGTCCGCGAAAACGCACTTCATAACGTACTTATCCATTCCCACCGCGCTTGACAGCACATCGCAGGACGCGTAGGGAATGCCGAGGGTCTGGAGGTAGCCCTGAAGCGCGCCGTCCTCAACATTTGTACCGTGAACTACCGGAAGCGCCACGTCTATCGTTGCCGCCACATTGCTGCCGAACTTCTTCATGGGGTAGTGCAGAAGTTCAACAGTTCCGCCGTTACCCACGGGGATAACGCGGCTGCTCTCTTTCAGCAGCGCGGGAATGTTCCTGTAAGCCTCGATCTTCCCGATATTCTCGCCTATGTAGAATTCGGTGTTCTTGGTGATATAGATCGGTATAATATCGTACTTTTCGGTGTTCAGGGATCTGCACGCCTGCAAAGCCGAAATGACCGACACCTCATGCTCGACGCTCTTGCCGCCGAAAAAAACTCCGACTCTGATCTTCATTTCTGTTTTCTCCTTTTATCAGTTAATTTCGATTTTTTCTATCTTTTCAACAGTTATCTTGTCAAGCTTTATTTCCGGCAGTTC
>JAGAWN010000143.1 GCA_017941355.1 Ruminiclostridium sp. | reverse complement strand
ACGGACGGTATGACAACATATTACAGAGTTGAGACCGAGGAATTTGAGGATTTCAGTCTTTACGGTTTCATCGTAAGTGTTGCTATGCAGACCTGCATGAACCTTGTGTGAGGAGGGATAGCAATGAGTGTGCTGATTATAGCGGAAAAACCTTCGGTAAGCGCTTCTCTGGCTTACTGCGTGGGTGCAGTTAATGCCGTTGAGTACGGAAATACATTCTACCGCGAGGGCAACGGATATATAGTCGCAAACGCGCTCGGTCATCTGATCGGGATAGGTATGCCGGAGGATTACGGCTGGGAGAAGTGGGAGCTTGAAACGCTCCCGCTTATCCCAGACAAGTTCAGAATGATACCGATAAAGGGTTACGGCGGACAGCTCAAAATGCTGAAGGAGCTGTTTGCTCGTGATGATGTAACGGAGATAATAAACGCCTGTGATGCCGGACGCGAGGGCGAGTGCATTTTCAGGTATATATACAATTATTTCGGCTGCAAAAAGCCGGTGAAAAGGCTTTGGATAAGCTCTCTTACGGACGAGAGCATAAAGCACGGAATGAAGCACCTGCTTAAAGGCGAGGACAAGGCGGCTCTTTATGAAGCCGGATATACCCGTGCAAAAGCTGACTGGATCCTCGGAATGTCGCTGTCCCGTCTTTATAGTATCGTGAATAACGATACTCACAAGGTCGGCAGGGTCAAAACTCCGGTGCTGAATATTATAGCAAGCCGCGATGAAGAAATAGAGAACTTCACTAAAAAGCCAATTTATAGGGTAATTCTCGAAAATGGTGCGGAGTACGAAAAGACTTTTGATACCAAAGACGCGGCGCAGGCTGTTGTCAACAAGTGTATGGGAGGCACGGTGGTCGTAACCTCGGTCAAGATAGACCATAAGACCGAGAACAGACCGCTCCTGCATAACCTTACATCTTTGCAGCGCGAAGCCAACGACATCTACGGTATCACGGCGGCGGATACGCTGAAAGCCGCGCAGTCGCTCTATGAGAAGAAGCTGCTTACATATCCGCGCACGGACAGCAGTTATCTGTCTGATGATATGATACCGCTGGTGGAGAGCATCGTCAAGTGCCTTTCCGATTATGACGCGGAGCGCATACAGATTTTGCAGGAGCAGGGGCTTAACATCGACAAGCGCGTCATAGACAACAGCAAAATATCCGATCATCACGCGCTTATTCCGACAAACCTTATCGGCAGGCTGCATGACACGGAACTGTCAGAAAATGAAAAACGCATAATTGAGCTTGTAATAAACAGGTTCCTGTGTGCGCTTGATAAGCCGTATGAGTATGACGAAACGAGGTATGAGTTTACCGTAAACGGCGAGGTATTCAGACTTTTGCAGAAAACACCTACGGTTCTCGGCTGGCGCAGATATGTGAATAAGGGCGGTGCGGAGGAATCGGAGAATGTTCCGAAGTATGCCGTAAGCTGTCGCTTTACCGCTGATAACATTTCTATCGTTGAGGGCGAGACTACTCCACCGAAGCGTTTTACGGAGAGTACGCTGTTATGGGTAATGGAGAATATCGACAGGCTTATTGAGGACAAGGCACTGAAAGGATACGTCAAGGAACGTGGGCTTGGAACGCCAGCGACAAGAGCTGCAATTATCGAGGAGCTGATCGCGGCGGGATATGTCCGCAGGGATAAGAAGCTGCTTATTTCTACCAATTACGGCAGGGAGTTCGTCAAGTCACTTCCCGAAGCGGTCAAATCTCCCGACCTTACGGCGCATTGGGAGCTGATGCTGGGTGATATTGAGAAAGGCAAGGCAGACCCGAATGTGCTGCTTGATGAGATCGTTGAGATAATTCGCAATACCATAGACTGCGAAAAAGCGGTCAAGGAACGTGTTCCGGTAACACGCAAGCATGAGCTGGGCAAATGTCCGCGCTGTGGCGCTCCGATATATGAGAGCGCAAAGACCTATTATTGCAGCGCCGGACGCGATAAATGTGGTTTCTTCCTTTTCAAGAACGATAAGCGCATAGGTCGTGCTTTTACCGCCGAAGAGCTCACGGAGCTGCTTGTGAACGGCAGAGCCACATTCAATAACTGCATTTCCTCAAAGGGAAACAAGTACAGCGCGGTGTTCTCGCTCGAAGAAAAGAACGGATATGTAAATCTGAAACTGGAGGAGTTCATCGGGGATAGGAAAGGAAAAAAGGATACACCTTAAATGGGCGTATCCCGATGGTTGAATAAAAGTAATGTTCAATCCTTTTTAATATCTTCGATGATGACATCAATAAGGTCAATGCCGAACAAAATGCGACAAAAGTCGCGGCGACCGTCTATAACACGGTAAATCCTGATCGTATCCTCTTCAAGTTTGTAAAAGATGTAATAGTTTTCACAAACGAGAAAGAGATAATCGGTATCAACGGATATATACCCGGAAAGCTCGCGCCCGATATATGGAGTCTGTTTCAGGCTCTTGTATGAATCTTTTATCATATTTGCAATGCGATTGGCGGCTTTGGGATTGCTCAATTCATCGCGTATATATTTCTTTATTTCGCCAATGTCATTTATGGCTTCCGGAGATACTGCCAACTTCATCATAGTTCATCAATAAGTCTGTCGGCATCTTCTTCGGAAAGCCAACCGCGTTTTCTTGCGGACGCTTCGCCTTTTGCAAGCTCGGAAAGGAGTTTAATGGTTGCGCGCTGTTTGTCATATTCTTTCATATCCACGATAGCATAAAGACCCTTGCCGTTTTTTGTGAGAAAAACGGGAGAATCAACAGTTATCTCGCTGAGTACATCGTTATAGTTCCGGAGATCGGAAACGGGACGGATATTCGGCATAAGATCAGCTCCTTTGCTGCAATATTTGTTGTAATAATTGTAGCATAATTTTAAGTAAAAGTCAATACATTTTCAGATAAATATACGAAATGGGGGTAGGAAATTGAGCAGATACAATACCGTCCTTTACAACTGGACGGAAATAACAAACCGTCTGATGAAGAACAAGCAGGAGCTCGCGCAGTTTCTGCGATTCTCGGCGGGAATGTACAAGCAGTCATTTTCGGACGCGGCTCTGATATATTATCAGAACCCGAACGCAACAAAGGTCGCAACGCTCGAAACATGGAACAGGCTCGGAAGGGTCGTGAACAGAGGCGAGCACAGTATTTCCGTGTTTGGCGAGGGTACATCCGCAAGGCATTTGTTCGATATTACGCAGACGAACGGTAAGAAGATACCCGACCTCTGGAAGATAACCGAGGATATTGCCGGGGATATTACCGAAGTCATAAACGACAAGTACGGGAAGGACTGTAAAAACATTCAGGAGACCATTGCGACCATATCCGTTGACAGTATCAAGGGCAGACTTGACGATGTGCAGTATGCAACGGAACAGATGAAGCTGTCACAGGAACAGGTCGCGGAATATCAGAAGTCGCTCGTTTCGGCAGTGCGCTTTGTGGTCTCCAACCGCTGCGAGATCGAGGGCGGTATGAAGCTGTCGGGCGGGATAAATCTTGTCGCTGCGGATATGTTCAAGGATACCCGTGACCTTATCCGTTTTTGCGACATTGTTCAGCGCTCGGCAAAGGACGCATTGCTTGAAATAGAGCATGAGATCGTACAAATTCAGAAAAGAAAGAGGGAACAAACCTATGAGCGAGAAAATGAACCCGACAGGTCAGATCCTGTCAGAAACGGAGTACACACGCAGTCCGCAGATCGCGGCTCTGCTGAAAAGACCGATAGGTCGGTGGGGCAGAATGTGGCAGGAGTGGGTACTGCTGGAGTACCCGTCGGAAGTACAGATATACATAATGGAGGGCAAGTGGCAGCTGATACCGCGACAGATAGACGAAGAAGCGGAGACACGGTTTCAGCAGCTCGACCGGCTGTACAGAGCGGAAAATCCCCGTCCGATGACTTTTCAGGAAATTCGGGAGTGGGAGAAAATGCGCCTGCTGACAGTAGAACATCAGGTGATGAAGGAAGTCGTATTTCAGTTGAGAATGTAACTCCCGATATTCTGAAAAAGATGAGGCTGGACGCGGATTTTAACCGCAGTCTCGATAATTACGAGATCGCGGGCTGGGCGTTCGGTGACTCGGAGGGTATGAAGATTACTCCAATTGAGTTTTTCAACCGCTTTATTGCTGACCGTTATTCCGTGATACAGCAGCAGGAAATTCGTAATATTATGGAAGCCGCTATACGCAACGAAAAGCGGCTGAAGGAGCAGGAACAGCAGACCGAGAAAAAACCGGAGCCGGTTCCCGATGAACAGGCAGAAACCGCTGATGTTCCGCAGAAAGAAGCTGAAACACCGGAATCCGAATACACGGACGAGGAGGAACCTACGGAATCCGAGCCGGTCATAATCAATAACAGCTATATTGATACCGGACTTCTGCCGCCTATGACGGACGAGTTCCTTATAAATGCGCTAATAAAGAATGACAGGTTTTTCAAGGTCAAAAAAGACGAGATCGCGGCTTTCTTCGCTGAAAATCCTGAAGCCGAAAAGCGCGCGGAGTTTATGAAAACAGCGATAAATCCCGATTACAGCGAGCTTGACATAGGCAGCGCCCGTGTCGGCTACAAGACATTTGATAACGGTCTGAATGTCTGGGAGGGGAGCTACCTTTCCCGTACAAAAGAATCCGGTCTTAGCTGGGACTTGGTGCAGTCGCTTACCGCGTCCCTTATTGAAAAGGGCGAGTACCTTGATCCCGAAAGAACGCAGGATAAAAAGCCGTCGCGCTCGTCTGCAAGCCGTTCGGACAGCAATACGCTTATAATTTATTCTTTTCATTCTGATGAAACAGAGGATAAAATATATGCAAGCTGTGAGGTGGGCGGCAGAAAGTTTGAAGCGGAGGTCGAGCGCACCGAGGACGATGTTGCATACATCATGGACGGGCAGAAGCCTTACAAGCTGAACGATTATCAGACATACGATCTGGAGCAGTTTGAGCTTTACCGTTCGCCTATCGTTCACGATAAAAACGGTTATTATGCCGATGATCTTGACGAGGGCGACAATATCCGTCTTGACGGGGAGATGTGGAAGGTTGAGAAAAAGACCGACAATATGATACATCTTTCCCGTGAGACAGATAAGGGCATACTGGACAAGCACATCTATGATAACTGGCAGGAAGCCTTGACGCAGCAGGGATTTGAGTATATCCCCGAAAAAGCTCCGGTCATTGATGTTCCACCGCCTGCAAAGAAAAAGCAGACTGCAAGGAAGTCTGAACCTGCGCCCGTGTCCGGAGGCGAACAGCTTTCGTTCTTTGGTGAGCCTGTGGATATAGCAGCACCGGCGAAGCCGAAAAAGCGTGATAAGCTGCGCCTTATATATCCTGCAACAAATGTAACGCAGGATATGATCGACTATGCGTTAAGGGGTGGCAGCGGAAAGCCGCAGAGCCTTGAACGTATCGCGTATCAGTTTCAGCTTGGCAAGACAGATGCAGAAAATGCTGAATTCCTCCGTAAAGAGTTTGGAACAGACGGACGCGGCTTCTATCTGCCGGACGAAACGCAGTTGTCGGTATGGTTCGATAAAGACGGAATAACGCTCGGCGCAGGAGAGACCGCTTTCAATATTGTTACCAAAGAACATATCACTTGGGAAGATGCTGCAAAGCGCATAGGCGAAATGCTAAAAAACGGTGAGTATTGTGTGCAGGACGCGATAGATCTGTCGGTCGGGAATGAGATAAAAGATCTTGCTGAAAAGCTGTGGTTTATCCATCAGGACATTGACCGCGATTCCGGTGTACAGTATTTCATACCTGATGAGCAGTTCAAGGGCGGCTTTCCCGATTCCCACAATCGCATTATGGCTGATATTGCAGACCCCGAAACGCTGTCAAAATATATCTCCGGCATGGAGGAGTTTATCCGGAAATATGAGGAAAATCCGGATATTATGCGGTTTCGCTTTCACAAACCGAAAGAATCACTTTTCCGACTGAAAGACCTGCAAAGGCAGCGTACAGAATTCCTCACAAAGTCTGACTTTGAGTATGTACCGAAGCTCTTTATTACAGAAGATGAAAAGGACAAGCTCCTGCTTGAGCACTACGGTTACAGTCACGGTAAATTTAATATTGCGAAATTCTTTGAACAGCATGAGGACGAAAAGGAGCGTATAGCCTTTCTAAAACAGGCTTATGGTGATGGTGGTTCAAATAGAATGGGCTATGACGAATGGCACGATTCAAAAGGAATCCGCTACACCAAAACCGATTTTTCACTGGACAAGGTAAAATGCAGTATTCTGATGAAGTGGAACGAGGTCGCTGAGCGTATAGAACGCCTTATAGCCGAAGGAAAATATATATCGCAGGCTGAAATAGACGAACGCATAAAGGACGCAAAGCGTGATCTTGAAAGATGCGACCCGACGGGTTTCCTTGAACAGTACAGCTTTGAGCAGGCAAAGAAGGTTCTCGATGAATACGGTATCGACTACTCGGATATTCTCGCCAAAAAGGGGATGGTGGCTGAAACTGACGAGCCCGAACAGGAAGAACCGGAGCAGGAGGTCACGGAATCTGTCGAAAAAGAGCAGGAAGAAGAACCGGCGGCTCCCGATACTGCCGAAATTGAGCAGGAGCCGGAAACGCCTGCCCCCGTGCAGACAGCAACCGACGAAATACAGCAGCGCTCCGCTATCTTTATGGACATAAACGACGAGAGCTTTGTCTATGTGGCGAATACCGTGGACGGAGTGGAATACGCAATATACGCTCCCGACCTTATGGTCATAGACGGCGGCATTATGGAAAATATGAATACTGCCGATCTTCGTTTTGCAGCATCACAGGTCATAGGCACTGAGCAGAAAAATCTTGCAGAGATACGCGATACAGAGCTGTTTTCGGAGCTTACAGAACTGGAATATGACGGCGAAGTTCCTGCAAAGCTCTCGGAGCTGAAGGCTGACGCATTCAACAATATGCCCGACAACATAGAAACACCGGAACCGGTATTCCCTGCGGAAGTCGAGGAAGAAGCCGCTGTATTCATGGATATTCGTGACGAGACCTTTGTTTCCGTAATGCAGGTCGATGAGGGCATAGAGTACACGGTTTATGCTTCTGACTTAACGCCCATTGACGGCGGTGTGTGGGAAATGGACGAGGCTATGGAGCTTTCCGAAGCAGTCGCACAGCTTTCGGGTTCGGAAATATCGAACTATGTTGAAATAACCGACTATGATATGTTTTTTGAAATAGCGGATATGAATACTGAGCTCGATGTTCCGGCGGAGCTTGCAAAATTGAAGGCTGCGGCTTTTGAGAGCATTTCGCAGCAGAACGACGCACCTGTGCAGGAAAAAATGATAAATCCCGCTGACAAAGCGGTATTCATGGACGCAAAAGATGAAACATTCATTGTTCTTGAACGCAAGGACGGCGGCATAGAGTACACCGCTTACGAACGTGATCTCACGGCTGTAGATGGCGGCTTATGGGAAACATACGGAGAAACACCGGAGCTGAAAGCTGTTGCTGCCGAGTTTATGGCTACTACCACAAATGCGGTCATACAGATAAAGGATACTGAGGAGTTCCTGAGACTGTGCAATGCTGAAAGCATAGACGAGATCGTGGGTGATCTTGAACGCTTGAAGCTGGATTCGTTGCCAAGCATTTATGATAATGTCGAGCAGACGGAAAAAACAGTTGAAGCCCATGCAACAGAGGAAACAGCGCAGACGGAAATAGATACTCCTGCAGCAACGGAAATTTCGCAGACCGAGGTTGATACTCCTGCTGCCGATATTCCGTCAGAACAGGCTACGGAAAGTGAGAAAGAAAAACTGACAGAACCAGCGGCTGAGGTCGATAAGCCCGAACACCTTACTGAACCGGCTGCGGAAGAACAGGTCATAGAACCTGCGGCAGAAGTTAAGAAGCAGGAAAAGCCTGTTGCTGCTGTGCCTACGGTCAATGCTCCCGAAATAATGATTACACCGAAGAAAGAACCGAAAACCGGTACTCCGGTCACATACCATTATCATGAGGGCAGCGAGGTCAAGGGTGCAAAGGCAAAGTTCCGCGCTAATGTCGCGGCTATTGAAACTCTCCGTAAAGTCGAAGCAGAAAACAGATTTGCTACTCCCGAAGAACAGGCTATAATGGCGAAATACTCCGGCTGGGGCGGCATACCGCAGGCGTTTACTACGGATTTGGCGGCAGACAGAGCAGGCGGCAGTCTGGGTGAAGCGGCTCCCGACAGTTGGGCAGCGGAACAGGCACAGTTACGGGCTTTGCTTACTCCCGACGAATACAGCGCTGCTCGTGAATCAACGCTTACGAGCTTCTATACACCTCCGGAGGTTACGGACTGCATATATCAGGCTCTCGGACAGTTCGGCTTCGAGGACGGAAATATTCTTGAACCGTCTATGGGTGTCGGAAACTTCTTCTCGAAGATGCCAGAAGAAATGCACGAACATTCCAAACTGTACGGTGTGGAGCTTGACAGCATTTCCGGCAGGATAGCACAAATGCTGTACCCGGAAGATCGCATACAGATCAAGGGATTTGAGCAGACGCGGTTCAATAACAACAGCTTTGATGTGGTTATCGGAAATATCCCGTTCGGAGATTACCGTGTCAGCGATAAGGCTTATGACAAGCTCGGCTTCAAGATACACGACTACTTTGCGGCAAAATCCGTGGATAAGGTAAAGCCCGGCGGCGTGGTCGCACTTGTAACAAGCAAGTTCACTATGGATAAGTTCAACGAAGCCGCTCGAAGATACCTTGCGGAGCGCTGCGACCTGCTTGGTGCGGTGCGTATGCCGGCAGGAACATTCAAGGACGCGGACGGTATCACTACCGATATTATTTTCCTCAAAAAGCGTGATACTCTTACCGTGGAGGTTCCCGATTGGGTACACATGGGACAGACCGAGGACGGAGTTCCGTGCAATCAGTATTTTGTCGATAATCCGGATATGGTGCTTGGAACTATGGAATGGGACGAGCGCATGAGAGGAAAATATGGTCCGGACAGTAAGGTTACGGTGTGTACCGCTGACAGCGATATTCCGCTTGCGGAGCAGCTCAAAGCGGCTGTTGCGAAGATAAAGGGAAGTATCGAAACGGTAAGAAGTGAAGAACAGGAGCAGGGAACTGTTAATATGATACCTGCAGACCCGTCCGTGAGAAACTTCACACATACAGTCGTTGACGGGAAGCTCTATTACCGCGAAAATGAGGTAATGCTTGAGGTGCAGGAGACCGGCAAGGCTCTTGAACGTATGATCGGTATGCACAATATCCGGCTTGCAGCTATGGCGGTCATTGACGCTCAGGCGGCTGGCTGCACCGATGAAGAATTACACACCTTGCAGGCGGAGCTTAACAGGGTTTATGACCGTTTCAGAAAGAACTTCGGTAATATTACGGACAGCGCGAATGAGCGCGTTTTCCGGCACGATGATGATTACAATATCCTTGCGGCATTGGAAATTATCGACGCGGAGAAGAAAACCGTCGAAAAGTCCGAAATATTCACGAAAAGAACCATACTGCCTGAAATGGAGATAACTTCGGTCGGTACAGCGCAGGAAGCATTGCAGGTGTCGCTTGACCGCAAAGGCAAGGTAGATATTGAATACATGGCTGCGCTTGTGGGTGATGCTCCCGAAAAGGTGATAGCCGATCTCGGCAGTGAGATATTCCGCGATCCTGCAAAAATAAATGATGATGCCTCGTATTCGGGCTATGTGGACGCTTCGGAGTATCTTTCGGGCAACGTCCGTGAGAAGCTGAAAATAGCACAGCAGTTTGCAGACCATATAGACGAGAGCTTTAAGCGGAATGTGGCGGCATTGCAGAAGGTCATACCGAAAGACCTTGAAGCAAGTGAGATCTCCGTGCGTATAGGTGCTAACTGGATAGATATTGATGACTACTGCCGTTTTCTCCGTGATTATGCAGGTGCGAGGGTAGGAAAGTTCGATCACCCTATAACGCGCACGAAAACCGGAGAATACAAGATAGAGGGCAAGGGGCAGGACCGTTCTGTTGCGGCTACAGAAAGCTATGGCACGGCGCGCATGAACAGCTATCAGATATTCGAGAACCTGCTTAACCAGCGCGATATTGTCATAAAGGACAGAGTTGAGGACGATGAAGGAAAGGTGTCATACGTCATAAATCCCGAAGCAACACAGCTTGCAAAGGAAAAGGCTCGTTTGATGAAGGAAGCCTTTAAAAAGTGGATATGGGACGATCCAGCTCGGCGCGAGAAATACGTTGAGCGCTACAACTACCTTTTCAACGCTATCCGCGGGCGCGAGTATGATGGATCGCATCAGTCGTTCCCCGGTATGAATCCGGCGATAAAGCTGCGTCCGCATCAGGAAAATGCGGTGCTCCGTGCAAAGTTAGGCGGTAATACGCTGCTTGCGCATTGCGTAGGTGCAGGAAAGAGCTTTGAGATGATCGCGTCGGCTATGGAGAAGAAACGTCTGGGACTGATAAACAAAGCCTGCGTGGTAGTGCCGAAGCACCTCACCTTGCAGACAGCAAGTGAATGGATGCGCTTGTATCCGAACGCAAAGCTGCTTGTGGCTCGTCCAGAGGATTTCACGAAAGACAACAGACAGCAGTTCATAGCAAGGTGCGTTACGGGCGACTATGACGCAGTAATAATGTCATTTCAGCAGTTTGAGCGAATCCCGATGTCGAATGAGTATTGCAAGATGTTTATGCAGAAAGAGCTTGACACGATACTTGAAGCATTGCAGGACGCTGACAAATCCGACAGAGTTTCCGTCAAGGCGCTGGAGCGGCAGAGAAAAAAGACAGAAGAACGGCTTGAAAAGCTGATGTCCTCGAAAAAGGATAATTCGCTGTGTTTTGAAAAGCTCGGCTTTGACTATCTTGTTTGCGACGAAGCTCACTATTACAAAAACTGCTTTGTGGCAACAAAAATGTCGAATGTCGCAGGAGTGCAGACAACGGCGGCGCAGAAGTCGGAAGATATGCTGATGAAAACGCAGTATCTTAACGAGAAATACGGCTGCAGTAACATCTTATTTGCTACCGGAACACCAGTAAGTAACAGCATGGTGGAGTTCTATGTAATGCAGCGCTATCTGCGTCCGGACTTACTGGACAAGGCAGGGCTTGAAACATTCGACGATTGGGCAAGCACGTTCGGAGAGGTCGTGTCGCAGCTTGAAATAAAGCCTGCTGGCAACGGCTTTCAGATGAAGAACAGGTTTTCAAAATTCGTGAATATCCCGGAGCTCATGCAGATGTACAAGGAGTTTGCGGATATTCAGACGCAGGATATGATACAGCTCAAAGTTCCGGAACTGAAAACCGGCGAACCGATAGTTGTTGTAGCAAAGCCCGACGATTATCAGAAGCAGTACATGAAAGTGCTTGCAAAGAGAAGTGAAGCTATACACGGCGGCAATGTTGACCCGCGCGAGGACAATATGTTACGCATAGTGCGCTGTTAAACGCACAAATGTATTCTCCCTACAGGGGAGCGTTATTAGAAGAATATAACGGGAACAATCGGCTTACTTGGATTGGAAACATGAAGAGGACAATAGCATACCGATTAAAGTGGATAAGGCGATAACTGT
>JAGAWN010000142.1 GCA_017941355.1 Ruminiclostridium sp. | reverse complement strand
GATAATTCGCTTTTTGGTTATACTCTTCATAAATACCAACTTATATGGTGATCCCTCACACTTTTCTTATAGACTCCGCAATTTTCATTCCAGTTTCATAATCAAATCCCGAGAACATCAGTTCAAAAATATAATCGCCGTTGTCCCAGACAAAACAATGGGTTTCATTCTGTATCAAAAAATAAATGCCCTCATGACCGTTTATTGTGACATTGGTTACTGTGCTGCCTTCGGTGTTCATTGCCGTTGTAAGACCATGCTTTGCTTTATATGAAAATTATATTTCGATGCCTTCGTCCGTCCATTCTTCCCAGTAATGAAATTCATTGTCTGCGATCACCTCTTTGCTGAGACCGCTCAGATCATATCCTATCTCAATCAAGAAAGTTGTCAAGTTGCTTATTAACTCATCGGAATAATAGACATTCGACGAAACAAATTTTTCAATGCTTCACGATCTTTTGCGTCTTCAGCAGCAATGAATTCCTCCAGAGCCTCTGTGACAGCTTCTCTGTCTGAATGCAGCCACTGATGTCTCCATTTATCAGGAGCATTCTCATAATGCTCCCACAGAAAATCTCACGAACAGAGAGATATTATAATGGCGAGAAACGCTAAAACGCAAGTGTTCTTTTCTTATCTATAGTATTCTTCTATTTTATTGATATCTGTTTACAACTCCAAGAAATCCCCCGAGATCACAGCCGCACTCATTCAAATATCTCATCATCAAGTCAAGAGTTGTCTCATCGGCGCATTCGGCTTCGAGATACGCGAGAGTGTCCATATCATCATCGAACCAGTGATCAATAACAAAAGTGTATTTTACATTTTCAAAATTGTAGGAATCCTTCGCATTCCACAGCATAAGTATGACATTCCGAGCAGCAGTGAAATGCTTTCCGAGCGGTGTGTTATCTGTTTTGGTAAGAGCATACACCTTGCTGCCGCTTATACCTGCTGTCCAGTCGTTGTCTATGCGATAATATGTTATATTATCGTTCTGTTCGTTATCCAGATACCCGTACACTCTCACTTTCTTCGCAGACTGTGCCAACAGTTCTTCATCTATTTTCCCGCCTGCGGTACAGCTTTTCAGTATATCAAGGAAAGTCGCTCCGCCGTTATATTGCGTGATATCGCTTGCAGCACTGTCCGGGAAGTTCTCCGCATCAAGCTCAGCCGCTACGCAGTACGCATATCCGACAGAGTAATACAGGTCATCGGGTGAAATATCCGTCTTATTCTCTCCTCTTTCAGAATTGATCTTAAATGGAATATCGAATGTTTTGACTGACACCGACCCTTCCGGCTCATTAAGGCTCAGTTTATGAATTGTCTTGTCATCACGATCTATGCGGTAAGCTGTATATTCACCGTTTACGCCGGTAATATTCAAGATGTTGAAATTATCGAGGTACAGGTCGTCCGGTGAAAGCACCTCCGGGCGAATTTCCGGTATCTCGTACATCTCTTTCAGATTTGTCCAGTACAGATGCGTTTCATAGTATCGCACACCGTTCTCTGTATAAGGCACGAACACGCTTATCAAACTGAGATAATTGCCTTGGAACATCCGCAGTTCTACATTCCTGTCGCAGTCACAGCTTATAACTCCGGCATCGGGAACCGAAAAAGCCTGTGATGCCATAAGTCTGTATGGGCTGTAGACCTCAACATAGGCTTTGGGAAATTCAAGCTGCTGACCGTCGGAGCAAGATTCGGGAACCCGCAGATAAACACTGTATTCACCATAAGCAGTTCCCTCAAATATATGCTCATCGGGGTATTTTCTTCCTTTGAGAAGAGACGCGTCCCAGTTGCGCGGAACATACTCCGTTTTCTGTGTTTCGGAAACATCTTCCCGATAATCCAAAGACTTTGGATTAAGCTTTGCATTACCGACATCAACATTCTCCGATTCGCCTCCACGCACCTGTCGTGCGAATACTACTACTCGGGTATCACTGTACCGCTTGTCATACGAGTACGGGTTATAACGTACCGCAATAGTCAGCAGCTTGTCCCCATATTGCAGGTCAACATCAGTCCATAACACGCTGCGCTCCATAATATCCAGTATGTAAGTCTCAAAGCGGTATTCGTCGGCAAAATCTGTCTGAGCATAAGGGTATGTTTCACCGTCGGAGGGATTTTCGTTAAGGTGCGCCGCCGCAAATATCTTCCATATACTCTTTTCATTCGGAGTTTCAAATGTTATCGTCGGGTATTTCTTATAGTATTCGAGCGGTGTCAGAGTGTCGGTACCGTTCACATATCTCATTACCGCACCGGCGTAATCATTGGAATTGCCCGAGCTTACCCCATAAATGACGGTATTGTCGGAAAAATGCCCGCTGAACCTGTTGCCGCAGTCAGCAAAAAGCGTACCCGTATAGTACCACATCTTGTCGAAGTCGTGCTCGCTGTAAAACACATTATCGTCAGCCTGTACAACCGGCATATCAATACCATTGTCGTGAGTTTCTGTATCACCGAGCGTAAGCCAACCGACAATATCATCATTTATCTCATATAATGCGGAAAAATCAACATTTCCGTTATCATCCCGTGTCATGACACGGGATTCGTAGGCAGTTGTTGTGGGACGGTCGTCAGGAGGAGGACAGCCCATACCTCGCAGGAAAAGAAGAGGAAATGCAAGTATTCCAGCGGCAAGGATCAATATGACTGTTATAGTTATAATCACAATTCCGATATTATCATTAGATTTCATGCTTCCTCCCCCTTTTCCCAAATTATACCACATAAATCGAACAAATGCAATTACAAACCGATTACAATCCGGTTACGAAGTTGTTACATTCTCTTTCCGGTAAGGTCATCTGACGATACTGTCAATATTCTGTTATTGTGTTCATCATCCCCGGTACTGTACACTTCAATAACTTCTTCGGTCACGGTGTATTCGGTTTGGCGTTCTTCCTCGTTGATATCAATTGCTGCGGCGAGTATCCGACCGTTCATGAATTCATAGAACTCCTGCATCACTGCGAGCTGAACGGGTTTAACTATACTTGATATTATGTACAGCACTACATAAACGGCGATCATGTTTTCCCTCAATATAACAGCAATTATAAGTTCCGGCACGGTTATGGCATAAAAAGGCAGAAGCATAACAAAACACTTCCATTTATAACCCTCCATTGCGCTTTCGGAGATCTTCACAGCGCGGTCTTTGGGCATTTCCGGAACATCACAAAGCATATACGGCACAAGCATAAGATCATAAGAAACAATAACTCCCGGTATTATGAGCATGAGCGTGGCAAGAAAAATATGTATATATTTTCTCCATAACACTTTCACTGCATTTCCGCGTCCGCTCACAAACCAAAACAGGTTTCTGACATTTATCTTGCCGGACTTTGCCTGCATGAAAAACTTTGCTTCACCGGCAAAAATGACATCTGACCAGAAGTAAACTCCGATACTTGCAGCCAGATAAACAAGCAATAATATAAGAAGCAGACTGATATTGTGTCCCGCGCACACAGCCGTAGTCCGATATAAGTACTCTTTAAGCTGATGCAGTCCCGAGGTCAGCAATATTCCTATTGCACAGGTGAAAAATGCGGCAGGATAGCACTTCTTTAACTCTGCAAAAGCTTTTTTGTATATCTCCAAATAACTCATAATTCCCACATTCATCTCATTTCTATCGAATTTATTATCTCCATAGCCTTATCATATTCAAAAGTGAAAGCAAACTCAAATATGTAGTCTCCGTTATCATAAGCAAGATATTGGAATCCATGGTCAGGATTATTGATGTATATGCCCTCATGACCGTTGACAGTGCGGTTTTTAAGCTCGGTTCCCTCGGTGTTCAGGTGTACCTTCTGATACGATTCTTTAGTGCATATCTCAAAGCTGAATTCCTCACTGCCTTTTCTGTAAACGACCCACCTCATCGTACTGTTGTCACACATCAGCGCTTCTTCCCAATCGCTCATGTCGTATGTTATCCGATATGTCGGTGCGTATGAAGATTCACGGATCTTCACCGCCTCATCATAAGTAATTCCGCTGTAATCAAGAGATAACCAGTACCTGCTGTCCGTCCATATCAGGCGTTCGGAACCGTCCGAGTTTATATGATGCAAGGTTCTTCCTTCTACAAACTCACCGTCCGGGTGCATTTCTTCAAAATCTGATTCCGGGTTATTCTCGATATATCTGTTCCACGTCTCATAGGTATAGTGGATATATTTATTCTTGTTTCTATATATCTCGGAGTATTTATCTGTTTCATCACACAGTATTTCCTTGTTCCAGCCTTTCAGGTCATACGTCAGATAATAATGCGGATATAATGTCTTCGGGGAATCCTCCCAGCATTCAAAGCTGACTTCTGTGTGAGTAGATTGTCTGTAACCGGCAAAGCCGCCTATATTGTATGCTACATACACCGAACCACCAGTGAGCAGCAGTACAAGTGCCGCGATAAGCACCGCCACCTGTATTTTCCTGCGAAGATGCAGTTTCCGGAATGTGCCGGCTACACTCTCGTTCTGCGACTGTGACTTCTCGTACGCTTTTATGAGCAGCTTCTTTTCATGCTCATATTTCCATGAAAACCTGTGCTCCGGCATATCCGGCACAGTGTTCTCCTCTGCGTCAGCCTGCATTGCAAGCGCTTTATAGAAGCTATCATATTTCATCGTCTTCACCGCCCTTTAAGATGCCGTACAAAGCCTTTCTTGCCCTGAAAAGCCTCGACCTTACCGCGACCTCGCTTATGCCGAGCATCTGTGCTATACCTCCCGTGGGTTCATCATGATAATAGTACAGGATAAGGACCTGCCGGAGCTTGTCGTTAAGCTTTGATATTGCCGAATTCAGAGTTTCGCAGTCGTACTTCCCGAATACATCACGCTCAACATCGCTGCCCTCGTCTCCGATATCGGTATCGTTCATATCGACCTGTTTCATGCGGGAGCGGTATAGGTCGATAGCGATATTGCGGGTTATGATGATGATATAACTCTTTCGTTTGTCAGGGTCAATGCAGCGCACCCTGTCAATGTTGGAAATTATGCGGATAAATGCTTCATGTACAGCATCCTCGGCATCCTGCTCGTTATGAAGCACCGCAAACGCGGTTCGGAACATTATCTGGTCATAGTCAGAAAAGAGCTGCTCGACAAGCGTTCTTTGCTCGTCGTTCCCGACCATTGATAAGTATAATGAAAGCATCTCATACCTCTTGTCCGGTATTCGTTCTCATGCCCTCTACTTAAATAACGAATGAGAAGCGAAAATGTTACGGAATTTTTTGAAATATTTTCAAATTTGTGAAAATACAACAAATATCGTGCTGGACTATAGTGCAGTGTAAACAATATGTTTTTATTATTCACTAAAATTATAACATATTTCCATGTGCATTTCAATAGAAAAACGCACAAGTAATTAAACCTGTGCGCCGTACTATTGTATTGTGTGTATTGCGATGATGATACACTTGTTTCTATGAACGATTTAGTGTAAAAACACGCTCAAAAATTGTGCAAAACATAAAAAATCAAAAAATCCGCATCTATTTTAGCTCTAACTTCCTTTTTATTTATAGGAGCGGTATAAACGATCTTCATTTTTCTTCAATTTCGCAGTTGTTGACCCCGAACTCCAGCATCATGTTTATAAGTTCATTGCGTGAGCGATTGGTCTCAGCTGCGATCTCGTCAAGGCTGTCAACTATTTCTTCCTTGATTCGCACAGAGAACACCTTGTACCCGTCCTCGCCCTTGACATTAGACCTTTTGGTGATTTTAAGCTTGTTTGCCATAATATGACCTCCCCGTACACATCTTATATCTATTATAACTTGACATAGCACATATTTATATGTTATAATATATGTTAATTAAATGATACTATTATAATAGTACTATAGAAAATAAATACAGGGTGGAGCAATAATATGGGCGAGGGGTTCGGATATGCCGTTGAACAGGCTGCATTTAAAAAAGGATATGAAGAACAAATGATAAGATCTATTATTAGTCTTACTAAAACACTGGATTTAAGTGTGAAACAAGCTATGGATGTTTTGGAAATCCCGGAAGAACAGCAGGAACATTACACTGAGCTCCTTAAGAAATCGACAGGCGAAAAAGGTTGAGAATAGCTCAATCTGTTGAAAAGGAGGACATACAATGAAAAAGACAACCAGACTGATGAGCTTAATCATCGCAGCCGCTCTTATCTTAAGCGGATGCAATCAGAACAATGTAGTTTCTCACCAGATATCTGACGCAAGCAGTTCTGAGACTACAACAACCGCAACAACGACGACTACGTCTGTAACTACAACTGAGGTGGAAGCTACAACCACAACTACTGCGGATGTATCCGAAATAGAGGAAACTACTCCCGCTACTACAGTATCTTTTGAAGAGACTACCGTTCCTGTGGACGTTGATGTAGATATCGCAGAAGATACCACTACACTTGCTGAGACTACAGAGATCATAACGGAACAGGTTCCCGTTGAGACTACAACAACGACTACTACAGCGGCAAGCACGACCGCCGCGACAACTACGACTACAGCAAGAGCTACAACTACCGAGACCGTTGTACTGGCGTATACTTCGGCAATTGTTGCAGGTAATCCTGAACCCCCTCACATCTATGTGATCCACGTAGATAAGAACGGCAACGAGGAATACGACTGGAATTCCGTATGGAACGATATGGGCGCAGGCGTTTTCACCCAGACAATCTATGCAAAGGAACTGGATCAGGCATTAGAAAACGCTTTCAAGTATTGGGAAGAGACTTACGGCAATAAGTATGGCAAGGCTGTTGCTAAGGTCATCTATTACACGGGTGAAACTATCATATACAGTAGAAGTGGAAGCACTCCTGCTACTACAACTGCGGCAACAACGACGGTTAAGCCTGCTGTAACCACTACTGCGACTACTAAGGCAAGTACAACCGTTTCTACGACTAAGGCTCAGACTACAGCTGCTACTACTGCACCTGTCACTGCCACTACATCGAATGTTGATACAACAATTAAGCCTTCTAATGTTTCTTTCATAGATGATTATAAGAGCAGATATCTGTACGGTCAGCTCAGCGATATCCAAAAGAAGTGGTATGACTATATTTTCAACAAGGTAAGATATGGAAGCACAGCTAAGAAGCCTACTATTAGCAGCAATGACCATACAATCGCTCAGCTTGCTTACGAAATAAGTAGTCCACATGCCGTTATTTACAATTTATCAGAAGAAGATAGAAAATCCATCGAAACTATCGCAAACAGAATAGTGACCAAGGCTCTTAAAGAGAATACGCCCTATAACCAACTTAAGGTTATTCACGATGAGCTTTGTGACATCGCCGAATATGGCGGTAATCAGTCTTGGAGACAGCTTTTCCTTAAGGGTAAGGGCATCTGCTATGCATACGCTGATGCGTTCACTTATCTTTGTCAGCTTGCTGGTTACGATTGTTTCAGAGTACCCGGATACGCTTATGATGGAACTAAATGGGGCGGTCATGAGTGGAATTTGGTTAAAGTTGATGGTAAGTGGTATTATGTAGACGTAACTTGGGACGATGGCGGATGGGGAACCAAATGGTTTCTTAAGGGCGAAAAAACAATGGACAAAGATCACAGAGTAGAAACAGGGTTCACCTCATTGCTCCCCGTAGTATCAGCTTCAGACTATAAAGCATAATATAATCACTGTTATATTAGACAGGCTCTTAATGGGTCTGTCTTTTCTTTTTTACTCTCGCCAATCATATATCATTTTTGAACCGAGATAATATGTTAATGTACAAACTATAAAGCCTTCAAACCCGCAAATAGGCTGTGTACGAGCCCTAAAAAAGGGTATTGTAATTAATCCGGAGTCATGTTATAATTGAGTCACTGGAAAAGATTCATGTTTCTAACCATTAAGAAGATTTATGAACAGAAGAAGGAGGTACAGCAAAATGAAAACCACAGAAAAAAGCAATCGCTCCCGCCAGCGGGAATATTTTCTTGACCTCGGT
>JAGAWN010000141.1 GCA_017941355.1 Ruminiclostridium sp. | reverse complement strand
CATTCCTTGATGTCAAGCTCATTTCGTCCTTCGGACGAACAAAAGTGCAAGAAAAATTTTAAAAATGGGGAATTTTCCTTGCACTTTTGCAACCGTGAAAAGCCTTCAAGCTGCGCTATGAAGACTTTTCGCGGTTGATGAGCAGACATTAATAACGATCGGAGGATAAATATAATGCCGGATTACGAAAAACTTGTCAATGATATACAGCAAGATGACAATGTAGAAAACCAACAGCAGAACAACGCAGTCATTGAACCTCAGAATGAAGAAAATGTTCCTGTCATTGCATCGGGAGAGCCGGAGCAGAATGAAGAACGTCCGCAGCCTCAGGAAGGAAGCGGCGGGAATATGCCTGTAGTACATAAAAAGAAACCTTCTAAACCTCAGTTTAACGAAGAGGAAGAACCTCAGAACGATGAACGTCCGCAGCCCGAGGAGGGAGGCGACGGGAATACGCACATAGTACAGAAAAAGAAGCCGTCTAAACCTCAGTTTAACGGAGAGGAAGAACCTCAGCCCGAGGAGGGTGGCGGCGGGAATATACACATAGTACAGAAAAAGAAGCCCTCAAAGCATGCGTTCAATGATGATAATGATGACAATAATGACGAACCCGACAGGATCCGCGCAGATGCGAAAACCGAAAGCGCAAAAAGATACTCCGTACTAAAGAAAAAACTCGTGACCGACTACAAAAAGAAAAAGGAACACGACAATCAGAGTTCTGTCGATCTCGAAAAACTGGATCACACAAAGAGTGTCGGGGCTTTGAAAACAATCGACAGCATCGGTGAGACCATAGGTATCGGAAGCACTGTGGGGGCGGTGGGTGCCGCTCTCGGAAAGCCTGTTCTCGGTTATGGTTCAAAAATTGCAGGCAGCGCGGTCGGAATGGCTTCAAAAGGCATCGGATCTGTGATCGGGAAGAATGCTGTCAGTAAGTTCGGTGACAAAGCAATCGCCAAATCAGGCGAATTTGGCGACAAGGTGCTTAACGGACAGCTGGCGGCTGATATAGCTGACTATACGGGAGCTGTCGGAGCAGGACTTGGGGTTTTGAGCAATGGGATAAAAACCGGAACGAACCTTTACAGAGTCAAAAAGAGCAAGAACCGTTACAAAAGAAGCGTCGCAAAATACAGAACTGCTGCCGGTGCCTTCGGTGTGGCACAGAATGCGGCAGGCGGATTGAGCTTCGGTGCCAATCTCGGATTATTCGGGGAACGGGCTACCAAAGAAGGCTCCGGCAGTCAGAAGATCGGCGGCGCAATGGATATTGCTGCCGGAACTACAGGGTTTACATCAAATGTCCTTGACTATATCGCCAACAAGAAAGAAAAGAAATACCATCAGGATACCGCATTACAAACAGGAGCGGTAAAAGCTGTCTCCGAAAGCACTGCCAATAACGCACTCAGATCGAGCCGGAAGAAAATCAAGGAACTGAAAAGCAGAGACTTTTCTGAGTTAAGCAATCTGGAAAAGGTTGAGCTGAAACGGGAGCGTGAAAAACGTCACACGGCGAAAGCTCAGCTTTACGCAATGAGACAGGCGGAGATCATTCACGGACAGCGCGGAAAAGAATCCACAAAGGGTTTTCTGACCATGCTCGGAGGCGGAGCCGGAATGTTAGGCTCGGTACTGACGGGTGTGTCAAAGCTTATGGGAAACACGGCAGGAATGCTCGGAATGCTTGGTACAGGTTTATCCGCGCTTGGGGGTGTACTGAAATTCGGTAATTTCCTCAAAGATACTGTTCACGATCAGAAAGGTAAAGAACAGCCGAGACAAAATGGCAGCAAAGTACAGGTTGTAGATGAATACCTTAAAAGCAAAGTAGGAAAAATAAAAGAGCAAGCCCGTGATATGACTCTCAGTAAGGGCGAGGAACGCGCTCTCGGCAACGAGGGAAGAGAGCTGAGTGACGAGGAAGCCAAAAAGATCGCTTTATTGCGTCTCGTAGCAAAAACAGATCTTGACGGAGACTCGGCACATTCTCCTGTCAGCAGTGAAACTTATAAAAAAGCGTTCGATATACTTACCGAAAAACGCGCAAACAACATACTGAGATCTTCCAAAACGGAAAAAGATAGTATGCTTAATGCTCTCGGTCTCGAACCGTCCGCAGCATTTGAAGAAGTAGTTTCGGCTCTAAAAGGAGAATAATGTGCTGCTTCGATGCATAAGTTTCGTTAAGAAAGACATAGCTGCCTCTGATCGAAGCTGACAAAATAACAGAGTTCTTTAATGAAAAATATAAAGCAAAGTGGTATCATGGTTTAACATGATACCACTTTTTCTAACGGCTATACCACTGTAGCCGCACTTCCCTTTTGCGCAGAGGAGGTTCTTTGATTTCACGCACGCAGGCGATCCGCCGGTGAAACGCGGCATATCTCAGCCGATATTCTTTGTGACTGTGAGAATATTCTGCCCGTCCCTGTATTCATATTCCACACAGTCCATAGTTTTCCTTACCATGAAGATCCCAAGACCGCCTTTTTTCCGCTCTTTCAGCGGTATTTTCAGATCAGGCTCCGGATTGGCGAGAGGATCGTACGGTTTACCGCCGTCAATGAAGCTCATAACTACCGAAAGAGGATCTTCCCTTGTCTCCACGCGTATCTGAGCAATCCCGATATCCGGATCATAAGCATAACTTGAGATATTCACGAATATTTCTTCAACAGCCACATCTATCTGAGCTTTTGCCCTCCTGCTGCACCCGGAGGATTCAAGATGCTGCCCGATAAATTCCAGAACCCGCGGAAGATTTTCGGGAACCGCCCGAATATCAAGTTTTTCTTCCATTGCGGTCTCCTTATTCTATCGTCAGGTCATCAATAAATCCGGTAACTTCAAACACGTCCATTACTTCGGGGCATACGTTTTTCACCGTCAGTTCGCCCTGCTCCTCCATTACCTGCATCGCCGCAAGCATCACGCGAAGTCCCGCGCTGGATATGTATTCCAGCTTTTCAAAATCGAACACCAGCTTTTCAACGCCCTCAAGTGCCGGTTCCAGTTCTTTCTCAAGTTCCGGCGCGGTCAGAGTGTCAAGTCTGCCCTCAAGCGCTATAACGAGTTCCGCACCGTCCCTCTTCATTGTAATAGTCATCATATACCTCCGTTTTATGCCGAATGTTATTCCCATACAGCCTTTACATCTGTTATTAATGTCTGCTCATCAGCCAACAAATGGCTTCATAGCGCAGCTTGAAGCCATTTGTTGGCTGCAAAAGTGCAAGGAAAATTTTTATATTTCAGGATTTTCCTTGCACTTTTGTTCGTCCGAAGGACGAAATGAGCTTG
>JAGAWN010000014.1 GCA_017941355.1 Ruminiclostridium sp. | reverse complement strand
TGTTATAATTGAGTCACTGGAAAAGATTCATGTTTCTAACCATTAAGAAGATTTATGAACAGAAGAAGGAGGTACAGCAAAATGAAAACCACAGAAAAAAGCAATCGCTCCCGCCAGCGGGAATATTTTCTTGACCTCGGTGCTTCCGACATCATATTCACGGAAGTCGGAGGTTTAGTGACTGTCAACGCATTATTTGATCAGACCTTCAAGCTTACCGGAGATGATATTTACTATATTGAGGAGATAGTCGGGAGGCTCCCTCTGATAACGCTTGAGAAACCCGGTGACAACGAGAAAACAGTGATCATGTCGTACAGCTATGCAGCGCAGTGAAAGGAGAGATGATGATGACAACCAATGAAATGACGATTGAACGCACCGATGATATAGTGAGGATAAAAAGACCTTACGATGTTCCTTGGGATTACAGAACGGTGGATCCTTTCAAATGGGATACTGTAAAGGATATCCTCGAAACTGTTTGCAGGACGAACCCGAGCGGTATTGTTGATCTGAGTGTCGAACCCACGGGAGAATACGACGCTATAATAAGCTTCGGACTTTATTCCTTCAATATTTCCGATATCGGCTTGATAATCGGAATGACACAGGGTATAACAGTTACACCCATGGACTCCATGTTCTACGTCGATATCACGATCGAGGATTTTTACTGTGAAAAGGTTGCAAAATACAAGTAAGAAAAGAGAGGTATGGGTTCTTTGAAAGAGTATACTTTTAAGAATAATCTTGCAAATGGTGATGAATACCGGGTCAAAGCTACTCACCGCATCAGCGATAATAACCTGTATGTTGTCGAGGCACGCATTACGCATAATTCAAGATATGTCGGGTATTTGTTTGCGCTGGTAGTTGATGCGGATGTTATTCTGTCCGAACCAATGCTTTATGAGATCGGTATTGCCTGCAAACTTGCAGGCGGATTTGGAAATTTCAAGAAGCAGGTGCAGTTAAAGCATAATGACAGAGCTGCAATTATCGTAGATATTAAACTTAGTGAAAAGGCAATACTTTCAGGTGTTGCAGAAGCGCTTCTTAATAATATTGCAGGGTACTTAAGAAAAATGGGACACGAATTCAACCGGATCATTTACATGAACACTCGACTTGCAAGACCAAGGTGCAAAAAAAAGAGATCGAAAGTATCCACAGCAGGCTGCTTGACAAGCATCGGGATTTTACTGTTATTGCGGAGAAAACCGGCGGCGAAAGCAAATCGGGTACTGTGATAAGTTTTCTGGGCAATTTTACGATAAAAGACTCTTCGGATAAGAAAATGAAAATAATAGTTTCTACTGTTAAAACTAATAGCTGTATGGAGATCATCACAAGATTGTTCGTCAATGAAATACTTACAGGTTATATGTTCGCAATACAAGGACTGAGTGAACGACTTGCCGGATATGAAGTCCTTGAACCGTTTCTTGAGCATTTGAAAGGAATGGATAAACATACTCCGATTTTTTGCATTATCGCAGACGCATTTAAATACAGATTTGTGAAGTCGGGTGCTTTTCTTTCGGTATCCGGACAAATGCTTAAGATGATGCTGAGTAGCTGCCCTGAATCAGACGAAAGCATTTTGGTTCGTTGCTGCGAATCTAATGCAATTAATCGAGAAGTGAAATCAGATCTTAGAGAAGAAGTTGAAAAATACTGGTGCCACCCATTATTGTGGTGAGAATGGAGGTAATTTGTGAAAAGCATTATCGAACAGTTTTACTATAACGAGCTGGTACCCTGCGAAATGCCGGCGCCGAACTCCGAAAAATATCGGAAAACAACTGAATTTTTCGCCCAGACAGAGGAGGAATTTCTTAAGCGGTTCCCGGAAACAAAAAATATGCTTGCGGAGTACAAAGATGTGCTGCACAGCATCTCCGCAATGGAGAGCGTTAATGATTTTATACGAGGATTCAGAATGGGTGCGAAATTTATGATAGATGTTTTTACATCGGAAAAAGAAGAAAAAAACTAAACCCGGCGGTATATACGCCGTATGTAGAACAAAGGAGGTATCACGATGAAAGTATATAAAACTGTTGCAGTCCTCGCTGCAATACTGCTCATTTCCGGCTGTGGTGCTGTAAATGATATTCCGGAAAATGCATCTGCGAATACGGAGACTATCGAAGTTCTCAAAACTGACGCTCCGGAATACCTAACCACGGCTGTATATCAGTTCGATGAGCCAATGGCTCTTGATGAAAAAGAAGGAAAGCTGCTTCTCGAACAGACTGCGCTTTCCTGGGCAGAGCGAAAGGTCGGCGAGTGGCTTGCAGCCTCGGATATCCTGATAATAAGGATAAGATCGCAGTCGTTTACGCCAATGAAAAGCTTGAATTTACAGACCGCGATCTTTACAGCGGTACTTCATACGGCTACTTCATCACCGCATACTACGGCAGCTCTATTGTTGGCGAAGCACGCAAAGAGTTCAGGACCAAAGCCGAGGACCTCAGCATATCCGTTTTCAAACAAACAGGCTGCACAGAAACTTCTATTGACCTTAAGTGGAAAATAAATCCAAACAGCGGCGGATATGTGGTAACAGTTTCAAATGCCGGAGTAAAACAGTATGTAGAGATCACAAGAGCAGATATAAACACCTGTACAATAACCGGTCTTTCCGCAGATAAGAGATATATGGTTGAAATAGCTTGTCTCGGTGATGCAGGAAAGAGAACAAGAGCTGTTGTTACTGGAAAAACTGCTGCCGGACATGTGAGCAATCTCCGTGTTACAAAGATAACTGCGACATACGTCGGAATTTCTTTCAACAAACAGAATAATGCAAACTCCTACGAAGTAGATATTCTTATAAATGGCGTGTGGAAGTCCTACGACTGGAGAAGGATCAACTGTCTCGCCGGGCTCGAAAGCAAGACTACATACGACCTGAGAGTTCGCAGTATCTCCGGAGATTTCAAGAGCGAATACGAGTATCTGACTTTTACGACGTTATAAAACTAAACCGGTTCCTTTAAAAAGCGTATATAAATCAGGTTCCCGAACTGCCGCAGGGACGCGCCAGCATAGGGAATTTTCAAAGAAGGAGGACATATATATGAAGAAATTATTTACAAGATTATTATCTATAGGGTTCTCGGCAGCCATGATGACAACAGTGCTGGCAGTCAATTCGGCTGCGGAAAGCAATAGTTCATTGGTTTACGAAACTGATTATAAAGCCGATAAGGATAAGATATTTACAAATTTTAACGTAGAGAGCGGCAGAGCCATGTACCTTAAGGGCGGTGTCGATTTTGACCTTAAGTATTTTGCGGATGTTGACGGCAATACCAAAGTGACGGCATCAAACCGCTTCCTTAAGATAAACAAAAACGGCGATTCAATTGTTATGACCGGTTTGTTTAACATCAAAACCGAAAATGGTAAGGAAATACCTTACACAACTAAGTCTGACCTGACTATCGAAAATGGCACGGATTCAATTCTGGTTCATATAAACACAAGCTACATCACCCATCCTTCTTCCTATTTAAAGCTTAGGATCTCGTCATCGGATATTTATGCGGGTGAATTATTCACTATCACAGGTGAAAATGATTATGATAATGATTACCTTATATGGACGGCTACAAACGATAATATAAAATATATGTCAGGTGATGTGCTCGCACCAAATGAGCCTGTCCAGTTCAAAGCTGTAAGACCCGGAAAAACAACTATATACTGTATGACAGCATCCGGCATAGTAAAAAGTATCGACCTTAATATAGGAGGTGCTGCTAACGCTTCGACGGATAAGCTTGAAGCTGCACATGAACCTGTTGTTAAAACGCAATATAATGACGGGAATACAAGTGTATGGTTCAAGGCACCGCCGGGAACTACTCTTCGCTGTACATATGATGGCACAACACCAACAGCGAAGACGGCAGTTTACAACGGCACAAAGTTCAAATTCTCTACGGAAAAGACTTTCAAAGTCAGGGTCGAAAGAGAAGGCTATAAGCCCGCTGTATATACCTATACTAAAAGCGTCATCGGGAACAGCTTTGAGACGCTTGAAAAGATACATTCAAGAGTTTCATATCTTACAGACTACACAAAGCATCCTGCGTATATTGCTTTGACTGCAAGTGAGAAAAAGCTTGCCGATGATATCATTAGCGGCGAACGGAGCAAACTTATTGATCAGCTCTATATTAAAGCAATTGAGGAGTGCGAAATCCTAAGCGATGAGGAATATTATGAGAAAATTACGTTGCCTTTGAAAAGGCATTACGGTTTTCTAACTGACGAGGAACGGAATAACGCTTTCACTGCCACAAGACTAATAGAGACTTCGAAAAACGCCGCTAAAAGCATTGACGAACTTTTTGAACCATATCTTAAAAATATAGGGCTGAAAAACAGCGAGCTAAAAAGTGCTAAAGCTTTGGCAAAAAGCATTGTTGAAAAAGCTCTTAAGAAAACTACTCCCTATGAGCAAATAAAGTCTCTCCACGACAGCCTTTGTGAAATCACACAGTATGATTATGATCTATATGAAGTAATAATAGGAGAAATGGCGAGAAAAGAGTATAATAAGAAACATCCCGGCACAAATCATATTCTTGTTAATGGATTGGGTGTTTGTGCCGATTACACAGATGTATTTAATCTTCTGTGTAACGCTGCGGGCTATGAAGCAGTATACACTGGCGGATCTACTGACGGTGAACCTCATGCTTGGAGCGCTGTAAGGCTGGAAGGCACATGGTATTATGTCGATACTACATGGGACGACAATGAAGATCATTGCGGTTATACTTATTTTCTTAAGGGTTATGATACATTTATCAGGGGCAGCAGACGCGCAGAAAATAATTACATTGACAGCATTGTGTCGAGAACGGACTATAAGAAGTGATGTTTGAATCTATTCATTTCCAAGTTGGGGAATAAATGGATATGCACAAAACTGCATAACAGTACAGTCTTTGTTCTCTATTACGCGGGGACCTCTGACGCCTTCTCCCGGAAAATCTTTCCGAGAAGTGACAAGATAAGACCTTAAGATATTTGAGCATCATCAAGCCATAAGCACAGGTGACTATAGCTCCCTATAAAAACGAGACTTTTTATTGACAATGACACCTCATTGTGGTATTATTATAGTAATGATATATTCCGCACAAGGCGCATTACAGCCGAAAGGAGGAAGAACTATGGGATTGTATGTAGCCCCGGGTTCAAGCGGGTTTGCCGAGATAGTTAATTCGGACTATGTGGATATGACAGGTATGATAGCACTTGTCAATCAGACAGTAGAAACTACAAATAAACTGACCTGTGTGAGCAGACCAAGACGTTTTGGTAAGTCTTATGCCGCAAAGATGCTCTGCGCTTATTATGACAGCTCATGTGATTCTCATGCTCTTTTCGATGACAAGGAAATAGCGAAAACACCCGATTACGAAAAGCATCTCAACCAATACAATGTTATATACCTCGATATTACCGGATTTATTTCCTCCGCACAGATAGAAGGTACTTCACTTAAGGAAGTACCTAATATGATCGTCAAAGCTGTATGTGATGAACTTAACGAGACATATCTGCGTATTTCTCCATTCAATGATATTGATGAAGCATTGACGGCAAGCGTAGAAGCAACCGGCGGGAAACGGTTCGTTTTCATCATAGACGAATGGGATGCGATGATACGCGAAGCCAAAAATGATCCGGAGGCACAGAAGAGATATTTCAACCTTCTTCGGGGATTGTTCAAAAACGCAAACCTTACCCCTAAGGTGGTTGCGGCAGCATATATGACAGGGATCCTGCCTATAAAAAAAGACGGCTCACAGTCCGCTATCTCTGATTTTAAGGAGTATTCTGTTCTTTATCCCGGTAAATTCGCTAAATATACCGGTTTTGTCGAGTCCGATGTAATAAATCTGTGCCGGAACAATGATATGAGTTTTGAAGAAGTCAGGGCGTGGTATGACGGGTACGACTTTTCGGGTTCGGGAGCTGTTTACAACCCCTATTCCGTGATGAGGGCAATGGAGGAAAGATCGTGCCGTTCATACTGGAAGGAGACATCGGCAGCCGAGTCGCTCAAGACTTATATCAATATGGATCTTGAAGGTATGCAGGAAGTCATATCGCGTCTGATAACAGGTGAGGAAATCGAGGTAGATGTAAGTGACTTCCGGAACGACTTCGAGACATTTGGCAGTAAGGATGACGTTATCACTCTGCTGATACATCTTGGGTATCTGACCTTCAACAATAAAACTCATACGGCGCGTATCCCTAACGAGGAGGTTCGCAGCGAATTTCGCGGGATACTTAAGGGTAAGGGTGTAAACCATAAGTGGCTGGAGCTTATAAAAAGGTCTCAGAAGCTACTGAATGATACTCTCGCGGGAAATGCCGATAATGTAGCCGCAGCGATTGATGAAATACGCAAAGAAAACTATGCTCCCCAGTTCTACAACAATGAGCAAAGTCTGAGATCAATCATTAAGTTTGCCTATATTGCTGCATACGATAGCTATGTCAAAATAGAGGAATTGGCATCAGGAAAGGGGCTGGCGGATATTGTGATGCTGCCTAAGCGCGGCTCGGAGCTCCCGGCTCTTGTAATCGAGCTTAAGTGGAACAAGAGCGCTGAGGGTGCCATATCTCAGATAAAGGACAAAAGCTATCCTGTGATTTTGAAGGACTTCGGGGGCGAAATACTGCTGGTTGGCGTTAATTACGATGCCAAAAGCGGAAAACATTCCTGTGTTATAGAAAAGATATAGGCAATCTCTATTATGCTTATCATCTCTTAAGCAGTATCCGACATATTTCGCCTAAAATAATTTTATGCGACTTTTATTAGAACTTTCTATTGACATCTTCTTATAAAAGTCGTATAATTTAATTGCGAGGTGATGATATGCTTGAAAGTGAAGTGATCGAGCTTGTTTTTCAGATACAAAAGAATAAGAGCGAGAGCAACTATATCGAGGTCAAATCCGCAAAAGTCGGATGCCCGAAGATATTCGACACGCTTTCATCGTTCTCCAATCAACAGGGCGGCGGAAAGATCGTATTCGGTATAGATGAAAGCAGCGGTTATGAGGTATGCGGGGTATATGATGCTGCCGACCTCCAAAAAAAGATAATGGAGCAGAGCGTTCAAATGGAGCCTGCCGTAAGACCTCTGTGTACTGTTGTTGATATTGAGGGCAAAACCGTTGTATGTGCTGAAATACAGGAGATAGACAACTATCAGAAACCGTGCTTCTATAAAGGCGCAGGCAGGCTTAAGGGTTCTTATGTCAGGGTCGGTGATGCAGACCGCCAGATGTCGGAATACGAGGTTTACAGCTACGAAACCTTTAAAAAGAAGATACAGGACGAGCTGCGCCTTACGGAGCGAGCTGCTGCCGATGACCTTAAGACTGTGGCATTGGAGAAGTACCTGCTTGATGTAAAGATAAAGAAGAAAAATCTTTCGGCGCTTCCCGATGAAAAGATTTGCCGACTGCAAGGCTTCACAATTAATGAGCAGCCTACACTTGCAGGCATAATGCTCTTCTCCGACTATCCTCAGGCATTCTATCCTCAGCTCTGCATTACAGCTGTATCTGTCCCGGGAACGGAGATGAGTATGGTAGGCAGCGTCGGAGAGCGTTTCATCGACAACAAACGAATTGACGGCACTATCACACAGATGCTCGATGAAGCTATACTTTTTGTACGCAAGAATACCCGTCAGAAGACTATAATAGACCCCGAGACCGGAAAGCGGAATGACAGGACAGACTATCCGACAGAAGCTGTCAGAGAACTGATACTTAATGCGCTGATACACCGTGATTACAGTATCTACACCGACTCTGCGCCAATAACTATACGTATATACAGCGACAGGCTGGAGATCGAGAACCCCGGAGGTCTTTACGGAAGAATGACGCTTGACCAGCTCGATAAGGTATCAGCCGACACCCGCAACCCATTCATAGCAAATGCTCTGGAGCTTATGGGAGTGACCGAGAACAGATACAGCGGTATTCCCACGGTTCTTGCGGCAATGGAGGACTATCATCTTCCCGCTCCGAAATTCGAGAGTGAACGAGGCATATTCAGAGTAACGCTTTATAACTGCGATGCCGAGCCACACAGCGGTGGTTATCTTGATGATAACGAGCGGCTGATACTCGATTATTGCAAGACTCCTCGCAGCCGTGATGAACTGGAGGAGCTTTTCAAGGGGAAGATGACGATAGCATATGTTATGAGCAAATATGTTCACAAGCTCATAGGAACCGGGCAGCTTAAGCTTACAATACCGGACAAGCCGAAGAGCAAGCTGCAAAAGTATATTACTGCAAAACCCATTCGTTAGATATAAAAAACGCTTTCCGATGAAAGCGTTCAAAGCTTGACAAGATTGTTTTGTTGAAGTATAATAATTATAGTTACTTGGTAAGGATACCCTTTTGGGGTGCGGTATCAATTATTAATGGTTGCTCACGCTGTGGACAAGCCCCTCTGTGAGGCAAATTTAAGCCTAAAATCTTGGGGTTGTCGTGGGGTGAATTTGGGGTGAAAAGGATCCGATTTGGGGTGAAAATGGGGCGAATTTTCTCATTTCAATCAAAACGAAGCCAAAACCGGACAGCTCTTGAACCCGCATTGTAAGCGGCTTTGAGAAATTCAAAGTTTTTAGAGGCTGCCTATGAAATGTGGTTTTCAACAGCTCATAACCCGAAGGTCGTAGGTTCAAGTCCTATCTCCGCAACCAATCTTTAGGGCTCGCCGAGCCGCTTGTAGAGCGGTTCGGCGGGTTTTCTTTTTCCTCGTCGGACACCATTTTGTCCATTATTTGTCCATTGTTGAGATTTAATGTCCATTTTTCTTGTTTTTTGCTTGCTCTAACTTGCTATATCTTTTGCGCTGTCCTTTTTAGTTGTGAAGTTAAGCACCGAAGCAATAGCGTTGCCGGCTTTCGCCTGCGCTTCCTGAAATGTGTGGCAGTAGATTGATGTCGTGGTTGTAATGACCGAATGCCCTAACGCACTTGATACTGTTGCGGCATCGACATTTGCGTTGATCAAAGCCGATGCGTAAAAGTGTCCAAACAATATGAAAAGATATTTATAAAGGAATGACTTCGCAAGCGTCTATGAACACATCGAACTGATGTCCTCTGTTATACTTGTGAATATGATACCTGATCTTAAAGCCGAACGGGATACATGTTAAGAAAATATCAATCTCATAGTTGTCATAAACAACTACCTTTTTGAGCATTTCTCCATAGACTTTAATGCTACCGGTATCCATATCGGCCGTTTGATCGACAAGAGCAATATAATTCTTGATAGTATCGAGCTGCCGCTTATGGTTTTCCGCAACATTCTGCCCTGAAGCGATAGTTTCCGAAAGTTTGGAAATCTCCTCATCGTAGTATGCTGTCTGCTGTTTCAGTTCTTCTTTTGTTATGAGTTCATCCAGCATAAGATCAATAGCTTTTCTCTTTTTGATGTTGAGGGCTTCAATCTTAGCTTTCAACGGTTCAACATCGAATGTCGGTTCACATGACTGCATTTCAGAAATATTTTCCAGAAGTCTTTTAGTAATCCTATCCCGGGTAAACTGGACATATTCAAGAATATGCTTCATGCAAACTTCAAGCACGCGTTCATTTATTGCATGATTGTCGCAGCCAACTTCGGCACCGTTAGCATCGACCCTTGGATTTGCACCATACTTTGAACGGTTTACGCATCTTAGCGAGCGTTTGATTTTCTTTGTTTTTCCGGTAATGTTGTAAGTATATCCGCATTTTCCGCAGAAAACCTTACTGCTAAACCAATAGTGCTGAGAAAACTTTCTGCCCTCGCGTGACATTTCACCGCGTTCAAAGACCTGCTTCTGTGCCAAATCCCATACCTCACGAGAAATTATCGGCTCGTGATGATCCTTTATCGTAATCAAAGGTACATCAGGATTATCGCCGTTGTTCTGCAAAACTCTTTTGGTCAGGAAATCAGTTGAATAATGTTTCCACTGGGTCAGATCACCGACATACTTGTCATTTTTCAGAATTCTGCAAACCGCATCTTCTCGCCACATCTTGCCTTTTATCGTAAAAAGACCTGCGGCGTTCAACTCATTTGCGATAGTGTGGCATCCTTTTCCTTCATATACATAACTGTGAAATATGCGTTTTACTATCTCAGCTTCTTCAGGTACTATTTCTAACTTTCCGTCAATCGTTTTGTATCCGAGCATGGATGAATACCCATATACCCAACCGGATTCCATTTTTCTACGGATACCCCACTTGACGCGTTCGGAGATCTTACGGGATTCCTCCTGTGCTATGCTTGCCATGATCGTCAGGCGGAGCTCGCCGTCCTTATCACTGGTATCAATACCGTCATTCATAAAAATGACTCTTATACCGAGTGCCGTAAGTTTACGGGTAAAGCAAAGTGTGTCAACGGTATTTCTTGCAAAACGCGAAACTTCCTTTGTGATGACAAGTTCGATTTTTCCGTTCTCGCAGTCCGCAATCATTCTGTTGAAAGCGTCACGCTTTTTCACAGATGTACCGGTGATGCCCTCATCGTAATAAACCTCAACCAAGTCCCAGCCTTCATGCTCGGAGATATATTCCGTGAAATATTTTATCTGTGCTGCGAGAGAATGCAGCTGATCAGAAAGATCGGTGCTGACACGGCAGTAAGCCGCGACTTTAATGTTATTCATATTCCTCCTTCCCTCCGATAATCGGAGATACACAAAGTATCTCCCCACAGATCCATTATATCACTTTCATACACTAATGTCAAGAATTATTTGATTGCCATAAGAGCGTCTGTGATATGGATTTTTATCTATCCCGGATCTGTGGGGATAGATAAAATTATGCTACGCTTAAATCTGATTTTTTATTTTTCTTTTCTTCGGCTTTCTTTTTCTGCAACTGCAGGAGAATATCTAACTCATCCGCAGTTATCAAGCCTTGTCTGTAAAATTCCTTGTAGTACCCGATCTCGACAGCGGCGATAAATGCTTCGGCGCACTCTTCGGGAATGTCGATAGCGGGCGGTGTGGAATCCGTTTTTGTTTCCGGCTCCGTTGTGGTAGCGATCGGCGCAGCGGAGGAGGCAGTCGCCTCCGGTGCTAAGGCGGTCGTTTCGAGTAATTCATTTCTTCTCATTTAGCTCCTTTCGTGCAATAGTGCAACTTCCTTGTTTCTCCCAAACTTATCTCTTTTGTTTAATGCGGTGATGATTTTCTATTTTAATCTTCATCATCAGCATCAGTGTCATCATCGGAATCCGAAACATCATCATAAAATATGTTTGCAACAAATTCCGATTTTGCGTTTTTCGGCGGTGACTGCTCAGAAAGCGTATCGGTTATTTCTGTATCTGTTACGATAGCTTCCTCCGCAGCCTTTCGCTTTTTCTTTTCGGTTTCGACATACTCCCGGATCTCATCGTTGAGGAAAATGAACGCGATCATATCCTCAAACTCGGACGGAGTAATGTCATCCCCGAATTTTTCGTAGATAAGTTCTCCCATCTTACGGCAGTTCTGCGTTTTCTGCTTGTCAAGCTCGGCGTGGAGCTCCTTTTCAAGCTTTGCGAGCTTTGTCTCGGTCTTATCGACCTCTGTCATAAGCTCACGCTGTCTTTTCTGCGCTTTGGCAATGCTTGCACGCAGAGCTTCGGTTTTCTGTTCTCTTGTCATGTGGTTTCCTCTCTTTCTTTTTCTGTAATATTTATCTGCAAAGTGCAATCCCCGCTACTGCTTTTACTGCAATTCTCGGTACGCCGGCGAAAAATATCGATGATCATAGCGTCCGGCAGCGTGGGCGGTTGAAAGCCAACCAATCAGTTGAAAAGACTATTATTATAATTGAGTGCAACTAATCAGAAAAACTGAGTAACTAACCGCCCCCGGAGGGCGCACTTATACAAACGCTTCGCGTTTGTGTGCGCAAGGAGCACATCTCCTTGACTTTTGGATAAAAAGGCATCTACCCGATGCCACGAAAAACGCGCTACAGCCGCGCGTATGCGCCGCAGGAGCGGCGCAAATAATGTGAGTGAAAACAACATCAATGATGACGTAAACCTGTGGACTTGGCAGGCTTATCTTTCTTCGGCTCAGCAGGTGTGATCTCGGATTTCTGCTTTTCCTGTTCTTCCTTCTGTCGGAGTTCATTGTATGTTCTCATGATATTGCTCCAGCCGGAAGGGTAAAGCTTGTGTTCGTGAACATAATCGCTTGCAGACATCATCTCTTTTATTATTTCATTAAGAAGTTCAGAATTCCTTCGGGCAATTATCATTCTTGAGTATTCATCATCGACTTTTGAAATAATAGAGTGTTCCTGTCTTCTCTTCATTTCCTCTGCAAGATAAGAGATAAAGTCATATTTTTCTACAATGCCGCAGGTTTCAGAGATAGAGCAGCCAAAGAAAGCCTGACAATGTTTCTCTTTCTGTTCTGAAATGAATTGACGGTTTAGCTCCATTTCCTGCTTTATGTTATCAATATCGTTACTTGTGTTTTCAATTTCTATCTGCAAGTTCAACAGCCCGCGATCTGTCTTTTTTCCTTTCTTTTCGATAGCACAGGCTCCCGTACCGAGATGAACAGTCGGGATTTTGTCAATGCCCTGATCTGCATAGCTCCGGTGGTCAATTCGCTCGTCAGACACGAAGTACAACTTGTGATTGCACCAGTCCGCCCATGATTCCCGCCATTGCTCCAGCATCTCTCTGTCATTCCACGAACGATCTTTTGTTGTGAACCCGTCCGCATCGACACGGCGAGTTGTCAGCAAAATGTGAACATGGGGATTACCGTCACCTTTATCGTGAATCGCAAAATCGGCGCACATTCCCTTTGACGTGAAGTTGTGGACAACGAATTTCCGTACAAGGTCGATCTGCTCCTCCCGTGATATTTCTCGCGGAAGTGCAGCGTCAATGCTCCGCGCAGTCTGACTGTTTTTTCGAATTTCTTTCTGTTCCGCAGCATTCCAGAGCATGGATCTTTCACGAAATTGTTCGGGAGCTCCCGGAGGCAGCAGTATCTCTTTGTGAACGACTTCATGCTTGCGACGATAGTCATGGGTGACACCGTCACGCTCGTTTTTGATCTTCTCCCCGGCGATGTAGGCTGCTTTGGCGACACAGCTTGCACCAGCGCTTCGGGATACGATCTTGACACTGAAATGGTAAATAGCAATTGTCTTTTCCTCCTTTGTGATTTTAATTTTCTGAAAATGTTCCGGAACATATTGTTCGTTGAGCTCAAATATATTATCGCACGGTATTGACAAAAAATCAAGAGTTTGCTATCATATTTATTAGAACGATATTGATTACGGGATTTTGGCAAAATCCATATTGTCTAATTTTCAAAAAGGGGGTTCAGAGGTTTAATGAGCGAAACTTACGAAATGACTCCGGTAGAAAAATATGACTTCATTCGCAGAAATAAAAAAACCATATCATTCGACGGTTATTACAATCATGTGCATATTGATTCCGCTGCACGGACTATTACCATAGATGTTGACGATGATTATGAATTTATCGAAGAAGGCAATGAGTACAAGCGTCTCAGAAATTTCGATTCTCCTGAGCAGCGATTGATAGATGCAATATTCCGTCCTCATTTGATTGATGATGACGGGAAGCGTATTGGTACTCCGGAAAATGAAGATGACTACCGGTTCTTCCCGATAGTCAGTCACAAGGATATTACGAAAAAGTTTAAAGGTGATTATGTTTACCGTGATGTTTTTCATTTAAATGCGCATTACGGAGAAAACAACAGGACGCTGTTCAATCCGTTCGCCGGGCTTCTTATAACATTTCCCATTGGAGAAGGATTGATTGATTTTTGCTTTTCGATGTTTGGTGCATCTCCGGAAGATTTGTTAAACGGAGCATTGAAGAATCTCGAATATAACAACATCAGTAAAGAGATCACTACGCCAAAAGCCCGTAACAAAGATGAACTTCGTGATCTTGAATGTGAATATATGCGGCGCTCGGTAGTTGCACTTGACCCGTATATGTATCGCTCGCTGTATTCAGCAATATTTCCACCTGAACTTGAAGAGATTTCCGAGACCAGTCTGAAATATTACATTTTCTATCTTAACGAACTAAAACGGGAGATGCGCAATCGTCTGAAATTTGTTTTCGATGATGCGTTCTATCCGGAAGAATTATCGGGGTTGCGAGCACACGAACGTTTTGCAATGTATGCTCAAAAGTATGGGGTTCCGAGATCATTCAAGCGTGAGGAATCCTTTTGGATAACTTCAAGAATGGATAAGACATCGCTGGAGTGCAGCCGTTTGCCAATGGACGTTATTCTGAAAAAGCTTCGTAGCAATACTCCGAGCATGGAACAGAGTCCCCTAGAAAAAGAAATTGAGCTTGCTCCCGGAAAAGTCGGAGTTTATCATAGCGTTCCGCTCTTTATGTCAGTTGCATATAAATGCTGCACCATTCATGATATGCTGGAACTTGAATTTACGAAAATGCTTGAATATGACATCAAGATTCACAGGTGCAAGAATTGCGGACGGTACTTTATCGTCAAAGGTAACTATAACGCAGAATACTGTGACCGAATCCGTGAGGGTGAAACCCATACTTGTCAGCAGATCGCCGCACAGAAGAAATATGAAGAAAAGCTCCAGAATGACAAAGCTGTTTCCGTATTCCGGAAATACTATAAACGCTACTATGCCCGCAAGCAGGTAGGCACAATAAAGCCTGATAAATTCCGGTTGTGGAATTATCAGGCTTGTGAAAAACGGGATATGTGCCAGCGTGGGGAGATCACGCTGGACGAGTTTGAGGAATGGCTGGAGGGGAGTTTTAAAAATAGGAATAATAAATAATTGTTTTAGAGAGGACAAAAATGAGAAATCTTTTAGTTGGGAATGGAATTAATATTCAATTTGGAAAATCTGATTATGGATCACAACAAATAGTATTAAGAATTGTAAAAAACTGTGAAAGAGATGACTTTCCTACGCATATTATTATTGACTGTCCACATTATATGAAGAGTTTCATAGGCCAATTATATCTCGAATCACGTAGTATAATTAATGGTATGTATGATTCTTATGTTACTTGTACGGCTGAAAAGAATTCATTAGCAGCATTTAAAGAACATTATAAAGATAAAATAGGTACACTAAAGGTAACCGATATAGCTTTTGAAGACTATTATCTTATACATGATTTGGTATGCCATAAACTAAAAATAACAAATCCAGAACAATTTAATGTACGAAAGGCACTTGAAATATCATATCTTTATTCTATTTACAATGACGAAAAAATTAACGAATTATATAAACTATTTCCAGATAAATTTATTACATTTCTTTTAGAATTTGATAGTATTTTTACTACAAATTATGACTCTAACGTGGAATTGAGTACGCATAAAACGGTGTATCATATTCACGGCGACTTTAATCAAATTGATGATGTATATAATGCTGATTCATTTAGAAATCAACTTCCTGATGCACCAATAAAAAATATAGAGATTGATGAAAATTATTTTTATTTATATTCTAATGCAATAACTACTCACTGTGGTGAGTATAAAGAATTTCAAATTCATCAAGCGACATTGGCGAATCAGTCCGTAGAGAAAATGGCAGAGGCTTATAGAACTGACCCCAAAATAAAAGAAGAGATCGACAGTTGGACCACATCTTCAAATTCACTTACTGCAAATCTTGGATTAGCTATTCAAATAAAGGCACAAAACCCTTATATTAAATTTAGTGAGGATTACCATTTTGACAAATTAGAAAACATGGATGGTTGTATTGAAATTTTGGGGCTTTCCCCATGGAACGACTTTCATATATTTGAAGCGGTTGATAACGCGAACATAGAAAAGTGCATTTATTATTATAATTCGGAAAAAGCGTGCTCAAGAATCTGTCAATTGTTACCCCGCTTAAATAGTCATAATAGAATTGAATTTAAAAATGTAAAATTGTTATGGGAGGAAATGAATGAAAAATAAAATAACAATAATATCTAGAAAAGATTTTGAGAAATACTATAATATTGCTCAGTTGTTTACCAAAAGTTCATGTTCCGCTGACAATGTTATAAAAGAGTATAATAGCCTTACATTCGAACAGAAAAAACAAATAGCAACAAAAATAAAACAATGTGATATCATTCGTGGTCGTAAAATACCTAAAGACGATCTTCCTGACATTTGGGAAACTGATGTTATGGTTGATTTTCACATTATTGCTACAGAAATGAATTTAGATCCAATCACATGTGTTTTATGTCAGGTGATTCCTACAAAGTATCATAAAATTGTTATTAAATAGAAAAGACTCACTATTCAGTATTTTAGCGAGACTTTTATGAAAAGGGCTATATTGTTTTATCGTATTTTGAAATTTAGTGAATTTGTAGTGTTTGTATGTTGCTTTCCGCCTCTGGAATTATCAGGCTTGTGAAAAACGAGATTAGCGCTGGAACGGGGAGATCACGCTCGACGAGTTTGAGGAATGGTTTGGGGGAGTTTTAAGAATAGAGCGCAAAAGTAGATTTCCCTACAGACTTATTCAATACAATTAGCGCTGTTGATCGTTGCTTAACGGTCAACAGCATTTTATTTTCGTCTTGCATTTTTATTTCGCATGGTGTATAATATAAAAAACGGTAACAGGAGATGAGACAATGCGAGCCGCAATATGCGATGATGAAAGATATAATGCCGAAAAGATCGGGAATGCCGTTGAGGACTTCTTTTCGAAAAAGGAAATGCCGACAGAACTATCATATTTCGGCAAGGGCTCCGCACTTCTACAAAGCGTGAAGGACGGGGCAGTCTATGACGCGATATTTATGGATATAAACCTTGTGACTGAGGACGGGATAAGCATTATCGCGGAGCTGCGGAGCATCGGCTGCGCCGTTCCCGTGATATTTGTAACGAGCTATGAGAACCGCGCTATCGACGGTTATGACGTGGACGCTTTTGCATTTGTAGTCAAGAAAAAAATGGACGAAAAACTTCCGAAGGTGCTGCAAAAGCTGTATTCTCAACTGTACGAAAAACGTACTCTCGCTGTTGAAACAAAGGACGGAATACAGCTTATAAACATCGACGATATGCTTTATGTTGAATCCGATAACCGCGCAACGCTCGTTCATACATTCGGTAATACGGTCACCGATACGCGCTCGGTGACGCACTTTGCCGAGCTGCTTTCGGAGGACGATTTCGTGGAAGTTCACAAGTCCGTCTATGTCAGCATACCCCGAATAAAGCGCATAAATTCCGACACTGTGGAGCTTGAGGAAGGAACTGTCCTGCCGCTCAGCCGCCGAAGCAGAAAACCCGTCATGTACGCGGTGATGAAAAGGGTGGGCGGCAGATGAAGCACGGGGTATCAAAGCTCTTGCCCGCGTTATTCGCGGCAGCCGCCGTCATAGCGCTGAACGCGGTGCTTTTCTGGTATGCGGGCTGCACCGGGGAATATTTGCAGACGTCCGATATTTACGGCAGACAGTACAGCGAAAATCGTGCCGAGACACGCCGCGTGTCAGAGCTGCTTGCTTCTTCGGACTGCGGCAGGACTGCGCTTGAAAACAGAATCGAATATTTTACGGAAGTCATAAGCGCCGCCGAGACAATGGCGAGGAACCGGACTGCCGGACGCGAGGAAGCGCAGGCGATAACCGACGAATTTTCGCGGAGATACGGTATTTACGACTATAAGGAGATGTCCGAGAGCGCGAAAACGGAACAACAGATATATGAGACCGCGCTTTCAAAGCTTGGGTACGCCGAAAGCTACAGTGATTATGTGAGCGGCATCGCCGGGAACGCGGAAACGCTCTCCGATATCGCGATCTTCGGCAGCAGAGAATGGATCAAGAACAACATCGTCAGGACGCAGAAGGACTTTTACGGACTTGAAAATATCAGGCTCGCCGTGACTGCCGGCAACGCTCCGGGAGCGCTCGTGAACTACCACATGAGCGACATTTTCGCGCTGCTGACGGTGTTCGCTGTGATACCTTTCTTCACGGTATTTTCGGGCAGTATAAGGTCAACGCTGTCTCCGGAGCGCAGGCTGCTGATACTGCCGGTAATTATCGCTGTGCTCTCCTCGGCGGCTATGTATTTCACCGACTTTGTAATGACGCAAACGCTTATCGGGGAGATAAAGCTTGACGCGGCCGTGCAGTCCTACGAGCCGTTCCGGAGCTGTCCGTTCGCGGTAAGCACGGGAATGATGCTCACGCTCTGTCTGCTTGCGAAGCTCGCCGGAGTGCTGCTTTTCTCGCTCGTTCTGCTGTTCGTTGTGAGCCGTCGGAAGCACCGGGGATTGACAGCAGCTTTGACAGGCGTGTTCACTGTTTTTGAAGCGGCGGCGCACATTTCCGGAGCCTTCGGGACGGTCTTGCAGGAGATCAACATATTTTCTCTCTTCACTTTTGAGCGTTTTTTCATTCGCTATCTCAATCTTGACATTTTCGGAGCCGCAGTGTCACGTCTGCCGGTATTCGCGGTGTTTACCACAGTTTTGGCGGCAGTTGTCTGTGTAGCCGCGCCCCTGTCGGTATCGCGATATATCCGCACCGCCCGTGAAGCCGCCGAGCACGACTACTACGACGAAATAAACCGACGCTACACCGAATCCCGCAAGATAAAGCACGATATAAACAATCATCTGCTCGCGGTGAGCCGCCTTATCGAAAGCGGAAACATCGAAGCCGCGAAGAAGTACATCAGCGAGGTCTCCGAAAAGACCGATCTTACCGCCCAGCCTGTCAAGACCGGATCCGATGTCCTCGACGCTCTGCTCTATAAGAAAGCCGGACAAGCCGACAATGCTGGGCTTAAGCTTGAAACGGAGATAACCGCACCGGTCCCGGAGGGTGTTTCGGACTACGACCTCTGCACGATATTCGGAAATATCCTTGACAATGCCTTTGAAGCCGCTCCGCCCGACAGCGCCGTGAAGCTTACCATTTCCCACCAGCACGAAATGGTGTATATCGCCTGCGAAAATCCGTTTTCAGGCGAGATACGCCGGGAAAACGGCAGGATAATCACCGCGAAAGCCGACAGCTCCGCGCACGGATACGGGCTTGCGAGAGTGTCGGAGGTCGCCGCGAAATACGGCGGCACTGTGCGAATTTCCACCGAAAACAACATATTCAGAATAGAAATACTCATAATAAAATGACCGCTTCTGCACGATTTTTGACCGCTTCTGCAAAAGCGGTTTACTTTTTGTCCGCGGTGTGTTACAATGCAGTTAACCTGGGAAAACAACTCAAAGGAGCAGATATTATGAAAAAACATTTAAGAATAATGCTTGCGGCGGCTCTTGCAGCTTTCACATTCGGCGGGTGCAATAATTCACCCGCGCCGACGGGAGAAGACCCTGTAACGTCCGGCAACGCCGCCGTAAATACAACCACAGCGGGAACCTCCGACGTTCCCGAAACGACGGCGGAAGATCCGTTCACGTCGGTAGTCGAGGGAGAACCTCTGCCCGGTATCGACTGGGTGCAGAGCAATTTCGGTACAAAGTCACTTGATCTGATAATGGAGATAGACGAAGGGTATTATTACAACTCTCTTGCTCCCGATACTCTTTCTTTGCACTTTCATGACAATGCTTCCGGCAAGACAATTTATCTGTGCGCGAAGCCCGAATGCACCCACGACGGTAACGACTTCTGCCCCGCTACAGCAAGACGTTATAAGCCGTGTTCTACCGTGCTGTACGGAGATAAGATATATATGTCCGTGCATGATACAGGGGACAAAGATAATCTGTTTATAAAGCTGATAGCCGCGGATCGTGACGGCACCTCGCTGTCAGAGATCGCCGAGGTCGTCAGGATAAAGGGCAGCAATAAGAGCGTCATGATAAACACGGTCCCGGGCAATCATCAGGGTATGGTCATACATCGCGGAAAGGCGCTCGTACCATATACTTTATATGGGAAAGAATCCGGCAGTGACGGCACATATTTATCGGGCTTCGCGATAATCGATATCGCGACCGGAAATGTCGAATACAGAGAAGAAACGGAGGATAACATACTGTCCTTCTTCACCGCCGCCGGCAACGCATTTTATTACCGCGCCAGCGTTGATACCACACAGGTATCGTCCTACGATACAAGTTCATTTTATGATGTCCGGAGATATGACATAAAGGAAAAAAAGAGCCGCAAGCTGAATGTCTATGACAGCTATATAGCCTGTCTCGGTCGGGACGGCTCGGAGCCGAAGCAGTCGGTCTTTGCCGTTGCCGACGGGAAGATATATTTCAGTACCGGCGACACAAGCGGCACTACCTGCGGGGTATTCATCTATGATATGACAACAGGCAAGACGCGCGAATTCACCGAGCTTGATGAAATACAGTTCGAGCGTTACGATAAAGACGGCGAGCTTTACTATGAGACTTTCAGAACGAGGGGCGACGATATCACCTATGACGGGAAATATCTGTATATCTCCAAAAACGAGGGTCTCACCAGCAGGCATACCTCGCACGATCCGCAGTGCTATGTTATAGACACAAACGGTAAATATTACGGGAAGATCGAATATAAATTCGACGGCTATTACGGACTTTACGCTATGAATTTCCTAAACGGAAATGTATATATCCAGACCGACGAAAAAGTGGTTTACTGCGCCGTGGAAGAACTTCTCGGCGGAAATGAGGATTGGCGGGAGGCATATACCTTTGAAGACGTTGAATACAAGAGCCGTTACTGATATGAAAAGACTTTTAATACCGCTGATAGCCTGTCTGCTGTTTTCGTCCTGCGGGACACAGCACACGGACTATATCACCTCAAACACAGGTGAAGGAGCAACGCTTACTCCGATAATACCGAGCGGCAGCGGGTATTACTACAATGATAACAGCAATTGCAGACTGGCGCTGAAATACTATGATACCGCCTCCGATAAAAGCATCTATCTCTGCTCGCGTCCGGAATGTACACACGACGGCAATGAGTTCTGCAATGCCACAAGCAGAAAATATGTTTTTGTTGGCATGGCGGAATATGAGGGCGAGCTGTACATCGAAGCATGCGAATACAGAGAAAATGAATCAGTGTATAAGCTTCTGCGCGCCGAAAAGGACGGAACGGGTATGTCGGAAATAAGTGCGTTTGCCAAACAGCAGACAGACGGCGATAATTCGTTTATATCTGTTGTCTCGCACTGCAACCCTGTTATCCACCGGGGAAAGGCGTATCTTACCTACAGGCTTGAACGCGACAACAGCGTTTCGACTTGGGGAATAGCAGAGGTAGATATCTGTACAGGCGTAAGCAAGATCATTCTTGAGGAAAAGTCGGACGGATACATGGACCACGTCAGCGCTTGCGGCGACGATCTGTTCTTTATGCTGTTCAGCCGGGGAGATTATAATTTCGATTATATACTTTATCATTACGATATAAAAAGCGGTGAAATAAAGGAGCTTGTCTGCCCCCGGAATTATCCACGCGAAGGCACCGCTCATGACGGAAGATACATCTATACTGCGTTTGAGAACAATAAATACGGCGTGTATTCTTACGACCCAAAGACGAACAGCACGGAGCTGCTCGATAACCCGATATCCGTTTTTTTCTCCGACGCGACAGGCGGACTGAGACTTAAATATGACGGGAAATATTGGTACGCCTGCAAGAATATCAGACAGAATGTTGAAACATACCGCTTTGCGATATTCTCCGACAGCTTTGAAAGGCTTGCGGAGTTTGATGTTCCCGGTGAAAATACGGATATTTCTCCGGACATTCTTGACGGTATCCTGTATCTGCAATACTATTCGCGGGTGCTGAAATGTCCTGTTGATGACATACTGAAAGAAAATATCCACTGGGACGAGGCTTACCGTTTCGACAGAAAAATAGACAGGGAGCTTGAAGAAAATGCTGAAAATTAACGGTCTTACCAAGCGCTACGGTACGAACACCGCTCTCGACGGCTTCACATTCACCTTTGACACGGGAGTTTACGGACTGCTCGGAGCGAACGGCGCGGGAAAATCCACACTGCTGAATCTTATAACCGACAACATAAAGCGCACATCGGGAGAGATACTGTATAACGGCACGGATATACTGAAACTCGGCGCTTCGTACCGCTCGAAGGTAGGCTATACGCCGCAGTTACAGGGAATGTATGAGGACTTTTCAGCACGGGCTTTTCTGCACTACATAGGCTCACTGAAAGGAATGAAGCATAAGGAGTGCAGGCGACAGACCGAGTTCTTTCTTGAAAAGGTCGGACTGCTCCACGCGGCGCACAAGCGGCTCGGGAGCTTCTCCGGCGGTATGCGGCAGCGCGAGCTTCTGGCGGCGGCAATGCTCGGAGAACCGGAGATAATGATACTTGACGAGCCGACGGTGGGGCTCGATCCGGAAGAGCGCATCAAGCTGCGCAATTACATTTCGGACATTTCCCGAGACCGCACCGTTCTGCTCGCGACGCACATAGTCGGTGATATTGAAACGATCGCGCGTGACGTGATACTGATGAAGCACGGGAAAATAGTGGTGTCGGGAGCGCCCTCCGCGCTGACGGAGGAGGTTTCCGCAAAGACCGGAAGACCTGCCGGTCTCGAAGATGTTTACCTGTATTATTCAACGCCGGAGGCAATGAAAAATGGCTGAGATAAAACGAATACTCCTGTCCCGTAAAATGCTGATACTGTTCGTGCTGGCGGTGGTAATGAACTGCGTTTTCTTCGCGCTTGAATGTTCCGACGAGCGCCAGATAACCTTGCAGGGCGAGGAGCTTACCGCGTATCTTGAAAGCTATCCGGACTTTCTCGCGTCGGTCTCCGAGAACGCTGACGGCTTTTCCGCGATCTCGATATTGCAGAAAAAGGACAGCTTTTCCACGCGTAATATAAAGCAGACAGCGGAGGATTATTCGCGGCTTGATATCACTCCCGAATACGGCGAAAACCGCGGTACAGCCGCGTATTCCAACTATGTGACGTCCGATTTTCTGCTTGCCGCGTTCGTGCTTTTCGCAGTGACAGGCTTTACGGACGAGCGCAGGAAAGGCATTGCCGGCATCGTGAAATGCACAAGGAACGGGCGGCTCCCGCTGGGCGTTCATCGCATCGGCATGATCGTTATCGCCGCTCTATTCGCGGGAGCGGTATTCGCTCTGTCAACGATAATTACCGGCACCGTGCTGTTCGGGGATTTCGGACTTGCGCGCCCGATACAGTCAGTGCCGGAATTCAAGCTGTGTCCTTTCGGAATAACGATAGGCGGATATTTCGTGATGTCGGCTCTGATGAAGGCTCTCGCGGCGGCAATGATCGGCGTGCTTGTGTTTGTGTTTTCCTCGCTTTTTGACACGATACCGTCGGTCGTGATCTCGTCCGTGCTGCTTGCAGGGCATTGGCTTCTGAACGCGCTGATAATACCGACAGATTCTCTGAATTTTCTGAAATTCGTGAACATATTCGCTCTGCTGAAAAACGATGTGTTTTTCAAGAATTACTGTAATCTTAACCTGTTCGGACAGCCCGTGTATTTCACGCAAACAGCGGTGATATGCGTTACTGTGGCATTTGTTTTATTCTCGGCGGCAGCGCTTTTCATATCGGCGGGACGCACTCCCGCGACCGTGACGGAGATAGGGATATTCACAAGGCTCGGCTCTAAAATAAGCTCGAAAATGCCGCAGCTCCCGCTGTTATTTTGGGAAACAAAAAAAGTCCTCATCAACCGGAAAGGACTTGTAATTATCGCGGCGGCGGTGTACCTGTCGATCTACTCGCTTTTGCAGTACCGGTACATCGGTTTTGTAAATCAGGACTATGAAAAGATGTACAAAAAGTACAGCGGCATCGTCACAGAGGAGCTCGTCGGGCGCATCACGGACGACTTCAACAAACTCGACAGCGAGGTCGCGAAGCTCGTTGACGAGATAAACGCGCACATCGACGCCGGCGACGAGCCCGAGCTGTATATGACGATGTACCAGCGCTGCGAAAACTTGAAGTATCAACGGCATCTCACTGAGGATTTCATGCACCGTGCCGAGGACTGCCTCACGTACACGCGGGAGAGCGGTTTCCCCGTTGAGATCATCCGGCAGGACACCTATGACCTGCTGCTTGCCAGCGATTCCGGGACCGCACTTCGTAACGGATTGTATGTGCTGATAGCGCTTATCGGGACATTCGGCGGAATTATTTCTTGCGAAAAGCAGAGCAATATGTCGTTCACGCTGAAATGCTCAAAGCGCGGCAGAGCACGGCTTCTCGCACACAAGGCGGCGCTGATATTTGCAGTTTCGATTATTCTTTCCGCTGTCGTCAATTTAGCGCAGCTTCATGTGATCGCAGAGTCTATGGGGCTGAACAATATCGAGGCAAGCTGCCAGAGCGTCATAATGCTACGTCCGGTACGGTTCGCGCTGTCGATACGGGAGTATCTGATAATGATGTACATTGTCCGCGCACTGCTTACCGCTGTTGTCGGGCTTGCGATAATGGGCATAAGCGCGATGTGCCCTAATGATATGATCTCATTCGGCATGGGAGCGGTGCTGCTGATAGTCCCGTCAGTACTAAAAAGCGCAGGTATTACATTCTTTTTCAGCTTTACGGAATTGCTTGCGGCAGTGCCGGTTTGAATGTTACGGAAAGGCGTTTATACGTTTAATGTTACCTCACACCCGTCATAAAGCTCCTTATCCGTATTGACTACCACCTTATCTCCATATCCGATGCCCGACAAAACTTCGGTAAAGCCGCCATATTCCGCGCCAGTTTCTATTTTTGCGAGCCGGACATAATACCGCAGATCGCTGTTCTTTTCCTTTTGATACAGGACAAAAATATCGCCTCCGAGCATTTCATTTTCTATCGCTAACGCGCTTTTGGTTCCGACAGTAATTTCTCCGTTTTGATTGGTGTATTCAAAAGGAAATTGCACCGATTTAAGCTTTTCGGCTGTGACCAGCGGCAGCGATGCGTTGTGTATCGCTCTTGCCGAGAATGTCAGAATTGTCATGACTGCGAAAAACAACACGGTCACGATCAATGTAATGATAGTTTTTACTTTCATTTCAAGTCACCCAGAGTAAGCCCTTTGTCAAGGCTCTCACTAAAAAACAGATACAGAAAAAATATCGGTATCATAAATATGACGGACGCGGGCAGGAGCACATTTCCGCTGTATCTGTCTGCATCGGCGATAAATACCGAAAGTGTTTTCAGCTCAGTTCTTTTCAGGAACAGCATAGGCTGTTCAAGCATATTCCAGCAGTCCGCGAAAACGAATATCGCCACCGCGAAAATGCACGCTCTTATCTGCGGGATAACGCTTGTCAGAATAATTCTGAATATCGAATTCGTTTCGAGCCGCGTCGCTTCGACAATCGAGCCGTCAATACTTTTTATGTATTGGTGCATCACCACCACACCGAACGGCGAAAATATCATCGGCAGTATTATCCCGAGCCGTGTGTCGATAAGCCCCATATCACGCAGCCCTATGTAATTAGGCAGCACCGTCACTTGCAGCGGCATCATCATCAGAATGATATACGCCGTGAAAAGTATGTTCTTGCCGTGGAATTTTGCCTGCGAAAATCCAAACGCACACGGAATTATAACAAGCAGCTGCACGGCTGTTATCACTACCGCATACAAAACGCTGTTCCAGAACATCGGATAGAAGATAAAGCAGTCGAACAGCAGGTCTGCATAGTTCT
>JAGAWN010000013.1 GCA_017941355.1 Ruminiclostridium sp. | reverse complement strand
GTGTTCCTTGTAGTGCCGAGATATAAAACTTTGTGACGCTGTTAGCTCAGGATTCATATCCCACGGTGTTACTTGTCGTGACTTATACCTATCTGACTGGTGTTTCATATAGTTTCTCCTCTGTGTTGGTATACACAGATGATACACTAAAAACCAACACTATGCAAATAGGGATTTTTTCTGAAATTGTTCTTTAAATGGGGCATCGTGTTCGAGAAGAAATATTCTATCTCCGAAAAAGCTGAGCGAAAGGTGTCGTACTGCGATATCGCGGAGATCGAGAAAGCCATTATTGCAAAGTATGGGATAATTATAGACGATCCGCCGCCTCCGACACGAATGCAGCCTTCGGGAAAGGTAAAGACAAAGAAACAGGAATTGGACGTCAGAAAAGAAGAATGATGTAACTCCCGAATCGTAAAAATTGAACTACACAGTGCGCACGGCTAATCATTATACAGTATAATGGGAAAAGTATGAATTACAGCGTAGCAAACCCGTTCTCTGTGAAAATAATTATCGGATTGTCGTTGTCGGCTTCAAACCTGGCTTATATGGATATTGGTTATCGCCACCTGATCTCCGGTCAGTGCGGCGCATATCGTTTTATCGATGCCTGTCATTATTGCCGTATTGCTTATGGAAATACCGGCGTTCTCGGTGATTATTGTTATTATGCTGCCCTCGACCTTGAATGTCACGGTCGCGTCATAACCGTTCCGATTGTATTCCTTCCAAGCCTCCCAGCCCTCAAAGTCTGCTGTCTTTATAACATTAAGCTCGGCGTGGCAGCCCGGGTCGCTTTCCCAGAATTCGCCGTCAAAGCGCATAAACGCGAGATCGCGGTAATTGGCTCCGTTCACTTCGCCGTCATCGGAGCAGAATATGTTGATACATGGGCAATGCCACACAAGCCTTGCCGTCGGCAGGCATTTTGCGTGAAAAGTGATCGTAAGACCGTCCTTTATCTCGATGCCCTTGCTGTGGGCATAACGATAGCCGTCTATCTGAACGTTCGGTATATCCCCCCTCGGAGCGTCCGCGATATAGCTTATCTTTTCCGCTATCCTTGGGATATAGTCCAAGGGCAGCTCCGTCTCCGACTTGACGGTGACAATGTCAGTATAACAGCAGTGCTCACCGGTAAATCCGATGTACAGAAATCTTGAACTGTCCGGAAGAGCGATGATGAACTCGGCGCACTTCCTTTCGCCGTATATGCGAATGAGAGCGTGATCGTCTATCCTGGCTGCCTCGACCTTGTATTCGCCCTTGCTGTGGAGTTCCGGTGCTGCTTCGTCTTTTATCGCGGCTTCGATCTTTCTTGCTCCTCGTACAATTGCCTGCAGGTCATTCGTTATCTCGCCGTATTCAAAACAATTGAGATCCTTTATTTCCTTTGTGTCGGTGTGCATCTTACCGTCGAGTGAATCAAACAGCAGCAAAGAGGGCTCGGGTGTTATCCCGGTGGCTTCATCGTCGGACAATACCGACATAGTAACGGTGGTCATGCACCGGTTGAGCAGTATGCCGTCCGAGACCACACTTCTGTATTCACCGATGACGATCTCGTTCTTTTCATCGCACTTCTTTATCTCCTCGCGCTCGCTCATCTGATACTCAAGATCCTCATCTATGAGATGAAGCATAAGGCGGGCGTATTCCGGGTCAAACTGCGTACCCACGCCTTTGACGAGTTCCTCACGGACCTTCTGCTGAGGTATCGGGTCACGGTAGCTTCTCTTCGACGTCATAGCATCGTAAGCATCGGCGACCGCGATTATCCTCGCAGTCTCAGGTATCTCTTCTCCCTTTAAGCCTTCGGGATAACCCTTGCCGTCGTAGCGCTCGTGGTGATAGTGCGCACCTATGCTCAACTCGGGAAATTCGCTGATACTGTCAAGTATCTGAAATCCAATAACGGGATGCGCTTTTATGATCGCATATTCCTCATCGGTGAGTCTGCTGTCTTTGTTTATGATGCCTTCGGGTATGCCTATCTTTCCCACATCATGTACGAGTGCGGTGTAATATATTTCTTCGCACTCTTTATCACTCTTGTCGTTCAGTTCCGCGAGCCGCTTTGAATACTTCGCAACTCTGAGCGAATGACCGTGAGTATATGTATCCTTCGCGTCTATCGCGTTTACAAGGGCGGCGGCAGTTTGCTCGAAAAGGCGGCGGGCGCTTTCCTGCTGGCTTACGATAAGTTCCTTTTCCCGCCTGTTGGCTTGCGCAAGCTCGTCCCGTGCCGCAGTCAATTCAACAACGCGGAGAACAATGACCAGTATGGTCAGCATTATGTTTGTAAGTGATAAGCCGTATAAAAAGAACTGTGCAACAGACGCGATTATGGGCAGTGTACAGAATAAGATCAGCGTGACAAGAAGACGGCGGTCGATTTTTGAACGGAACTGTATCATTACAGAGACACAGCTCGTCCAAACGATCACCGGTATGAGATAGCAAATGATATATCCGTCCGATCTCTGATACTGATTATGAACGTCAAATGTATAATACAGCCCCGTAAATTGTGAGATGACAAGCAGTATCACGCCTATAAACAGAATTATCTTGTTTACCCTCAGTCTGTTCGGCAGCTTTTTAACAGCGCTGCTGCTTTTGCACAGCTCGATAAGATAGCCGTTATAGCATACTACGATCAACAGTGTAAGGAAAAACACCAGGAAATTGCAGACTCTTACCATCCAGAAGCCGAGTGCGCTTTCATCACCGCGGTATATGTAAGCAAAGCGGTCGCTGAGCATAAGCAGCGCGGCTGCTATATCCATAACAAAAAGGTAAATTTTTTTCGCTTTGGACGAAACGGAAAAAATACCGCATACAGCTGTAGCAAGGCACACGCCGCTTAGTATCAGCATAATATTCAACTGGTGTTCCTTCAGAAATTCCATATTGGCCGTCCCTTTTTATTATACCTTTATTATACCACATCTTATCCGCCAAAGAGAAGTCTTTGATAAAAAATGGTGAAAATCTACCTTTGTTACAAATCGGCACTGATTTTATAGTCTGAGGTTGTGAAATGTTTGCAAAAACTCTGCTGTGTAATAATTTTCACATTAACGGATTTTTGGTTACCATGAACTCAAGGGCAGAGATAATATCGGCTTCAAAGCAGCTGTTTGAGCCTGCTTACTTTATACTATGCTGCTGCAGACGGTATTTTTGAGGTGCTTAAATATACTAAGCGCGGTATTTCATCATTTCTTAAGGCGCCGTCAAACGACGGTCAGTTATGTTTCGAGCGGTTTGTTGCTTATCTTTAGGGAAACCTGAACCGGTCTTTATTCTTTCACTGTTTATTTTAGTAAGAGTCAATACTGTTTTACTGCAGCATATCGCTTTGATGATAATATCATTTTTAGTATATCATTATGTGTCTCTCCTGTCAATTACCGAAACGGTAATTGACATTTCAGCGTTTGTATTATAAAATATTATTGTTACGGGAATAAACTTACTGGCTTTTTTAAGTCAGGATTTTATTTTAATACTAAGGACCGGCTGATCCATGTTCATAATATGAAAAATAATGTTTTGACCGGGATCCGGTAAATCTACTTAATTTTGAGGTGACCGCAATGACCGACAGAACGGATATCAGACTGTTTAAGGAAGGCGAGATCGTTATTTCCGAGGGCAGAACAAACAAAGAAATGTACAAGATAGTTTCCGGCAAGGCGGCGGTGTATTTTGACTACAAAAAAAGCTCGGAATATCTTGTCGGCGTGCTTGGCGATACAAGGTGCTTTGGGGAGATAGGTCTGCTTACGGGTAAGCCCAGCCCTTTTACGGTAGTTGCGGTCACCGATCTTATGCTGCTCGGTATCGGCGAGGACGACTTTGAGCTGTTCGTTTCCGAGGAGCCGAGAAACGCCGTTGACATAATGCGCAATCTCGCCATGATGGTGTTCACCATGGGCTTCAATGTAAATATGCTCAATGACGAACTTACCAAGACAATAGATGAAAAAACGGACGCGGAGCGTGTCGAAGCCATAAACCGCAGCATTCTGAAATACAGAGTATCGGGCTTGCTGGGTTCGCCGTATTTTTCCGATCTTTCGTGAGAGCGGGTGATACCCTTGAAAACGTTCTGAGATGATCGGAGCACAAATATCTCACCCCAAAAACAGATGAAAATACGAAAACGCGGGAGAACATCTATGGATATGATATTTGAATTGATAATCGAATGTATTATTGACCTTATAACCGATAACGGGATCGATGTAATGACCGGTTCCGACAAGACAAAAAATATGTCAAAAGGCGCCAAGATCGCTCTGGTCATAGTGTCGCTCGTTCTAATTGCGGTAATTGTGGGTTTGCTTCTGTTCTTTGGTATAAGATCCTGGTCAGAAGGTGACCTCACGACGGGCATACCCCTTACGCTTCTGGGAGCTGCGTTCCTGATATTCACAGTATTTAAGTTTATCATCGCATACAGAAGGAATATATCATCGAGAAAAGATCGTCGCTGACGGTCTTTGGTTATGTATTTATTGACATTGCAATAAATAATTATTACACGAAAGGAAACAACACAATGAGATCAACTTTAAAACGCATCACTTCCCTGTTTCTGACCCTCGCCGTTGCGCTTACCGCAACGCTGCAGCTCGGCATCACCGCTGCGGCCAAAGACAGCGGCAAAGCAGCAAGAACGATACTTATGTATTTTTCGGGGGCGCACGCGGAAGACAAGGACGCGAGCTATTGCTCATCATTTCTGAATAAGGTGTCGGACTGCGAGATACCCGACGATGTCAATATTATCGTACTGACCGGCGGCGCGGAAGCGTGGAACGACGTACTGCGTCTCGACGGCGCGGACGATGTCAGAAACGACTGCAATCAGGTCTGGAAAATGACCGGAGCGCATAACGGCAAGAGCGGAGCGCTCGTTCCGATAGAGCCGGACGGCATAAAAGGCGCAGAGGCGCTTCCAATGAGCGATCCTGCTATGCTTAAAGCCTTCCTCGACTACGGTGCGGAGAACTATCCCGCTCAGAAGTACGACGCTGTGTTCATGGGGCACGGCAGCGGTCCCACAATGGGCTGGTGCATTGACGAGATAAGAAAGCGCGAGGACGATCAGTTCGTTATGTCGAACGATGAGATATGCGGCGCTATACGCGACAGTAAGATAGATAAGCTCGAACTGCTCACATTCTATGCCTGCCTTATGGGCAGCGCGGAAGAGGCTGCGGCTTTCTCGCCCTATACCGAAAATATCGTGTTCTCTTCCGAAAACCTCAATCTTCGCGGACTGATATTCGACGGAATGATGGGGCTGCTGCGCGATGACCCGCTTACGGACGGATACACCCTCGGCAAGCAGATCGTTGACGATACCGTGAAATTTTATGTGGATAACAGCGTATTATTCGGAACTGACTGCACTCTGACGGCACTTAACATGAAGAATTTCCGTAAGCGCCTTGCTCCGAAGCTGGCAGAGCTTTCTGATCTGCTTATCGCTTCCGTGACGGAACCGGACAAGGACGGGAACTATCATTTCTATGACGAGCTTTCGTCATCGACACGCGCTGTGGAATTCGGCTACGGTACTTACCAGCTCCGCGACCTCGGAGACCTTGTTTCGGAGCTTAGCATCAACTATACAGAATATACCGGCAGCGAAGACAAGGAAGCAATCAAGAATGCAAGAAACGAGTACACCGATGTATGCGTTGACATACTGAATATCCTTTCGGACAAGGATGTGCTCTATCACAAATCTACGGACAGCAAGGCAATGACAACACCACAGTCTTACCGCCGAAACAGCAGCGGTGAGCTTTATGACAGCGGTGAGCACTTCTACAGAACTACCGGCCTCAGCGTTTATTTTGACCGCGTTTCTTCTTGGTCGGCAGGTTTTTACAATGAACAGATAGACGGTATGCTCGGACTTGCCGAGATCGACAAGACATCGAAGGAGTTTCTCTCGAAGTACAGGGACGCTTCGATGCTCTATTCAATAATCGGATCCGCGGGCAGAGCTGTGTTTGAACTGAAAAACGGCGGCGACGCTGACATAACATCCGATGATATCATTAATTACTGGAAAGATAAAGGCTTGTGGGTCAAAGACAATTCAAATCTGGGCATTCGCAATTCCGGTATAATTGATGTTTATGAGGCTCTGGAAAAAGCGGGATATGATATTGACGGTATTCTCGCGGCGACAGTAAAACAACAGTATAATGACGTTATTAACGCCGACAGCTTCACAATTTACCGCGAGGAGACCGCGGGAAAGCCCGGTGAGTACGGCAGTCTGAAAATAGTTTCCGACAATCCGCTCAAAGGTCAGGCAAACTCTGTTAATGTTCGTCTCAGAATAAAGAGTGATTACAAAAATTACGACGGAAACGAATATATCCTCAATTTCCTTAAAAGTCATAATCTTTCATACGATGACAAGATCGAAACGGGAAGTCAGTCCTCGGACGACATCATGCGCGCAGCTTTCGGTACAAATAACGCGGCGGATTATTACAAGGCACTCAGTGAAGAAAGCGCTTCTTTCGAGATAACCATGCCTGATGATAAATTCTACACACTCCGCGACAGCAGCGGCAATAAGTATCTTGTTCAGATCCTGCGCAGCGACAGCTTTGTCCCGAAAATGCAGGTCCCGGTAAAAATGATATTCCCGGACGGCGAATACGGGCTCGGTCAGATCGAGTTCGTGTTCGATGAAAATGGCATCGGACATGCTGTGAATTATATTCCCGGCATGCAAAAGAGAGAATATACAGTGGGCATTATGCCGATCTCTGATAAAGTGTTTGACGGAACAGTGATTAATCTTATTCTCAATGCGGAAAGCGTCAACGGTATGGGAAATTCGTTCGGTTATCCGATAAGTTCGGACATAAAGCTGACAAACGACGAGACAAGAGGTCTCACTCTCGAAAAAACACCTCTTAACGAAATAGACGGTGTCCTGGGATATGATTATGAGTACTATATAAAAGATATTTACGGCAATGAAACAGTTCTGAGCGTGAATGACGACATACCTGTTCTTAGCAATATCGCCAACGCGAAGATCACCGATGAAGGCGTAAAGTACGGCGGAAAGACGCTCAGAGAGGGCAAAGACTACGAGAAGTACGACATCGACGGCGGCACGGTATATTTCGGCATCGGAAGCTATACGGGTCACCGTATGATACAGGACGAGCCGTCTTACAAAGAAAAGCAGATAAATGTTTACCGCGAGAGCATGGACGAAAACGAGACTGTGGGAGTTCGTTTCTATGAGAACACGCCGAATGTTCCGTATGTCGGCATAAAGCAGTTCTACGACACATTCATGCTTGGCGATATGAAGACAGAACTCACCGGCGACTTTACCTACACGCTGACATCCGACGGCGGACAGACCGCAGTCCTTGATGCAGGTGAAGGCGTTCTGGCCATAAAAGACTTTGATGGATTTGTGACTCTGCCGAAACTCATCTCAGGCAGCGGAAACACTCTTTCCTACGGACTTGCGCCGTATCTGCAATTTGACCGTGAAGAGGTGCTGCGCGAGAGCAAGCCGGTAAGCATAAATATCGGAAAGTACGGCATAGAAATATACGCAAACGATGACGATATCTATTTCCCGCTTTCGACGCTGAGCGATCTTTTCGAGAACGGCAAGAATTTCCGGGTTGAATACAACGGTAAGAATATATATGTCGTTGACGGCAGCAATATCATTTATCCGGCTTCTGCAAAGAACAGCGATCCCGATTACCTGACTCCGCTGAAAACTGCGAAAAAACGCCCGTCAGATCTTGTGGAATATGCTTACAAAGAGTTATGTTTCAACATCGACAACTTCTACGGCTTCCCGGGAAGTGCTCCGCTGAATGACCTTGTTAAGGAGCTCGGGCTTGACGGCGCTCTCGAAGCGCGTGAAAAGACAATAAAGGAGCTGCTGCTTTCCGAGGATATGAAAGAATATCTCGTAGGACTCCGGTTACTCTTCAGCGGTACTCTTGACGACAAAGGACATACGGATTTCGCCGACTGGATAGACCTTTCACTTTCCGATGACGAATTTTCAAAAGACGTAACGGAGCTTGCGGAAATTTACCCTGTCGAAACCACAGTAGCCACCGAAGAACGCACCGACGCTTTCAGAACTCTGAACGCAATCAAGGACGGCATTTACGGCGGCGAAAACTACATTGTATCAGGAAACACCGCAATGTTCACGTTCAGCAGCTTCATCACGGATATGCAGGGCTGGGAAAAGTATTACACCGACGGCACAGCGCCGAGCGAGAGAGATACTTACTTAGCGTTTAGAAACGCACTCGAAAAGGCACAGAACGACCCGAAGGTGAAGAATTTCGTTATTGATCTGAGCACGAACGGCGGCGGCGAATTCTACTCGGCAATGGCGATAATGTCTCTGATAACAGGAAAGAGCTACATTCGCAGCGAAAATACGCTTACCGGCGCTGTCACCAATGTTTATTACAACGTTGACCGCAATCTTGACGGCAGATTCGACGAAAAGGACAGCGAAGTTAAGTACGATATGAACTTTGCCGTTCTCACAAGCAAAGCGACATTCTCAAGCGCAAATCTGCTTGCTTCCATGCTGCACGAAAACGGGATACCGGTAATAGGTGAGCAGTCGAGCGGCGGTTCGTGCTCGGTAATGGCCAAACCTACCCCCGACGGCTGGGAATACAGCCACTCGTCATACACACGTCTCGCGGACGCGGAGCTTGGCAACATCGACGGCGGCGTTCCCGTTGATATCCCGCTCGTAAAGATGAACGAGGACGGGACGAAGGATTACAGCGGAATGTACGACGCCGCACTGCTTAGTGCAGGAATAAACGGGTATTACGGTATCACAGAAGAAGAAAACCCGGCGACCGGCACAGAAAATACCGCGCTCATTTTCGTACCGATCACAGGTCTTATCGCAGCAGCGGCAATGCTGATGAAAAAAAGAAGACCCCGTTCAATAATCCCGTATTAAATTGAGATGAATCGCCGACTTTACCAAAAGGTTGTTGAATCAATTCGTAATGTCGGTGAAAACTGTATAGTGTTAGAATAAAAAATCCATGTCAAGCAGACCAATGATATGAGCAGGAATTCCAGCACTCAAAATCCATGCAGGTTATGTGAAAGAAATGTGAAAACTTTTCTGAATCGCTGCCACATTTTTGAATACTAAAAACCGACCGCCTTTATGAATATAAATAACATTAACAATATAATTATTCCGAACCATGAAAAGAAAGGTGAAAAAATGAGTGAAAAAGCCTCTGACCGCAGAACATTAAAGACTAGAAAGGCTATCCGTGACGTTCTTGCCGATCTTCTGACTGAGAAGGAACTGCGTAAGGTCACGGTACAGGAGATATCGGATAAGGCAGATATTAACCGTGCTACGTTCTATAAACACTACCTTGATGTTTATGACCTTTACGACAAGACGGAGCAGGAAATACTCGGTGAGATAGGTATGCTCGTGCTGAGGCTGGAAGAGCTGCCATCGGAAAAATTCTTCTCTGAGCTTACGGATTACATAGATCATAACCGCACCGTTTTCGGGATGATATTCAGCCCGAACGGAAAAGGGACGCTCCGCGCTAAATTCGACAGATGTATGGAAGGCCTTTTCCGCCAGATAGAATCCGAAAAGCTCGGACTTGACCTTAAAGACGATAAGCTCACATATCAGACCTGCTATCGTGCGCATGGTTGTATTGCCGTGATCTCAAAGTGGGTGATGAGCGGATATAAGGATCCAAAGGATTTTATCATAAAGACTTTGTCCGAGCTCGACACCAACACAGAGCAACTAACCTGTCTCGGTCCGAGAAAACCGGCGGCGGAAAAACGTACAAGTGTTTTTTCGTGATGGTATAAAAAGCCTTTCGAAGGTTCCTAAAAGTGTGTATGAAACACGCTTTCGGGGACCTTTTTACGATATTTTCGATCCGATCTGTCAATTAAGCGACAAATCATATCGAAAGTGTTGTATTAGCGACATTTCAGCGTGTATCTGATCATTGATTTATCCCGAAAAACGTGTTATTATGTAATTACAGAAAGGGAAACAAAAATCCTAGGGTTCAAAATTCGTCGTATAAACAAACGTAAAGAAAAAATCAGTCGGAAAAATCCGAATGAAAAAAACGAGGAGTTCAAGATTATGAGCAACAGAAACTTAACCAAAAAGGCAATCGGCATCATCGCAGCAGCTATCATAGTTAGCAGCACAACAGCAGTTTCAGCATTTGCGGAAAATGCTCCTGAAGAAACAGAGCAGAATATCAGCACAGCGGCAGAGCAGACAGTAAACGATACGGAAGAGACCGCCGGGGAAACGGCAGAAGAAACTTCCGAAGAAAATATAGAAGAAACTTCCGAAGAAAAGACAGAAGAAACTTACGAGGCAAAGACAGAAGAAACATCCGAAGAAAAGACAGAAGAAAATTCCGAGGCAAAGACAGAAGAAACTTCCGAGGAAAAGACGGAAGAAACTTCCGAGGAAAAGACGGAAGAGAGTTCCGAAGAAAAGACGGAAGAAACTTCCGGAAAAAAGACACATGAGTTAAGTGATATTGAGGAAGCCCGTAAGGATCAGAAGGTCATGGACAAAATAGCGGGCAAGATCAAGAATACAGGTATAAAAATTATCAGTACGGGTGTCGGCATCCTGTTCGACAAAATACCCGGCGGCAAGTGCCTCGTAATTCCGGTGACCGAGCTTATCGGACTCGGTATGGATAAAGATGCGTCCGTCGGTGAGGTAATGGCGAAGATAGATGAAGTCAGAAATGCTGTTGACGAGCATTTGGATGAGAATACTACCCGTATCATCAACTCGATGAAGAACAGCTTCACAGAGGGTACATACGGCAGCGATATGAAGTCTCTCATGGACACATACGAGATCGAGAGAGTAAAGACCGGCGATCTCACATCGAATATCCATGGTCTTACGGAAGAAGAAAAGCTCGTCAAGCTCGCGGGAGTTGTGGGAAATGCGGAGAACTGGTCAACGGAAGGTCAGATCATAAAGAAGTTCAAGGCAGTCACCGCAGACCTCATGGGCAGAAACTATGTGAACAAGGACGATCTTTTCACGGTACTGTACAAGAACAACACCCAGAACTATATGTTTAGCGGCGAAGTACATGACGCTATCAAGCCGTACATAGTAAGCACACTCACCGATTACTATGAAGTAAGCTCGTATATCCTCGCAAGCCTCAACGCACAGAAGAAGCTCCTTTCAAAGGACTTTGACGCTTCCAATATACACGACCCGAACCTTCGCAAGCAGTATGAGTCGTTAAAGAACGCGGAATCCACAATTGATGATATGACGATATATGTTCAGAAGAGCATTCTCGGTCAGGACTTCTTCAAGGAGTTCAACATCAAGAACAGCGAATCCAAGAACACCTATGACAGCGTAGCCGCACACTTCGACGAGTTCAACAGCAAGAACAGCAGGACCATATTCCTGAACAACGGCAGGGACAACATCGATCTTTCTCCCGACATGAACGTAGTGGATACCTTTACGCTGATAAACGGCAGCAAGGAAGATACAGCGAAGTTCGGCGGCGGAAGCACGGAAAGCACAAACAAGAAAGAATTTGACAGGCAGATCTTTGAGAAGGGCGTCAACGGTGAAAAGAGCGCGCTTTCAAAAGAACAGCTCAACAGACTTTGCAGCTATGTCAGAACTCTTAAGAAGCCGGACGGAAGCTCTTACAATCTCCCGGAATTCCTCACGAAGATGGGATTTGAAATTGACCGTGCTCCGGGCAGCTATATCCTCACAGGCGATTATTTCGAGTACGATTATAGTTTCGGATTCCTGAATCCCAGCTGGAAGTCGGGATATGAGGGCGTAAGCACAAGCACGGGAGAACCTACGAATGTTCACTGGAAAACCAACGAGAGAGATGTCTGGAGCACCAGTGCAGATGTCACCAACACCAATATGTATCTTTTCAGGACAAAGTGAATTGTGAAGGTTTCACACGGACATATCTCACCGCAACTGAGCGGTGAGAGCATAGAAAAGACGCAGAGCGTAATGCCCTGCGTCCCTTTGTTATTTCACTTTTACCGTCGCTAAGGAACCTGTGGAAATATTGTAGTACCTGATAAGCTCCTTGTGATCCTTGGTAAGATAAACATACGTCCTGCCGATAACTTCATCAAGCGCCAGATTGCTCTTTATGAAATAGTCAAGATAATCGTTGCCGCAGACAAATTTTTAGGTGCAGCCTCGGAAAGCTCTGCAGTAAAATGCTTACTTATCATTCTTCGTTACCTTTACATTCCGCGTTCCGTCATCATTGACAGTGACCTCGACCTTGTGGCTCCTGCAAAACTTTCTTATGGCAACAGCTTCGGGACTGAGCTTTTTCTTTACGGAAAGATTTTTTGTCGTCTTGAACGGCATATTGTTCGGCATTGCATAAGCACCCATATCCGTCACCTCCGTGAAGATAATTTTGTACTTATATTATCGCTACTACAAGATATTTGTTTCGTTTTATGTTTCTATATCGTCACTCATGAATTTGTCATATTTAATGCCGAGTATCCGCGCGATCTTCATCAGTGTGACGATATCGGGGAGCCGGTCGCCGTTCTCCCACCTGTAGACCGTAGGCATGGTCACGCCCACAAGCTCGGCAAGCTCGTTCCTTGTCAGGTCACGTTCCTTACGGTATTTTTCGATCTTCTTCCCGATGACTGCGTTTCCGGAGAACTGCGCCTCGATCTGATCGTCGGTGATGTCCGATACCGGAAAACGCAGATTATCCATGGCTTTTCGAATTTTTGAAGTATTTATCGGTTTCAGCAGAAACGTGCTTGCGGCAGTCTCATAGCTGTCGAGTGCGTATTTGTCATAACCGGTGATATATATTATATTCAGGCGGTTATTCAGCTCCAGCAGCTTTTTGGCGATATCTATCCCGTTGGCTCCGGGCATTTCTATGTCGATGAAGACAACATCGAATTTTTCCTTTTCGCATAAGGGTATTATAGTTTCCGGCTCAGATGTGCCGACCGTTTTCGCGCCAGGTACGATGTCCTCAAGTTCAAATATTATGTCCTCGACGATGCGCTTCTGATCGTCCGCCACAAGTATTTTCATTTCTGTTTTCCTCTCTCTTTTGGTATTGTTATTTCCGCTTCGGTTCCGCGCGGTACTTCTTTCAGCCCAAGACTTCCGCCGCATTGGAGCGCAAGTCGTCTGCGCGTGTTCTCAAGACCCACCCCGAGACGTTCCTGTTCTCTCTCTGTCAGGCCTTCGGGCTTCAGGCCGCTGTCCGTAACTGTTATCACAAAACTGTCCGGGCGCGAAAAAGTCTTTATCTCAACAAATCCGCCTTTTCCGGAAATACCGTGATTTATCGCATTCTCAACGATAGGTTCGAGCGTCAGTGCGGGAATTTTAAAATCCTCTTCCGCGAGGTCGTAATCTATTCTCACGTTAAGGTCGTGATCTGCCTGCACAAGAGCCAGATACGCCTGAACATTCTCCATTTCCTTTTTAATGGGAATCAGCTCGTCCGATTGTATAGCGCGTATGTGTCCTTTCAGATAATCGGCAAAATTGTCGATACATCTTATCGCGACCCGCTGATCCTGTCTGATAAGAGAACGGATGACCCCGAGCGTGTTGTAAATGAAATGCGGCTGTATCTGTGCGCGAAGGAGTTTCAGAGTATCCTGCTCGATGCGCAGTTCCTTTTCCGTGACGCTTTCTTTCATCTCCTGCTGATAGATCGTGGCAAGGTAGATGTAGTATGTCAGTATAGATAATGCGGTGATCGGGCTTACAAAGTCCGTCTCGGCATTGTTCAGCTCAAGAACCGCTGTGAACACTGCCAGCAGCACGATAACTGCCACGATGATGTCCTTGCCAGTGTTTTGTCTGCCGAATCTACGCACTGAGCAGAAAAACAGCAGCACGACATAGAATAAGAGGACAACATATGTCGTATATCCCAGTACGTCTCTGCGGAACGAATCGCCTTTATAAAGAAAGATATATTCTCCGAAGAACGGTGTGGCAAGGTATATCACAGCGTTGATTATCGCCGGTATGGAAACAGCGAATTTATGCTTTATATCCGGAACTATTATAAGAAGCTCAAATAGTATAATACACGGTCGGACTATATATCGGAACATAGCGAGCGCCGTTCGTATTTCCGGATTCGGTGCTGTATCGGGAAAGATTGAATCGATATGTTCGCTCATTGATGATGACAGCGAGATAAGGGCTATCATAAAGATACCGATAGGAAACAGCTCCGAATAGGGTATCTGAGCTTTTCTGTTTGCGACGAGGAAAGCCGAGAGTACAAACAGTATTGAAAATGTCATGAAATTCTCAGACACGAAATCCAAAAACAATCACGCTTCACATCCTTTTTGGGATAACAGCATATGAACAGCTGTAAAAATCAATAAATATCCCATGTGGTCAATTTGCTCTTACAGAACCGTGAGTCTCAATAAATTCATCAACATCCGTGTCGAGTGCGGCAAACCTGTAGACCTTCTCTGTATCTCCGAAAGTGAATGTACCTGTCGCATCTCCGAGATCAAATACCGCGGGAGTGTTGTCGTACGATCCTCCGAGATGGAACATTATTTCGGTCCCGTTCTGTTCACAGGTGAACGGAACCATCTTCACATAATCTGTACTTACTGTCATTCCGCTCGTCTCATCGTAGAACACATAGTAACTGTCGAGCATATCACCGTCGTAGACTTCCCATACGCCTCTTCCGAAAAGCGGAGCCGTCATCTCCATGGGGTTTGCTTCTTCTGCTGCCTGTGCAGCTGCTATCGCAGCTGTATTCGTTTTGAGGAATTCATCGACATCCGTATCAAGTGCGGCGAATCTGTAGGCCTTCTCTGTATCTCCGAAAGTGAATGTACCTGTCGCATCTCCGAGATCAAATACCGCGGGAGTGTTGTCGTCCGGTCCTCCGAGGTGGAACATTATCTCTGTTCCGTTCTGTTCGCAGGTGAAAGGAACGTATTCAATGTACTCTGCGCCTATTATCACGCCGCTCGTCTCATCGTAGAACACATAGTAACTGTCGAGCTTATCACCGTCGTAGACTTCCCATACGCCTCTCCCGAAAAGCGGAGCCGTCATTTCCATGGGGTTTTCTTCGTCCGTTGTTTCTGACTCTGTCGTTGTCGTCGTCTCTGCTGATGTTGTCGTAGTTTCTGCCGCCGTTGTTGTCGTTGTCTCTGCCGCTGTTGTTGAAGCGGTTTTGTTCGCACCGCAGCCTGCCGATACTGCTATTATAGCGCATGACATTACAGCTGCAAGTATCTTCTCTTTCTTCATATTGTTTTCCTCCGTTATTTTTTCTTCGTTCCGGTAAGTTTATTCCCAAAACAATAACATTATATAATCCAAACGCCGAAATGTCAATTACCGTTTCGGTAATTGACAGGAGAGATACATAATGATACACTGGAAAAAAGGTATTATCAGCAGCGATATGCTGCAGTAAAACATTAACGGCTCTTTATATAAGAAATAGTGAAAGGATCTAAGTTCCTAAAAAGATCAAGCGACAAAACGCTCGAAATATAGTTACCGTTATTTGACTGAAGCGTAAATATATCTGTCTTATTGATTGACAAATATAATTCAGGAAATTTTCCCGTCGGGATAAACAAGGAGGAAAAATGGAAAAGAAAAGGATACTCAGAAGAACAGCGGCTATCGCAGCCGCGACGGCAGTCGCTGCTTTGAGTTGCGTGCCGGTATATGCGCAGAAAAAAACTCTGACCGCAGACGACATTGTTGCCGCGATGCATAAAGCGGATAAAGAATCTCACACGAGTATTATGAACAGCATCACGTTCGAGCCCGATTACGATTCGCGTCAGCCTGTCGTTGACACCTCGGGTCTGCCTTCAAGCTTTGATCTGAGAGATGTTGACGGCAAGAGCTATGTCTCTCCGGTCAAGTCGCAGTCCCCGTGGGGTACTTGCTGGAGTTTCGGAGCCACTGCGGCCGCAGAAACGAGTTTAGCGTACGACTACGGACATGATTTCAACGCGAAGGATACCAATGGATTATTCGATCTGTCGGAGCTTCAGCTTGCGTGGTTTGGCCGTACTCACCTTTCCGCTGACTGTGAGAAATATCCCTCACAGTCAGGCGAGGGATATTATGTGATCGCCGAGGAAGACGACGATCCCGCCGACATCAGCGAAAAGACACTTGATTTAGGCGGCTTCGGGAACTACGCGACCACAGTGTATTCGGCGGGAATCGGTCCCGTATCCGAAATGATCGTTCCGTATGCTCCAAACTTCGATAAGGATTACTCCAAGATAGAAGTCTTTGCCATAAGTATAACAGACGATGGTATCATTGACGAGCAAAACTCCGTGAGATTAGCTTATTATGTCAGCGACGTCAATGTCGAAAAACTGGATGATCTGTGGACAGCTGCCGGCTATGAGAAAACGGATCCGGATACTGTATCCGCACTATTCAATATGTTCGACGAAGGAGAAGATGATATTCCTGACGAATTTTGGGGCTTGAAACTGTTTGCGGTATCGGATCGCGAGGAAGCCTATGACTGGGCTGTCAGTGAAGACCTCCGTTTTGTTTCCATGTACCACCTCAAGGACGGTAATCTGCTTCCGAGTCCCGCGCTTACAGACAAAAACGGCGGGTATGTATTCAACCGGACGGGTATTGACGCGATAAGATCCGAGCTTGTCAGAGGAAGAGCGGTAGCGATTGCCTTTTTCGCCGACCAGTCTATGCCCGGACAGGAGCCTGACGAAAACGAGGTCACATACATGAATTTCGTTGACAAGGACGGAAAACCCAGTAAAAATGATCTTGCGGACATCTGGGCGCACTACACCTACGACAAGGATTACGATCCTGCCGACTCTTCTTCCGTGAACAAGCATATTATCGCCAATCATATGGTCTGCATAGTGGGTTATGATGATAACTTCCCGAAGGAATACTTCAACGACCCGAACGGGACTATCGGCGGTGACGGAGCGTTTCTCGTGAAGAACAGCTGGGACAGCTATGACCCGTCAGACCCAGATTCCAACGTAGCTGATGCGTGGGGCAACGGTGGTACAGGTTACTTCTGGCTCTCCTATTACGATCAGAGTATCTGCTGTGCTGAGAGCTTTGATTTCGACACTGACGAAGATACAAAGGATGTCCTTCGCAACATTGATATGTACGACTTCTTGCCTGATATGGAACAGGCATATTTAAAGTTTGACAGCGATGTGTATATGGCTAATGTATTCGAGGCAAAGAACAACTGTTCCGTGCGTTTCATAGGTCTTGAAATGCCGGAAGCGGGAACAGATGTGGAGTACAAGGTCTATCTACTTGATCCCGAAGGAAACGACCCGGTCGACGGGATCCTTATGGCGGAAGAAACAGGGCATTTCAATTACGCGGGCTATCACACGATAGATCTTGGCAAAACATTGTTCATTCCCGCCGGAATGAAGTATTCCGTTGTTGTGAAAGCATCCTGTGACGGAGTAAGCAGGCTGATCTATTCCGAGGATATCAACAAACGCGGTGCTGAATACTATGGCAAAGAACAGTTTAAGGTTTATGCCGAGACCGTTGTAAATCCCGGGGAGAGTTTCGTCGGCATCGGCGATAAATGGACGGACTGGGCAAAGATCATCGGAAAAGTGCACAAGCTCAATAAGAAACTCAACAATGACGGCTTCTGCTACGACAATTTTGCGATAAGAAGCTATCCGCAGACCGAACTGTTTACCGTAGTGAACAAGAGCGATGCCGAACAGAATAACGAGATACTCCGAGAGGGCGATGTGCTCAGGGGTACAGTCAGCGTGACCAACAATACGGATTACGATTGCCCCGACGAATTGGAATTTGAGGTAGTGCTCTCCATAGGCGAGCTCGGAGAGAACAATGACGCCGCAAAGTTCATCGGTCTGAAGAGCGGCGAAACAAAGTCTGTAAATTACAGCTATATTGTCACTGCCGCCGATGTAAAGGCGGGTAAGATCGAATGCACCGCGTCGCTGAAGATCGAAGGGTTCGAAATTGATATCGACCCGCTGGAGGAAAGATTACTTACTGTCACGGTAAGCACCGCCGCGAAGCCCGACACCAACCCCGCCACCGGCACAAGTGCTCCTGCGGGTGCGGCTGTGCTCGCGATCCTTTGTGTCGCTGTGCTCACGCACAAACGCAGAGCATAAAGATGCAAAACGGAATTGGAACTCCGGAATGTCTGTTTAATACTAATTCCTGTTCAAAATATTAAACACCTGCCCTGACGAGATCAGAATGTAAATGAACTGCTGTGCCGATACGGTAGATATGAGTACAGCTGTTGAAATGATCGATGTTTCTTATATGAATATGTGTGTTTTTGCGGTAAATTGCGTTACAAATATGGCAGCGTGAATGAAGGAATAAGGCTTTTCTCTGACACCAATGATCTCTGTAAGCTGTTTGCTGTGACTGTTTTATAAAAACGTAAAAGCAATTGCAAATAAAATTTTTCCCGTTGTACGGGTAGAAAGGAAGAATAAAAGAACCGCTTGCCGAAAAGCTTCGATAAGCGGTTCTTGTGTTTAATTGTTTTCAGTAAACTTATCAATAAATTCGACAGGCGTATAGCACGGGATCCGATCTTCCTCAAAATCTCCCTTATTCCTTGTGATAATGCAGTCCACTCCGTTAGTTTCCGCAACGGTATATTGCACGGCATCTTCAAAATCCTTCCAGTTTCTTGAAAAAGCCTTGTCAATGTCCTGTTCGGTCACGGAAAGAATACTGATCCTGTTCCGAAAACTTTTATATTTCTGTTGAACGATATTCATGTCCTTTACGGCTCTTTTCAGAACATAAATAATATCGGTTATAGCTGATGAAGACACGAGTTTAATGTCATTTCTTTTCTCCGCCAGCGTGAATACCTTTTCGGCATCATCGGTAAAGCCTTGATTTGCCCCAAGATAATCAAGAACAACATTTGTATCAAGTAATACTCTCACAGTCCCAATCTTTCCTTTCGTATTTCGTCCACATCGAGCGGTCTGCCCGCAATACCTTTCAAGCTTTTGAACTCTATCTCGTCTGCTTCGGCTTCTGTTATAGGCGATATAGTGACCTTGAAATTACTGTCTGTAAGGCTGTCGGTATCAATAATGCCTTTGAGCTGTTCCTTTTTTACTGTAGCAGTGTATGTCATAAAATCATCTCCTTTTACGGTAAAGCCATATCTATCCACTGATATTATACCACAAATTTATAAGATTTGCAACTGTTTTACATTATTTTCAGGCACAAACCTCATCATTTCTTCATATCCCTGACATACTCATCATACTCAACGTCCCCGTCAAGCGCCTTAGTCCGCATCTCGATAGCATAGTCCGCCCACTTCTGAAACTCAGCCTGCGTCATTTTCTTTTTGAGGTACCGGGCGTAGTGAGCCTTGTAGCCCTTGTGGTACACGTTCCAGATCGGGTCGGTCTTTAGCTTGTCATTGAACTTTTTGCGGTGCCCGAGATCGCGGCAGCATTTGTCAGGTTGCCCCTTGACTGGGCGTTTGCAGTAATTCGAGTAAAAGCCGCGCTCCAGCACGAAGTACCGTCCGCAGTAATCACACTTGCGCGGCAGGTAGCGGTGCTGTAAACCTTTGAATAACTCTATGTACAGGAAGCCTCCGATCGTCGTGAAATGATAGTTTTCACACAGGACGGAGGTTTTCTTGCGTTTAAGGACTTTGTAAGTAAGTGTCATGGTACCGGACGGGATAAGCATATCATAATTGTAAAATATCTTGTTAGCTTATCCGAAAAAGCTGTGATTTAAGGTTTTTAGTAGTTATGAAGTCAGGACGAGCACCGTAGCCGAGACTACGGACGAACAGATCAAGGTTCTTGTAAACAACTTCTACCCGACAATCCAGGCGTACTACGACACCGAAGAGGGCAGAAAGATGTTCGAGGAATTTATGGACGCGCAGAATGAGGGGGATAAAAAGCCCGCTGCGTGAGTAAGATTATTGTTTGCCCGTCCTGTTTCGGGGCGGGTGAGCAAAGTGTTAATTATTTCACATATACTATTATAATATGGTCAAATGCAGAATTAAATGCAACACTTTCGATATTTTAGCAATCATAAACCATAAAAATGGACGTTTTCGGGTTCCAAAACGGTGAATTTATTGAAGAATCCACCGAAAACAGCCTAAAAATGGTACAGCAAACAGGGCATAGCATTTTTATGTGTAAAATTTAATGCAACACCCTATTTTATGATTCAAAATCCGACCGCATTTATTCCACGGTCTATTGACAATGAGCCTCTGAAAACGTGGTATTCTGGCAGCCGCGGCAGCCTACCACATTTTCTCCTCATTGTCAATAGCTTTCGCGGCATAAACGCTAATTTTGTGTGCAAAGGTTATTGCAACAGCAAGCGCGATATTTGCTTTGTTTTTGCAAACCTTATTGCAACATTTTTGACTCAAGTGTTGCATTTAACTTTTCAATTGACCACTATTACAATATAGTATTCAAAAAAAATATCAAAATCACGCTTTAAACTATTGAAATCGCGCTTAAAGTGTGTTATAATAAGGAAAAAGACGATCAAGGAGGATAGAAAGCTATGAAAGCAGTGATTTATGCAAGATATTCTTGCGACAACCAGCGTGAGGAGAGCATT
>JAGAWN010000140.1 GCA_017941355.1 Ruminiclostridium sp. | reverse complement strand
GGACTTATAAAACGCTTTTCTGAGGACATTGATCTTATACTTGACTGGCGTGTGATCGGCTATGGGATAAATGAGCCGTGGGAACAGCGAAGCAATACTAAACAGGACGCTTTCAACGAGGAAGCCAATAGACGTGCAGAGATGTTTCTTAGAGATAAGTTTCTTCCTACAATAATAAGCGACTTGTCAGAAGAATTAATAATACAAGTGAGATGCGAGATCGATCCGTTTGACAAACAGACAGTCAAGTTTATATATCCGAAAAGCTTTTCCGATACGGCTATATTGCAGGAGATACGCTTGGAGATTGGAGCTCTTGCCGCATGGACTCCCGCCGCAGAGCAGACCATAACACCGTATGCAGCCGAGTATTATCCGAAGGTGTTTGAACTGCCGTCAACGCAGATAATGACTGTTCTTCCGGAGCGTACTTTCTGGGAAAAGGTCACTATACTTCACCGTGAAGCCTATCGGAAAGAAAATCAAGCTTTTCCGAGCCGTTATTCAAGGCATTATTACGACCTTTATTGTATGTCAGAATTTCCCGTGAAAGAACGTGCTTTGGCGGATACCGACCTGTTAGCCCGCGTTGTGGCGTTCAAGGATAAGTTCTATCGCTGCCCGTGGGCTCATTATGAATTTGCCAAATGCGGTACTATGCGACTTTTACCGCCAGATTACAATATTCAGAATCTTAGAAATGATTATGAACATATGCAGAACATGATCTTCGGAGAAAAAACCAATTTTGATGTGATACTCGAAGGTCTTGCAAAACTTGAGAAAGAAATTAATTCATAATCAATGTTATTACTTTTTATACAGCATCAACTCTTTGAGTGTCTCTTTCCCGATAGTCACGATCTCATTTATAAGGTCGTCGGAAACATACAGGTGATATGAAGTATATTTATCCGGAGGTTCGGGTTTTGCAGGATACTGCTGTTTCGGTTCAGCGAAAACAACGGCATGATCGGCAGGCTGATAATGTTCAAGGAGCTTTTGCGCCGCGGATACACACCGTTCATTATCAACAGCAGCGACAAACAGCAGTACATTGACGGTTTGAACAACTGGGAGAATGACCGCCGCGAGCTTATTGAACTGTGTCTTGATGCGCAATCAGATTTCATGAGCCGATACAATAGTTTTGTCGAATAACCTGCAGGTCAAGATACTGACTAAACTGTTCAAAAAGAAGGTCAAAAAGTTTAAGAAAGTCAATAAGATCAAAGCGAAAACCTTCGAGGAACGCTTACAGGATGTTCTTGAAAACTATAACAGCCGTATGACCGGCACGAACTGTGTCAGGAGCATACTTGACGATGTATCCGACCAGTTAATGGATCTCCAGAAGAAGTTGAAAGAAGAACAGGACTCTTTCAACGCTATGGGATTTGATTATGAGGAAAAAGCGTTCTTTGATATATTGACAGTTGTTGCCGAGAAATTCAAGTTCGAGTTTCCGGGATAAGAAAATATCGAGTTTGCGAAAGAGATCAGAACTACTCTGCACGATAAGGAGAACTATGCCGATTGGGCGAACAGCGAGGCAGATAAAGGCACTGATGCAGGTTGATATTATCATCATTTTGGCGAAGCACGGTTATCCGCCTATGCCTTCGGATATTTACGAGAAGATATATAATGACATCTTGGAGCAGACGGAGAGTCTTTCAAGAAGTATACCGATTAGTTATATGAAATAGCTTCAATCAATATGAGGGATATTTTTCAATTTCTTCTTTTGTAAATCCTATATAAAGCAAACTCATATTTCTTATAAGAGTATCAAGCAGCATCATAATATATCGAGCATAGTGGTTTTCGTTAAAATCATAATAATAGGAATATCCGTGAGCAACTTTTCTTCGCAACTCCTTAATAGTTTCACTAATTTTCTCTACGCTATGCCTTTGGCTTTTGCTTATCTGCGGAAATTCGTTAATCATCTGGCTTAACTCATTTTTTAGCGGATATTTTGTGTCTTGAGCTTTTTTATGATCTATTTTATCAAATAAGTACTCAAATGACACAATTTGTTCGATAAAACGCTGTGGCGAAAACAACGAATCAAAATTACCTAAATGTCCCAATGGAATACTATGCGTTATCTCATTATTTGCATTCTTCGATATATTATTCAAGATTTTCGGGACATATCTCGTTACATCAAAATCGTAAAAAACTGTATCTCTACAAGAAATAACATCATCTTGAACAATTGGACTGTAAAAACTACTATGAGGATGTCCATTCTTATATAATTTAATTTTTGTTATATGTAAATCTGAGTTTGCAGACATAAACATTGCTAATCTTTGCATAACTGTCGTAATACTATTACATTCTTGTATGTTGCATTCTTCTAGTGGAATTAAGACTTCACCCTTCCTGTCAAAATCTTCTAATAGCCCCCATTTATTATTATGTCCTATTCGGTATGATAAGTTATAATCCTTGTTATTCATAATAAATGGAAAACTATATATATCTATTGGTTCAATCTCTAGATTAATACCCGCTCTTATCATATCAAGATATACATACCTGTACCTAAACACATCATCAAGAGTTGGAGACTGAATGCCAATTGAATCAAAAACTCCTTTTGCAGTCACACCGTAAAGAATATAGCATTTCAAATAACACGTACAACCTAACGATTTTTCTACATAGAATATTCCTTCTTGACTTTGATTTCCCGAATAAAAATAATTGCCATGCAGAATATAGTTTTCTTTATTATTATATTCCTTGATAAAATCGGTTAATACACTATCATCGGTAAACAAATCCATTTGATGTTTTTCAATTACAAATGGTATTTTATAGCCGCTATAATTAATAAAACCTTTTACCATAATTAATTCCCCATATCAATTGAGTATTTTTGATTAAGCTATTTACAATTATAGAAACATATTTTTTATCATCGCCGCGCTTAAACGAACGGAAGAGATTGCGGCGGAGATAGGTCAGGTGGTGGAGTTCTGATAATATTAGTCTGTTTTTAATGGAGCTATATACCCAAGATTTAGGTGGTATCCCCAAAACAATGTTCTTAACAAGTTATCTAAACTATAACTACGGTTTTCTGTGTTGAAATACCGTTTATCAATCAATTGTAAATCGTTTTTAGGTATCCGGTTACTTGTAAAAATCATATTTCCTCCATACTTGGATTCGTGCTCATTTAAGTATTTCATAAAAATACCCTTGTCTGTCTTATAAACAGGCTTAAAAGGTTTAAATACTTTCAGACTTTCATAGCGGTTGGCATAAATGAAGTCATTTTCAGCGTTATTATGAAGGAACTTTTGGTAAATATCCTTGAATATTCCTGCCATTATGTATAATGAAGAAATATCCGCTTGAAAACTTTCTTCATCCATAAATATTGGTATTCTGAATTTAGCACTACCATCTGCCATTATCTCAATAAAATACATTAAATTAGCAGGGATAATAAACTGAATACTACCCGTTTGCTTCGAATATTCTCCGAAGTAAAAACAATATGACTGTCCAAGCTTTGATATTCCAAATGTTGTTGTTCTATTTTTTATTATTTCTGCAATGGAATCAATATTGATATTTCTATAGTTTTCAGAATATTTACTAATATCAGACCAGTTCATTACAAATCCTATATCTAATACCGCACATACATTGTTGGGTAAAAACGTGTGATCAATATCATCGATATGGATTTTGTTTTCCATTTTTTTGATATTGTCTGCTCTTTTGTAATATAACTGTGTTATCTTATTGGAATCTTTTATCGGACAGGAACTTGATGATATTCTTTCATAAATATATCCTTTATTTGTTATATATGGCGGTTCTATCCCTTCCTCCACTTTGACAATATATATATTCCCATAATTTGTTGAAAACTGCTTAACATCAAAAACAGGTATGGGTGTAATTGAGCCGTAGATAGTTGAAGCTATCCTCTGCTCGTTCCACTTATTACAACCCGTTATTTCTTTGTTGTCATTTACTCCAATGATGACATATCCGCCATATGTATTAGAGAAGGCACATATTTCTTTTGCTACTCCTTCTGGTCTTTCATCATCTTCTTTGTATTCAAAAAAGAAGTTTTCGTTGCTGCTGTCATTTTTCAAATGTGTCTCTATATCACTCAAAGTAAGTTTATTCCATTCAACATTGTTAATATTGATCATTATTGTATCCTTTCATTATGTATGGTGTATATGTGACAATCCGCCGCCGTTTCCGGCAGCGGATCGTTGCAATATGTTATCTTATGTCCGTATACATGGGCGTACAGCCGTCGAGATAACGGTCTTGGTTCTGGAGCATATCCTTTTGAAATTCCACAAACCCACATTTTGAATAGAACGGTACAGCGTTAGGGGTCGCATACAAAACTATCTTGGTCGCGCCTATCGTATCATCGGTCATCGTGAATATAAAGTATATCAACTCCGAGAAGATCGCGCTACTCAAACAATCATCGCCGTCTTTGAACTTTATATCCTGATATTTCTGATCTACCGCAAACAGTGCGATTTCCGCTGACGGCGAGAAATAGTTTTTATCATAGATAGAGTAAACGCACGCGCTGCACGATAGAGAATAGATAGCGATTATGTTACCGTTGCTATCGTCTGTGACCACATAGCTGACATACTTCCGATCAAACTCAGTATCGACGAAATCGTGGTCAATGACCTCGTTGCCGCAGCTAAAAGCATCCCTGACTTTCCGGAAGTCCTCGCTCTCAGCACACCGGACGCTGTAAATAATATCATCAGCGTATTCGTACAGTTTATTTGGATTTTTTTCCGTACTCGCGTTTTGCGTTATGTCCATATTTCTTTACTGTCCTCTTTGCTTTTTCAATGGCTTCGGAGTTGGGCTTGGTTTCAAGGAATGCTCTTGACTTTTCTGGCTTGATAACTATTGCTCTGTTTTCTATTGCCATAGCAAACACCTCCTACATCTCTATTATAGCATTTATTTCGATAAAAATATATTGTTAATATTTAACAAATATCAAGCTAGCTTTGCAGCATTTTGCACAAGCGAACACCTGCTTTTTCTATTAGAACACGCATCAGCTATATCAATCACTAAGTCCATTAAGCATAAATGTTGAACCGAGTTTGATACCTCTTGGTAGTCGACCTCTCATTCTAACTAAGTCTCAATACACTCTTTTATTGCTGTGTTCACATCATCTATCAAAACAAAGACTTAATGTAAGCGCCTTTTCTCCTATTTTACTGCACAAAATAGGAGAAAGAATAACAGCCTTCGGAATTTCTCCAAAGGCTGTTTTATCATTTGAACTCTGTTCCTCCGCAATTGGAGCAGGGCGGCAGCTTATCCGTCTCGTCGTCGAGCGTCAGCGTCTTGCCGCATTCCTTGCAGGTGTATTGCCCCGCGCCTGGTTTTTCTCCTGTTTTCGGCATAGTATCACCTCCGCGAAAAATGTTGTTACTATTATTCGCAGAAGCTCAGAAATAATACATAGATTTGTTCATTTCCAATGACCGTAATTATCCCTCGATCTCATCGATAATTTCAAGCCTGTCGGGTTCGACGCGGCAGGCCAGGAACAGTATCTTCACTCCCGCTTTCCTCGCGTCATCCATAGCCTTGCCAAACTCCGCGTGCGTTTTGACATTCGCGCGGACTTCATTAACTCCGCTCATTTGTATAATAAATGCAAGAGCCGCGTTGTAACCGCTTTTTCTCGCGTTGATAAGCTCGCGGATATGCTTCACACCACGCTCGGTGGGAGCATCGGGGAAATACCCCACACCGTCAATTTCAAGCGTACAGCCCTTTACCTCCGTCAGAGATTTCTCGCCGCCGCGCTCCATATAAAAATCTATCCTCGACTCGCCGTATGTATATTCGGGAACAATCCTGTCAAAGCCTTTCTTTTCCAGCCATTCGCGCATCACCTTGTTCGGAGCCTGACTGTCGATATTGAACAGCCCCCCCGTGTTTTTTCTGACTGCGACAAGATCGTATTTCGTTTTTCTTGCGGGATCATCCGACGCTGTCAGCCACACCTCGCTTCCCAGCATCAGAAGCTCCCTGCATCTGCCCGTATTCTTCACATGAACAGTCTCACGGCGACCGCCAATCTCCACCTCTGCAATAAAGCGGTTGGGGCGACTGATGAATACAGCTTTGGTTATGTTATAGCATATCAGTCTTTCAAATATTATCAAACTGAACATATTTTTTGAAATAAGCAAAGTTATTTATATACTAATTGTATTTTTATTTTACAAAATAACAATTTCTGCCATATTGAAAACTTTTGCGAGTTTTGAAAAAGTTTTCAATCAAACCCACAACTGTCTTGACTAATCTCCCGCAAGATGCTATACTTGAACCATTGAGAGGTGTTTCTATGAACTACATCACAGTCGCTCAGGCGGCTGAAAAATGGGGGATATCCGAGCGGCGGGTGCGCGACTACTGTGCCAACGGGAGAGTCACGGGCGCTCGTATAAAGGGCAACAAGTGGGTGCTGCCGGAGACTGCCGAACAGCCTGAACGCAAAAACTCCGGCAAGAAAATCAGCCCGCTCATTGACGCTCTTTCCGAGGCTGTCATGACAGGAATACCAAACAGCGTCTACGAATATGTCAAGGTGGATTTCACCTATCATTCCGTGGCAACGGACGGTAGCTCCATCACTCTTAAACAGGTGCAGAAAGGCTTTGCGGATCGTAAATTCAACTTGCTGCTGCCTGACATCAATACTGACGACACGCTTACAGCCTCGAATCACTTTCTGTGCATCGACAAGATCATCAGAGAATACAGTGAACAATTAAACGTGGATATATTCAAAGAGCTGCACCGTACTCTTGGGATAATGACCGAAAGATATCAAAAAAACACCCGCTCTTACGACGGCTACCGTACATTCGACTGCAAGGTCGGGAATCGGAAAGCGACTGCCCCGGAGCGGATATATAAGGAGCTTCCCACACTTATCGAACAGTACGAAAGCAAAGAAATAATAACACTGGAGTACATTCTCGACTTTCATTACCGGTTCGAGCGTATCCGTCCGTTCGCCGAGAACAACGGTCTGATCGGCAGGCTGCTGATCTTCAAGGAATGTCTGCGTAACGGCATCACACCGTTCATCATTGACAGCTCCGACAGACAGAGATACTTTGACGGATTGGACAAATGGGAGCGTGACCGGCGTGAGCTTATCGACCTTTGCCTTGACGCGCAGGTGAAATTCAAGCATGATCTGAATATATGAAAACGACCTTTGGATTTGCTCCAAAGGTCGTTATGTTATCGGTTAGTTTTGATCGTATTTGTTATCATTCAGCTCGGCTTCTATCTCTTCGATAATAGGCAACGAGCCTTTGAGATCATCGGGTATAATCATTGTCAGATTTAAGTATTTTTCCGTATTCTTTTATTCCACAACAACTTTTTTTGATCTATAGAATAGAGATCATAGAACCATATAACATATCTTAAATTGGTTTCCGAAACCACTATAACATTTTGGAAAATATCTTTTAAGTCAGTACTTATTCAGCAGCTTAAAACAATCTTCGTTACTTCATTGATGATCTCATCAAGGCTGTTTGAACCGTCGATAATTTTTCAAAGTCATCCGGAGAAAGATATCCGCAGTGACTATGAATTCTGACTGTGTTGTAAAATGCCTCAATGTATTCAAACACAAGCTTGTACGCATGCTCGTAGTCTCTTATTCTTATCCTGTTCAGCCATTCTCGCTTGATGAGCGAGTGTGATTCAATGCAGGCATTGTCATACGGGTAACCTTTCTTTGAATAGCTTAGAATAAAACAAAAAGAGCTGTCAGATTCAAAACAGAATCAGATAGCTCTTTTCTATTCAGACAATTATATTATCATTGCCGCAATTCAGCTTGACCGTCCTGTAAAACCCGGTATTGCGCTGTTTTGGCAAGCGTTTTAATTATTCCTGCTCAACACCCTGACTTGTTAATATCAGAGAAAAGGAGAGTATCATCTCATATAGCCTTCCATTACATAAACCGAGGAACAGGGTGAATATAAGCGGACCCGGCACGCCAAAGGCTGTGTATTATGAGCAGCCGGCTGGTTTTGATTTAAGCAAGATCATCTATGTATTTCGTAAGCCATTCTCTGTCGAACAGGTGTTCAAGCTTGGTTATCGAGATATCGGGCTCCGCACCCTGATCCACGTTATAGAACGAGCCATTCTTCATATAGCTCAGACGTGTGTTGCTGGAGATATCCAGTACCGTACCGGTGGCTGTAGAGATCGTACCTACCGCGCAAGCGCCGCCGCCTGACTTCTGTCCGATTATAGATACATGAGGATCTTCCTTGAATATGCAGGGAACAAGGTTTCCGCAGGAGAAGCTTGCTTTTGTGGTAAGGCAGTAAAGGTTGAGTCCCTTCCCTGCAAGCGTCTCATTTTCGTCAAACTTCGTATCAAAATTGATGTCGCACATATAATCGTTTGTGATCCGGGAACCGCTGAGAGCGTTTTCGACACTGAATGAAGCCTTGCCAAGGAACGCAGCGACAACATAAGCAGCCGCATCAACAGCTCCGCCGCCATTTAATGAGAGATCAAGAACAACGTTCTTTATCGGGCTGTCCTTGCGGAGTATCTGCTGTACAGAATATGAGATCAGTCCTACTGTATCGTGTACTCTGTCCAACGTAATATTATTGGATTCTCCTAATTCATCTCCGAAAAGGTCTCCTATGTTGGCAATATTAAAGTCAAAACCGTCAAATGTGATATATGCAGTATCGCCGTATTCCTCGTATATTTTCAGATCAGGATTGTATTTCTTTCTGAATTCTTTAAGTTCCTCATCGAACGCAAAAATGAAATCTCTTGCGTAACCCTGTCCATATTTCTCATTGAGCTTCCATTTGTAATCAGCACCGGACGCATAAGAGCTCAAAGCATATCTGCTGTGAATATCATCGACATTCTGATAAATGAGATTCCATAGTTCTCTGTCGATCTTCTTCGCGTTTGTACTGTACATATTGAGTCCGGTATCGCGTTGAACGATGACCTCTTTGAATGAATTGATATTATGCTCTTTCTTAAGGCCATAAAGAGTGTCCATAGCAAAGCAGAATTCATTCACGCTGAATTCGGCCATAGTTTCACTGACTTTGCCTGTAGCGTATTTGCCGTCCTTACCGTAATAGACCTGACCGAGCTTGGAGTATTTGCCTGTTGTGTTATTATAAAGTGATTCTATTCCGTCGAGATAGAAGATCAGCGAATGGGTATTATACAGCGTTACGCCCGCGCCAAAACCGGAAAGGAAAATATCGGAGAATGTCTGCACGGGTATATAATACTTATCGCCTTTGCGAACAAAATCAATGTTGTAATCACCTGCATCCAGAGTAACTGTATTTCCGGTGCGCTCGTTAGACGCCAGAGTCTTCAGCATAAAAGTGAAATCCGTGGTTTCGTAAACCGGCATGATCAGATCCAGAAGAGTCTTGGTCTTGCTTGATGTAAAGAACCCGTCATAATCCCAGAAAAATATAGTGTCGTCTTCAAAATCCAGAACAGTAAAGAATCCATTCTCTCTTGTAAGAGTGACTTTATTGCCTTCTTTCTTGACTTCAAGATCAAATTCAGGCCTTCCGCACTGTTTAAGTATCGTTATATAAGCAGATACCATATCCGTGATCTCGAAATACGGAACATCACTTCCGTTCATGTAGTAGAGCGGTATCTTCTTGTTGTCTTCCGACTTGTACTCAAAGAAATATGTAGGGATATTCCTTTTTGTGATCTTGTACGACTTTGATGCCGTTTCAGTGACAGCGGCGGTCGTCTCATTCGCCGCATATACCGGTGCGGCAAGCGATGTAATTGCTAGACACGCCGCAAGTCCAAGACCTAAAATCTTTCTTTTTTTCATAGAAAAGCTCCTTTTTTGGAAATTTTATGAAACGCCTCAGCGTTATCATCTGAACATAGCTTTTGCTTTTGCAAGGTAAACGAAATAAATAATATATCCCACAAAAGCAAGCACCGCCGCAACTATCCCCATTATACCGTCCGAAAGTCCCGTTATCGCGGATGAAGCATATACTATCGACTCGATAATGATTATCGGCATACTCATTGACACAATATCCTTTCTGCCGAGCTTTTCCGCGATCGTCTTTATGCCAAGCACGGTCATTATAAGCAAAAGCACTGTGCTGAGCGGTACAAGACCCGCAAGGTAATTGTCGAACTGAGCAAGAAACGGAACAGTCGAGCCAAGGCCTCTCAATATCTGCGCGACGAGCACCAGAACCGCCAGACCCAGCGCTCCGCCGAAATATTTGGGCTCGTCCTTACGCGCCAAACTGAGTCCCTTGATCTGAAGCACCGTCGCAACAATAGTGAGAACTATCAGCGCTATAACGGCAAACAGCGCGCCGATACCGGCTCCTACCGCGGCGACCGTGGCTTCATCAGCTCCGGCTTCCACGGCAGTGGCGGAGCCTACGAACAAAGCGGCGAGTACCGCGATCAAAATACCGAGCAGCCCTATAACTATCTCGATGATCTGACAGGTAAAGAGCTTCCTAATCCCATTCCGGGCATTTTCAAATTCCATTATGATTTCTCCTTTAAAATTATCGGTCGACCGATTTAATACATATATTATAACACACCCACTATCACAGCAATATCACAAAAAACGGCGGTTTTGGCACTTTTTCAAAAAAAGTCCGAAATTTCTGCACTTTGCACAATTTCTCACAAGATGATTTGTACAACAATAATAAAAAACCGCCGCGGGAGAGCGACGGTCATCATTCTGTTTTATTGGTTAAGTACAGCCCAGCTGTACTGGCTCATATATTCTCCTCTGTATTCCGAAATTTCATTTCTTTTCAGCGCCGTGTAATAATCGCAGCGTATTTTCTTCGCGTCGACCGCGTAAGAGTCACGGCTTTGTATGAATATATCCGCGGCCCCGTACTCTTCGAGCTTCTGCCGTAGCTCATAGGCAAGCTGCGCTAAGTATTTGCGCTGTTTTACATCATCGGTCGCCTCGTCCTGCCACAGCACGGCGCGTATCTCGGCATTCGTTGCCGTCGAACCGCGTCTGTCGATAAGATAAGCGAAGAACTCCTTTACCTTTGCGCGTCCGAAGTGTACCGGCTCTCCGTCAAAGAACACCTCAAAGCTGCCGAGACACCGCACATACAGCCCCTTGTAGATCTCCGACACGGGATAGCGCAGGTTTGCAAGAGCGCGGGAGAGATCCTCCGGCAGAACCGGCTTGACTATATAATCGCTGACATACAGCCGCACAGCGTCAAGCGCGTACTGCGGGAAGCCCGTCACCATAATGACATTTATCAGCGGACGGTACTGCTTCATTTCCTTCGCTATCGTAAGTCCGTCCTTTACCGGCATCTTTATGTCGAGGAAAGCCACGTCGAACTCACACTCCCGGAATAGTTCAAGCGCTTTCTCCGCTTCATCGGCTGTCTCGATATGCGCATCGGGAACGACCTTCTTCAGCATTCGTGAAATGTCGTGCAGAGCGCTCTCTTCATCATCAACTATCAGTATTCTCATCGCGTTTTCCTCTTTGTACAACTTTCTGTTTACAGCGAGCCGCTTTCGCCCTCTCGTATAATTCCGCTGCGCGTCGTCCGGTACTTCGGGAACGCTCTCGCCTTCGGCGGACAGCTCCGGAGCTTTCGGTATCTTTATCCGCGCAAGCGTTCCCTTGTCCGGCTCACTTATGATCTCCAGCTTTCCACCGCACATCATTTCAAGGCGCTTTCGCAGATTTGAAAGCCCGATATGCGACCTGTCATCGTCTTTCGGTTCCTCGAAGGTAAATCCCTTTCCGTCGTCCTCGACCTCTATGATATGCTCCGTATCTGTCGCGAAGCTACGCACAGTGACCGATCCCTTGCCGGTCTTACTCTCGCGGATACCGTGATTGACCGCGTTCTCCGCAAGCACCTGCACCGAGAACGCCGGAATGAAGAAGTCCTCGTCACGCAGGTCATACACGACATCGAGCGACTTGCCGAAGCGTTCCTTTTCCATATACAGATAATCCCGTACGGTTTTAAGCTCGCGCCCTGCTGTTATGCAGTTTTCCTCCTCCAGCAAGTCTATACTGCCCCGAAGAAATCCGGAAAAGTGGTTTATTGCGGCTTCTGCGCGATCCGGCTCGTCGAGATACGCGCGTATCGCAGTGAGGCTGTTGTAGATGAAATGCGGCTGTATCTGCGCCATAAGGAGCTTGGTTCTGTCCTGTTCGAGCTCAATAAGGCTTTTGTAGAGTTTTTTCTGTGTTTCGCTGTGATTGATCGCCGCGAGGAAGAAATAATAAACAAGTATGTTCAGAGCGATGACCGTCTGGGTATGATCCTTAAGGAAATTATTCTTTTCACCTATCACGGTAATGATCGTCGATAATGTGATAAACAGCACTATAATACCTTTCGATCTCTCGTTTTTGCCAAGAATTCTTATTGAATATACTCCGAGCGCGATCACATAAAAAAGCGTCGCTGCAGCAGGGATCACGGTCAGAGGACCTACTTGATACTCGTGTCCGACCCCGTAATAATAAATGATGCGGGTGTCAAATATATCTGTAAATACAAGGATAAAGTTTACCGCATACGGTATCGCCATTAGGAATTTATGCTTTATCGGAGCCACGAGATACAGCTCCAGCATCGCGGCAAGCGGATACAGCCAGTATGTCGCCGCGCATTTGTAATACAGTATCCTGTGGCTCCAGCCGTATCTGTCACACATCAGCTCGACAGCCTGCAATACCGTGATCGCCAATGTTATCCCTATTATCAGCCACACATAATTCGTACCGCTTATCTTCATCTTCCGGTTGCCTATTAGCATGATGATAAGCGCGGATAACAGCAGCAGCGTAATATAGTTGTCCTGTATGTATGTGCCGAATGTATATGTCAGCAGCGGGATCACCGGCTTTCCGTCAGTTTT
>JAGAWN010000139.1 GCA_017941355.1 Ruminiclostridium sp. | reverse complement strand
TAAGCTCCCAATCTTCCTGATTGCTGATGTACTCGGTGAAATACCCGATCTGGACAGACAGCGAATTGAGCTGGTCTTCGCCATCCGTGCTGACGCGGCAATATGCCGCAACTTTAGTTTTAGTGTTCATTTTCCTCCTTTTCCCGATATTCGGGGATCAAACAAATCCCCCTGCAAGTACATTTTACTCCTTTAAAGCATCTTTGTCAAGTATTATTTTTAGCTTGCAAGGGGATAATTCCATTGCCTAATTATGCAGCATTATCTGTCTGTGAATTCTGAGCACTCGGCTGCATTGCGAGCAACTGCTCCAACTGGTCGGCGGTGATGATACCACGCCTGTAAAAATCTTTGTAGTATGCGATCTTCATCGCCGTGACTATAGAATGCTTCTGCTCGTCCGTGAGCATAGATGTTGAATTAGTAGTAACATCCTTGTTTTCTACGGCGGACGTTGTGAGTAATTCATTTCTTCTCAAATAAACCTCCATTCTGTACCGGCAAGCATTGTATGTTTATGTGGCTTGTCCGGTTTGGTGACTTCCTCTTCCAATTTACTATGATACTTGGTTTCATAACGATAAGGGCGGCGGGTTCCCTTATCGAAAAGCGGTGTCTGCGAAGCAGCCCGCTTTTGTAAAGAAGTGCAGAAATCGGTCGCCCTCGACTGAGAATGCACTTCTTTCTTTAGTTGATACACAGTAAAGAAGCTTTCGGGTAAGTAGTAAAAAGACTGAATATAGCGGGCTTCATAAGCAATTCAATTACTTTTACTGCGGAGGTAAATTACAATGAACGAGACTTTAAACAAGTTATACTATGGAGAAATCTGTCCATGCAAGGAGGCATCGCCTGAAAATAAGAAATATAAGGAGGTCTCTAAAAAAATATCGGAATTAACCGAATCCGTTATCAGAAAATACCCTGACATTTCGGACGACCTTACAGAACTCATCGAAGAACAGCATTTACTTACTGCGCTGGAGAGTGAAGCTGATTTTGAACGCGGATTCAGATTAGGTGTTTGGCTCATGATTGATACTTTATATAATATAGAGTGATCCAAATCCATTCGGAACAAATAATAATGTAACTGCTGTATCAAATAGGTACAGCGGTTGATTTATCAGATTGTCATTTTCAATTCAAATACTATTCGGCACACGATCGAGACATTCCGCTTGCTTGGCTTTGTTGAGGTTACTTCCGGCATATATACCTCCGTTCATCAGTAAGCAAGGAAGTCCGAGCGTATTTCCTCGCTTAAATAAAGCGTGAATCCTCTGTCTATCATATCTTCTATCTTGATAAGCATGAATTGATGCGGAACATACATAACAGCCGCTGCCTGAGCGCTTGTGCATGGTATCTGTTAAACCGGATATAAGCGTGTATCAGATCAATGAGTATCTTACACACATAGGCAAAAAGCCATGGACAAAAGATACCGGCAAAGGAGAGCCGACATCTGCCGCTATCTGAAATAATAGAATATTTGTTGACTTGCTCCGTCTCATTGTGGGACGGAGCTTTTTTGTTTTATGTCCCGAAATATTTTGAAAAAAATTTTTGCATCTTAGTGCATTTGCGTTGCACCTTAAAAATGATTTTCGAGCTTTAATTTACTTAAAAAACGTCGATTTTTGATTAAATTATAATTTTACTTGTATATATTGCATATTTGCGGCGGCTCTGCAACAACTGCTATGCGCAATATAAACAAATTGATAGGTGCAACGCAAATGCGTGGTAAATGCAGGGGAGGTATGATATACTGTGCTTGTAGTTAAGGAAAGGAAATCCGCTATATAAGCGGGTTTGACCTTGACTATCGGTTGTCCGCAGCCGGCGCAGGCGTTTTCAAGTGCGGACGATCACAACTGAATATTTAAACATCAGATTACTTGAAAGACCTGATGCTTTGGTTCGGGCGGAGAAGTCTCTCCGATCTTTCTTTGGCATAGCTTGTAGTCTGATGAGCAGAGACCTCCGTTTCGACAGAAAAGAAGCGGAGGTCTTTCATGTTTTTATGGTGCAGGTCGCCTCCTCTGAAAATCTGAATTTGTTCGTCACCAACACATTTAGATTTTCGGAGGATACAAAAATGTTTAATCACACGGATGGAAAAGAAATCGTTTATAAGAAAATTGGTCCTAACAGAAACCTTGTAACACTTGCTTCGGCATACGATCACAATTGCTCAGAGCAGGAAACTTGTGAGGTTTCCGATGAAGTCCTTGAATTTATGCTTAACGAGGAAAGGAAAAACAACAGTATAGGCAGAAGGGAACGCAGATCGCGCCAGAAAATGCCTAAGAATGATCAAAAAGCTGCGGAATTGGGCCTTTCTTTGCCGTCTGCTGAAGATGTGTATATAGCCGAGGAAGATAGCAAGACTGATTGCACTTGCATTGAGGAAAGCAAGATATCGGAGTTGTTCGCAAATCTTACGGATGTACAGAGAAG
>JAGAWN010000012.1 GCA_017941355.1 Ruminiclostridium sp. | reverse complement strand
TACCAGATGGTGCAGGATGTTGTTCAGTTTGAGCCGCCATTTGATTATTACAAGCTTATAAAGTGTCTGGCAGAACTTACAATGGGAACGGAAGTATTTCGTGTGTCTATGAGGCTTATGGATGTGATCAATATCGCCTACATAATCAAGCACAAAACCGGGATCGTGAGAGATACCGACAAAAAGGCGCTTATACTGCCTCTGTCAAAGCATTGCACTCGCAGGCTGGGCAGAATATATGCTTCACTGGATGAACTGAAAGCAATCAGCTTTATAACAGCACCAAAACAGAACAGAAAATTTGCAAAACCGGGTGTATTTCTACCTGAAGGCTGGACGGAATTCCTGCTTGAATTGGAATGATAATATCGGGTAAAAGAAGATAATACAGAAAGGATGGGTATTATGATAGTAAACAACGGCATAGCTGAGGTTATCGAATATGATGACATTAAGGACGGAACTCTCGTATTCCCGGAGAATGTGACAGAAATAGATGCCGGGATCGAGCAGGTGAAAGAGATGCTTGTGCTGGTAAAGAGCATTGTTGCTGTATCTGCTGTATCTATGGGCTTTAAGGAAGAAGGCAGAGATATAGGCTCGCTGGCATATTGCTTTCCTAATCTGGAGACAGTAAGCGCTGCAAACCTTAAAGAACTGCTGATAAACTTTTCGACCTGCAAGAAACTGTACTCAGTGTATCTGCCCAAGGTCGAAAAGATATGCAACGGGGCTTTCCTTCATTGTCGGTCATTAAAGCATGTAAACCTTCCTAGTTGCCGTGAGATAGGAAAATACGCATTTGAGGACAGCGGACTTGAGGTCGTAAACCTTAGCGATAATATCGAGTGTATCGGTAATCTCGCATTTTCAAAGACGAACATATCGAAGATCGATATTTTCGGAGCTAAATGCTCCGGCAGTACTTTCAAGAGATGCAATAAGCTCAGATATATAAGCGTGGACTGTGTGACTCAGATATCAAGCAATGCTCTTAATGGTTGTACGGGATTGGTAGAGATAATCGCGAAGAAATCAGGAAAAACCAGTCTTTCAAAGAGAAGAAACCCGTATATCAGGACAAAGTATCAGTATGCACTTACAGTAGGTGACAAGACTTATGACTGTATATGCACCTCCGGTGGCGCATACTTGTATGCAGACATAATGTATCCGGATGGGTATGCCGTATATGTGCTCAAGAACAGCGGATACGCAGTGTTCGACAACAGGACGGGTATGGGGTATTTGGCTGACAATACCGATAAGATGAAGGAGATCATCTGCAGGAACGAATGCTGAAAAAAGGCAGAGACTGCGGCAAAAATATTGACATTCTGCGGTTGAGGTGATATAATAATAGAAAGGATGCGATGATACAGATGGAAAGACCAACGATGATGGCTGACAATATTGACGCAGCTGATATCAAAGCACGATATGATGAGCACTGCAAGAAGCTGCTGTCGTATAAGAGCATTATAGCGTACATCCTTACTTCCGTAACAGAGGAATTCAGAGGTATGGATCGGCGTGAAGCTGAAAAATACATAGGTGAACGCACGATTAGTACCGAAGCAGTCGATCCCGACACTCCCGACAGGATCGTGGGGGATTCTACGGAGAACTCTTTTACAGGAGAAGGCAAAAGGTTCTTCGATATAAAGTTCAGAGCTGTCGCGCCCGACGGGTCGGGTGGCGCTATCGAACTCATAATAAATATTGAAGCGCAGAATGTAACCGGCAACATACAAGCCGTTCTGAAAAGAGGCTTTTATTATTGCGGAAGGCTTATCTCGGCACAGTACGGGACTGAATTCAAGGATTCCGAATACGACAAGCTCAAAAAAGTGTATTCCATTTGGATATGTTTGGATGCAAAAGAAGAACGCGAGAATACCATAGTGCAGTACGGCATAAAGCCGGAAGTCCTTGCCGGAAGCTATCCTGACATACATGCTGAGAAAGCAGGATATGATATGCTTTCGTTGATAATGATAAATCTCGGAAGCACTTCCAAGGATATGGACGGTATTATTGGACTTTTGGGGACGCTGCTGCTCAATAATGATGTCAACGGGAAGAAGAACAGACTTGATAACGACTTCGGGATCCCGATGATCGAAGAATTTGACAAGGAGGTATTTGATATGTGTAATCTGAGTAGTTATGTAGAAAGCAAGGCTGTTGAGAAGAACAATAATACTACTATTAGAAAACTCGTATCTGAGGGTATAATGACTATGGAACAGGCTGCTGAGTTTTATAAGATTTCTCTTGAAAAGGTCAAGGAGATATGTTCCCAAAAAGGTGTTTGATATGTGTAATCTGAGTAGTTATGTGGAAAACAGGGGAATTTCTATGGGGGAAGAAAGAGGTATAAAAAAGGTGAAGAGTTAAGCAAATCCAAGACAATCAGAAAACTTGTTAAGGACGGGATTATGACTCCTGAGAAAGCAGCTGAATTCTTCGACCTGCCAATAGAAAAGATCAAGGAAATATGTTCAGAGTAGTTATTTGCCTCTAATTTAGCTTATATTCAACAGACTGCCGTAAGACGATTAAGTCTTACGGCAGTTTTTTACGTGTTTAAAGAACGATCTCGTTCGGCGTCTTGCGTAATCATAATATATAGTGAAGGACGGTGATTTCGTATGCATGAAATAAATTCTGAAATGAGAAAGATATGCAGGCACATACCTTTCGCAAGAGAAGAAGCTGCTTTTCAGGGCAGTTCTGTTGTCTTCAGGATGGACAGATGCATCGGCAAAATAGAGTTTGCCGAGTCTGACTACTATACCGATTCATACGATAAGCTAAAGCTCTCGGTGATCAGCACTGATTCCGGAGTGGTAGACAAGTCGTATCTTGAATTCAGATATGTATTGAGCGGCACTGACCGTATCGAAATAACGAAATCCGGTATTGAATGGATCTCTGATGTCAACAGACAGATCTTAACGGAAGACGAGTATAAAGCGCTTGGAGAAGCTGCGTACAGATACTTCTCGGTTTTTGCCGTTAATAGCTCCGGTGATATCCTATCCTCCGCGTCATCATAATATAGGTGTAACGCAAATGAAGAAGGGAGGCTTTCATTCTGTGAGAAACGAGCAGTAAAACATTGGAAACAACTGAACAAACGGAGGTCTGAATGATGTACAGTACAGAATACCTGAATGTGATCAAGGATAAGGCGTTGAGCCTGTCATATCGCACCAGCATTCCTCAAGCGCACGCTCTTGTGCTTCGGGAAGCAGCTGAAGCTATAGAACAGCTCCTTGCCCAAAATGAAGAAACTATAGGAAAGACTTATGAAAACGGCAGAAACAGCGATATGCGCTTAGCCGGTTAGGAGGATAGCGATGACCGATATAGAGAAATTGAGAAGGTATGTGGACAATGGATCTCAGACAAATGACACATTTATGTATGTGGAGCGTGACGGCATAAAGTATGTATATATGCCTACATACGAGACGATCAATATTTACGAGGACTATCTTCGTAAAGCCGGTTTGATCGGGCTGATCGTTGGAGGTGTGTTCTATTCGACCGATTACAGGTTCAAAGATGTCGAGAAGGATTTATGGGAAGAAGTAGCAAGCTTCAGAGTTGTGTATGACAAAATGTATGAGGAAAAAAAGGCGGTATTCTCAGTGGATAATCCTGTGCCTATTACCAATGCTGCCGGGGAATATGATCCTGTTAAGGAACAGCTAGACCTTGATCACTATGCGGATCGCCAGCTTAAAAGAGATGCGAGAACGATGTTTTTCTTCAATTCTGTTCCGGGAGAATACGGGAAATTTAACAGTGAGTATACCGAGCCATTTTTGAAGTATCTTGTATATGGAGAAGAGTATATGACTCAATATATCAAGGACGTGATATTATCAAATGCCGTAAATATAAATTATAGGCTCAGGGTTCGTAAGATGCTTGATGATGAAGTCCAAAAAATGCGCAGAGACAGTGACATGATTCTCAGAAAAGCACTTTATGACAGGCTGGTGGAGAAAGACGGAGCTACATATAAGGCAACTGTCCTCAATAGTGCTTTTCCTCCTGTTGTAATAAGCATTACTCTTTCTGAGCTGGGCTATATGATAACAGAGCCGGGGCGTACTCTTAATATCTACTCCATTCCGAAAGCTGACAGAAGCAAGATCGGCGGATATGGCGAGATCAGGCTTGAGAATATCAGCAAGATAACATACGGACGCACCGTCCTCTACGAAAAAGAAAAGGGAGTGTTATAATGTTAAGTACAAGTGTAAAAGTTACGGGCGGCTCTTTGCCCAATGATGAGATCGAGGCATATATTGCACGAGGACGAGAACAGCGCCCTGATGCCGTGCTTACATCGCTTCTCATAGAGGTAGATGGCGACTATGTAACTCTGAACTACACCTATAACGAGATGCGGTTTGAACGGATCAGACGCATCACCGGGTATTTAGTAGGCTCACTGGACCGTTTCAACAATGCCAAAAGAGCGGAGGTCGCGGATCGTGTCAAGCACGAAGTCGCCGATGACCTTGAGGATGTCTATGTGGAAGAGGGTGCGATAGTATGAGCGATACTGTCTCGATCAGAAACGGCATTGAACTGAGCATCGGAAAGGAATGGGATATATGTATAGATAAGTTCGGAATAGCCTTTGTCCGGGAATGTGCCAAAACTTACCGGGAGAATACCGGAAAGGTCTTTAATGAGAAGATATCGTTTCTGGAATGGTGCAGAATGGCAAGTGGACATAAACCGGCAGCCGCATCTGATGACCGTTTAAGCGAAATTCAGACGTCGTTCCCAAAAGGAAGCCGTGTTAGGCTCATCAAATATGGAGGAAAGCAGGAGCTGCCGCTCGGGATCAAGGGAACCGTCCGAGGTGTTTCCAAAAACGGCGATATACTCGTTGCTTTCGACTCAAAACGCCGCGCACGGCTCGCTATGGGGCGTGACTTATGTGAAATCATACAGGCTTCGGACGATACCGGGCTTACCGATGATGATATTGTTACCGAAAACATTGTACTGTATAAGCTGCCCTCGGTATGTACGAGCTGCGGAAGGCTGCTTGAACCGGGTACGCATTTCAGAACAATGGTGTTCAAACACGAAAACGAGCGCAGGGTTATCGAGATGTGCAGCCAATGCGTAAGGTACATACGAAAGCATGGACTTACATATGAACATAACGGATTAAGGTGTGTCTATACGGATAAGCGGTAATTATTCGATATCAGACGCTTGCTCACAGACGAAAAACAGGGTTCTTTTTGAAGGATCCTGTTTTTGTTGTGTGGAAAGAGTTTTTTCTGTCGAAATATGTAAAATTCTATCATAATATGTATAGCGAAATATTCTAAAGTCGAGTGTTTTGATTGACATTGAGTGGCTATGTATGGTATAATATTAGAGCTTTGATATGTATGGGAAAAAATAGGATTGGATGTGCATAATGTGGGAAGATGTTCGTATATCGGAAATGACGGCGCAATAACGGCAGTCTGTGATATGCTTCGGGATGCCGTCGGAAAAGACGGCAAAAGCGATAATGCAGTGGCAGAGTGCGTTTTAAGTGAGATACACAAAGAGCATTTTGAGTTTATGAGAAAGCTGTGCTCGGACAATATCACTTTGGAGAAATTCGGGACTTTGGTAATGGTTGATGCAAAATTTACCAGCGAACTTTCTTTAAATCCGTTTGAGCTTCAGCGTATATATGACATTATCAAGACAGGCTCTGACAGCTTCAGTATTACAAACAGCGGCAATAATGAGCGGAGCTTCTCTATATCATACAGCTTTACTGTTCAGGAAGGAGCTGATGATAATGAATAAAGAGGTATTGTCGATGACAACATCGGATTTTACAGATGAATGCGCAAGAGTACCGGAGCCGATGTGTACCTATATGGTTATTCCGGAAATTATGACAAGAGTACTTGAGATCATAAAGATAGCCTCGGATAAGCAATCATCTTCTTTTGACGGTTTCTCCCTTACTCCGAGCGATACAGATGCCAAGCTTACTTTCAGATCCGACAGCTTTGATATGTTTGCTCTGCGGGATTATTTTGACATGGTCACAGGTGTTAATATAAAGCCTATTGACGAGCATTTCCTTGTCGAACTTCGTATTGACGGTCTTTATGAAGCTTTAAAATAACTGTCCAATACAGCGTCCTGATATCCCGACCTTAGCGTAATCATAATAGTATATATGGTAATGACGAACGGAGTTATCATAAATACTATATGGAGGCGTTGTAAGTATGGGAAGAAAGGTACGAGTATATAAGGAAAACGAGAAAGAGTTTCTGAAGGATTTTGATAAGCTATGTGTTACTCGCAGCACATGGCAGGTATGGCAGGATTTCGTCACCTTATCAGCGTGTTCAATCTCTAACACGATTGAACCTCGTGATGACGTCAGAAAGGCCAGAGAGAAAGAATATCTGTCTGTGTCCAAAAGGTACAACCCCGAGGAACTTAATGTGATGTGCAGGCTTTTGGCTGACACAGTCGAAGCGTTTGAGAAAGAGCCCGGTCAGGATTATCTCGGAGAGTTGTATATGAATCTGAACCTTGGACAGAATCAAAAGGGGCAGTTCTTTACACCGTGGAATATATCGCTGTGCATGGCAAAGATGATCAGCGGCAACTTATCGAATGAAATCGAGCGGCAGGGTTTCTTCAATGTTAACGACCCTACCTGCGGTGCAGGATGCTTGCTTATCGCATATGCGTATACAGCACGGTTCGATCAGAAGATCAACTATCAGGAGCGCGGGATCTTTGTCGGGATAGACATTGACCCACTCGCAGCGAAGATGTGCTACATACAGTTGTCTTTACTTGGCTGTCCCGGGTATGTGTTTGTCGGTAATTCACTGGTTGAATCATTCGGATCAAACATTCTGCTCCCGGAAGTCAAGAACGAAGAGGATATATGGTATACACCTATGTATTACAGGCTTTTAGGAGCTGTTATAGGAGATAATTCGGAGGAAAATACCGAAAATCAGAATCAAGACGACATTGCGTGACAATTTTTATCAGAAAAATCATATAGTATTCAAAAAGCAGGTTCCTCGGAGCCTGCTTTTTCTAATCGTACTCATCACGTAATCATAATATGTATGGATACATACAAGACGAACGGAGTTTTTAAGCATTTCGCTTAGTGGACTCATAGTTCGTCTTTTTCTATGTCCGTGAAAGCGCTGCCGCGAGCAGTAAAATCCCACATATTTGAAAAGGAGAAGAACAAAATGAGTACTCACGAAAAGAACATTGTTAAGGAAACCATCAGGACATTGGCTGTAATCGCTAAGGAAAACGCAAGGGACGCTGAAAGACGCGAGCAGCGCAAGCATGCACGAGCTTTTTTCAAGACACTCGGCAAGAGAGTAAGGCTGCAGGATATAATCGAGCACGAACCGACTACCATATGCGAACTGGAAAAGCGGGACGATGCAAGAGAGAAGATCAGCTTCACTGACAGCAAGCTCAGTGTAGACTGCTACGCATACAGTCTGCCGAATGACTACAATCTGCTTGACGATATAGTCTGGGAGCTGTTCAATATCCGTTCAGATGCTTTTGCACGCACGCTTGAATACTAAGACTGTACATTATCCATTATTGTTCCGCGAAATGCAGAAAGTCCTCTTGCCAAGCAGGAGGACTTTTTCATTATGTTCATGTTACAGCTATATTCTTATCCGATGCTTGTCGTAATCATAATATAATCAGCAGATATTCTGACGAATGGAGTATTTATGCTATTATGTTGTTTATCAGGAGGAAAAGACTATGAACTACGGACATTTACTTATCGAGCAGGTATGTGAGATTACCCAGTCAAGCGCGGCTGATATGCTGAAAGCTGCGTATGACCGCCTTGACCGTAAGCCGGACAACTTTACCGGTGGGTATGAGATAAGGCATTTGACGCGTGCGAGCAAAGATATGCCGGATCTTGCGACGATTCTGGAGGTGTTCTACAATGACGGCTTCAGATACGAGGAATCGGTATGCTGTAAGGGCTACGGCAGACTTATTGATTTTCTGTATGCTCTCGATGGCAAAAGCGAGGACGGAAAGCTCGCATTTGAGCTTATGGACATCATTGAGCGTCTTGACGACATCTCAAACGAGAATGCTCTGTACGACATCGAGGGTGAGAAGATCAGCGATGATGATGAGATCAGGCGTATGAGAAACGCCTGTGCGATCTATGCGCTTACCGATGCTGAAGACAACGGCGAGACCCTGTGGAGCTTTATAGACCACGAGTATACCGATATGTCAACTGTAAAGAAGATCGTTGAAGAGAGCGGTATAAGCAATGCGGAAGAGCTTCTGGCTGAATGGCTGGTTTGCGCTGCATAAGGAGGAATGGCTATGTTTTTTTCAAAAAAGATGTTTTCAAGCGGCAAGGAAATAGTCGCTGAGAGAATCAAAGACTATGAGTACGGTATCAGCAGTTGGTTCGATGCCGCTGAGGAGCTCTATCCAAACTATTATGAGATGAGCTCATCTCAGCAGTATGTACTTAAAGCAAGTATCGACAGCTATGTGGGATATTCGATATGACGAAGGACAAGTATGAGTAAGAAAATGGTAAAAGCACTTGATGAGTGTGCGAGATGTATGGAAGAAACTGTTAAGAAATGCGGTAAAGGAACGGTAAATAACCTCCTTGAGGCTGCATTACAGCTGTGGAATAGTATTTCGGACGGAGAACTGCCGAAGATTGCAACTGACCTTTATTATGCCAAAGACGAGGATTTCTTGTATCAGGACTTTGAGAACGTACTTGAAGAGGAAAATGACGACCTCGACTGGTATGAAACAGAGGAAGATGATAAGAAGCGGGCGCTGTTCGGGGAGATCAAGTGGTATCTTGACCATGACGAATGCTACACATGCAGCAATACCGAAGCTTTAAGTAACGCCCTAAGCAGTATGAGATACGATGCAAAAAAAGCCAAGGAGGACGAGGAAGATGAATGAGTATGAGGTTTTCAAGCTCAAATGGCTCGCTGACCATGGGTTTACGCTCAAAGACGCTTTTATAGCGGCTGTAAATTACAGCAAGGAGAATGTAAGCCTGCTTCTGGGGGATCCAGAGCAGTCATTTGACATCTGGGAATCCGAAAGAGGTTTTGACGGTATGATCTATCCGTGTGAGCGCGAATGGCAGGACGAATGGGATGACCTGGACGATCCTCCGCAGTGTATAGATTGCAGGTTCTTTATGATCAAGAATAAAGACGATCGTATATGCGGGAATCCGAGTTCTCCGGAGTATGGGCATTTTTTAGATGACTATGACCGTAATGACTGCTTTGTGCCTGCCGACTGTGACTTATCGGTATCACAGCTCCCTGAATGTGAGGAGTGTGAGCATCAATGTCCTGACTATCTCGTCTATGAGGCATTGACCGATTACTGCTCAGGAAAGATAGAACCGGCTGAAACCAGCGAATACCGCTTCAAATGCTGCACTACGGATACCGGATATGTAACGGACGCTGATTGTCAGCAGTGTGAAAAGAACGGCTGTCACATGTGTTCGGCTGCCAGAGACGCGGAAAAGCTGCTCACAGGTGAAAGCAGCGCGGATGAGCTTGTGTTCGAGAGCGACAATACACTCGAAGAGTATCTGAAAAGACTGTAAAACAGGAGGAAAGTAAAATGAAGGATTTCTATGAGTATTCAAAGGAAAGACAGAGGAATATAGACTTCTATATGTACCAGCTGATACGCTCGATGCTGCCGCTGGAAGCTAATGCACCGTTCAAACGGTCGCAGCTTGACTGGATCGACTGTCATCTGGATGAACTGAAGAATATGATTTCGGCGTATTTGCAGACTAATATGCAGTTTGAGACCTGTATTCCGCAATTTGCTGACGAAAATGAGCAGACTCCCTGCTATCTGAACGGCGGCTGCGGAAGCATGGACTGCCCGTATTCAATAAAGGAGGCGTGCTGAGTGGCTCAATCTGAAGAAGCCCCGATTTTTGTAGACATTATTGTTCGCGGTGGAATGGTTGAAAAGGTATATGCAACCAGCAGATCTGTCAACTATTCTGTTATCGATCTTGACACCGATGATGTTGAACGGGAAAAGAGATACTGGAGGCATATGAAGATATGATAAATGACAAGACCATGTATGAGATATAAAAGATGTTAAAGTATTGATTTTTACCGGGAAATATGGTATAATTAATTAGAAGGCGGTGAATGTATGAATAAGGAAAAATACAAGCAGGCAATAAAAGACTTCCGGCTTATGGATGATACATTCATGTCGGCAGCCTTTGACGGAAATATCGAGGGTACTCAGCTTGTGCTGAACATCATTTTGAACCGATCCGATATGGTCGTGACTGAGGTAGTAGCTCAAAGGGAGTACAAGAACCTTATCGACCGTTCTATCAGGCTGGATATCTATGCCAAGGATAGTTCCGGCAAGGAATACGATATCGAGGTGCAGCGAGCAAAAGACGGCAGCGAGTGCCGTCGTGCAAGATACCACAGCAGCATGATGGATACAAAAATGCTGAAAAAGAAGCAGAAGTTCAGCGAGATCAAGGACAGCTATGTTATCTTCATAACAGAAACGGATGCGCTGGGTATGGGACTTCCGATCTATCATATCGAGAGAACAGTCCTTGAAATGCAGACACTTTTCGGGGATGGCTCCCATATAATCTATGTAAACGGAAGCTATGAGGATGGTAAATCTCCCCTCGGTAAACTTATACACGATTTTAAGTGCAAAGAGCCGGGTGAGATGAATTACAGTGTTCTTGCTGAAAAAGTTGACTTTTTGAAGAATGATGAAAGGGGTAATGATGCCGTGTGTGAGATAATGGATAAGCTTAACAAGGAAGCGACCGAAGAAGCTATATATGAAAGAAATAGAGAGGTGGCATTAAAGCTTCTCGAGATTGGAAAGCTGTCCTATGAGGAAATAGCTCAGAGTTCCGATCTTTCGGTAGAAGAAGTCAAAGCTCTTGCAGAAGGAAAGACAGCATAAATGGGTAGTGATGCCCTTTAAAAAAGTTGTTGTTCAGAATGAGTTATCTGAAAGGAAAACGAACAAATGGGTCAAAAGCTGCCTATAGGAGTACAAAGCTTTACCGGACTCAGAAATAACAACTTCCTTTATATTGATAAAACTGAGTATATATATAAACTGAAACATTCCGGCGAGCAGTATTTCTTTATCCGACCGCGCAGATTCGGTAAAAGTCTGCTTGTGTCCACATTGAAAGCATATTGGGAAGGTAAGCAGGAGTTATTTAAGGACCTTGCTATATCCGAACTTGAGGCTGATAGAGCGAATGCTTGGAAAGAGTATCCTGTGTTTTGTTTTGATTTCAACGGACAGAACTACAGGAACGAGAACGGGCTTGAGGATATACTTGACGAGCAGCTAAGGCGATGGGAAAAAGAGTATGATGTCACCGCTGTCGGTTCCCTCGGTGAACGTTTCCGTAATCTGCTGATAACCGCAAGTCAAAAGAAGAATCTTGGTTGTGTGGTTCTTGTTGACGAGTATGATAAGCCGTTTCTTGATGTCGCTGACGATATCGGAATACAGAAACACAACAAAGAAGTGTTCAGAGCCTTTTTCAGCACTTTGAAGAGCTTTGATGAATATATTCGCTTTGTTTTTATCACAGGTGTTACGAAATTTCATAAAGTAAGTATATTCAGCGACCTCAACCAGCTTAATGACATTTCACTAAATGCGGAATTCTCTGGGATATGCGGTATTACAGATGAAGAATTGAGAAAATACTTCAAAACTGAAATCAAGGAGCTGGCGGAAACACAGGAAATATCGGAAAGCGACTGTCTTGTCGCTCTGAAGGAACAGTATGACGGCTATCGCTTCAATCCGAATGGAGTGAGTGTATATAACCCGTTCAGTGTGCTTAAAGCTTTTTTTGAAAGAGATTTCGGAGCATATTGGTACGAAACGGGTACACCGGCTTTCCTTGTGAAGAAACTGAAACAGAGTAACTTTGACATTCGTAAACTCGATAATAAGTCTTTGTACGCAAGTGAAAGTATGCTGAAGGACTACAGCGGAGATGATCTTTCGCTGATCCCGCTTCTCTACCAGACAGGCTATCTGACAATTGCCGGTTATGACCGCAGGAGCAGAGAATATACGCTTGCATATCCGAATATGGAAGTAAAGTATGGCTTCCTTGAAAGTATGATGCCGGAATATGTATCAGATTGCGGATCCGGTTCCGGAAAGGATATATTCTCCTTGAATCGGTTGGTCGAGAACAGAGATCTGGACGGTATCCATGATTACCTCGTGGCACTGTTCGCAAGCATACCGTACACAAAAGAAGATGATCCGTTTGAGCACTATTTTCAGACAGTCATATACCTGGTTTTCACGCTGTTGGGTCATTTGGCTGAGTGTGAGGTTCATACCTTCGCGGGTCGTATAGATTGCAAGGTAGAAACACCCAGATATGTTTACATCTTTGAATTCAAAAGAGATGTATCTGCGGATGAAGCATTGAAACAGATCGAGGATAAAGGTTATTCGTTGCCGTTCGCTGCCGATTCGAGAAAATTGTTCAAGATCGGTGCAACATTTGATTCAAAGAAGAGGATACTGGCAGAATGGAAAGTGGTTGAATAGCGTAAAACGTGTAATATCCAAATCAGGGAATAATATTAACAAAAGCATAACAGCATAATAAAAGGAAAGCAGTCTATAACGGCTGCTTTCTTTTTTACTATTCTTATAACGACACACTTTCTAATCGTACCTCTCCCGTAATCATAATATAAGTACAGCGATATATTGACGAACGGAGTTGACATATTGCTATTATAAGTGAAAAGTGCCTTGTTTGGCACTTCGGAATTACTGAAAAGGAGAATTTATTATGGATTTCACTGACAGCACAATCATGGAAGAAAATGAAGAAGTGATCGGCACAACAACTGTTGATGCGGAGAGCGCAGAGAGCGAGACAGCTGATGCGCCTGTTGAGGTCGTTAAGGAGCAGATCGTGTATCTCCCCATTGGCAGGCTGTATCCTCACCCCGACAACCCCCGCAAGGAGCTGGGAGACCTTACCGAGCTTGCCGACAATATCAGGCAGACTAAGCGCATACTCCAGAACCTTATGGTCGTTCCGTGGGAAACAGATGAGAACGGAGAGATGAAGTACCGCATTATTGCAGGACATCGCAGACGTGCAGCGGCAGAGATCGCCGGTCTTGCCGAGCTTCCGTGCGTTATCGTCGATCTCACGCCCGAAGAACAGCTTGAAGTTATGATGAACGAGAATGTTCACCGCAGCAATCTGACCGTTCTTGAGCAGGCAAAGGGGTTCCAGCTTATGTTCGATAATCTCGGCTCGGTCGATGAGGTTTCAAAAAGGACAGGCTTCAGTCGCACAAAAGTAAGCAACAGCATTAAGTACAATCAGCTTGACCAGGGTAAACTTGTTAAAGCTTGTACTGCTCGGCAGGTATCTATTACCGATCTGAACAGACTGAATGAGGTCGATGACATTGATGACAGAAACGGTCTTCTGGAGTGTATAGGAACCGACAGCTTCGTTTACAAGCTCCGCACTGTGCTCAATAAGCAGGAAGCGAAGAAGAAAAAAGCTATAATAAAGCCGCTGCTTCGCAAAATGGGTTTCAAGCCGAAAAAGTGTGAGCGGTACTCCTATCACGGTGATGATACCGCCAATAAGAACGAGCTGGATGTCGAAGAGCTTACCGAAGAAGCGATAAAGCAGTTTATCAAGGATCACGGCTATCCCGCCGGTGAGCAGATATATTACTGCGTATTCGACAATAACGGTGATACTTTCCTGTTTAACGATGCTCCCGAGCCTACAGCGGCCCAGAAGATCAAAAAGGCATCCGAGGAAGCAAAGAAAGCCCAAATGGAGGCGCTTGCCGAAAAGTTCGCTGAACTTGAAAAGGCTGCATATCAGTGCAGAGTTGAGTTTATCAGCAAGTGCAGCGCTACGGTTATAAAGAAGAATCTTAAGGCGGTCGCTCTGCTTCTGAACTATTCTCATGACAAGTACACGAGCTTCGACAGGGCGGCATATAAAGACCTTTTGGGGCTTGTCAAGCCGGAGGACGGAGAGATAACCCACGAAATGGTTGCTCAGGCTGTTGAAGGCTCACCCGAGAAGGCTTTGCTGTATTACGCTTACTCGGAACTCAGAGACAGTGAGAAGGAGAATTACAGAGGCTATAACCTTTCGTATGATGTAAACAAAACCCTTGAGATCATCTACGATACGCTCGTAGCACTCGGATATGCTCTTTCCGATGACGAAAAGGCTTTAAGAGACGGTTCGCACGCCTTATTTGCAGAGGCAGCGGCAATTCTTAAGCCGTCCGGTGATTCCGGCGACAGCGGCGATTCTGGAGAATCCGATGACTATGATGACGAGGACTATTACGATGAATATGAGGAGGATTATGAGGAAGACGAACAGGCAACGGATGACTTCCCGTTTGGCGGCGGTAATGCCGATGAAGACGAGGAGGACGATGAGGAACTGCTTGCAAGCTGATTTTATAAGGTAAAAGATAGCAATATTCGATGTACGGGGGCAGCTGCTCCCGTACATTCTGTCAGAAAGGAACTGTTATGAGTGAAATAAAGGAATTTACTATTAAAATCGAGGTCGAGAACGAAAAAAATGCCCATTTTGAGACGGACATCTTTGGCAATGATCTTGATGTGCTGAAAGAAGCTGTTCCGCGCACTATATCCGAGATATGCCGTAATAATGGCATAAATGGCAGAATATCGACAAGGATAGAGGTAACGGCGGATTCCGAATATTTTGACAGCGATGAAGCTGACCTTTATGTGGAGAACGATACTATATGGTCTATCGAGGCTTATTTGTACAATCCGAAATATTCAGGCAAAGCCTCGGCATATCAAGAAGTAATAACCCCCGAAGCCTTAAAGTCCTCGATGCGCATAAGAGCTTCTATTATAACGGGGTATCCAAATCCTTGTGCGTACACGGACAGGTATCAGGAAGAGTATAACGCTCTGGCGGTATATCTCGCTGTACATTATCCCGATGAAAAGGAGCTCTCGACATACGCACCGGTGTTTACTGACATAAGTACATGGGAGCAGGCTGTCAAAGCCGCAAATGACGGTACGGTGCCTAAGCTGATCGCTATCGATGATGGGATGAAAGGAAACTTTGGCACTAAGGATACAGAGGCGTTGAGAGCTTTCTACTACGGAAGACTTGATACCGCCGGTGAACCCGGTCCGCTGTGGGATGAGATCAGAGCTCAAACGAACGAAATGATAAAGGATAAGGAGGAGATAATCAAGCTCTTTCCGCACGCAAAGGGTCTCGTTGAAAGAGTATCCGAAATGAGCAACGACATTTGCAGTATGCAGCTTTACAACGAATTCGCAAAGGGCTTCAAGCTGGGAATGCACCTTACTATGGAAGGAATGTCGGCGCATCATGAGGCAATACCCGGCAAGAAGATCTATACTCACGATGGGGCTTCAAGGGTGCTGGATGCTTTTGAAGATGTCCTGAGCAGGTATAACATCCATGTTCCCAGCCCTGAAGATGACGAAAGGGAGCCGGACAATATGATCGGACTGTACGGTTCGACATATTCCGACTTGCTGGACGATATAGAGAGTATGCTGATAGATTTGATCTCCGCAGCCAAGAGCGGCGCGGAAGTTATAACTGATGTGTACAGCGGCAATTATTAAGGGGGAACTTATGGAATTCAGCATTGACGAGATCAGGCAGAAAGCAATATCCGCAATGGAAACCTGTATGGCATACTCCACGAAAAACGATGTGAACAATGCGTACAGAAGCAGAGGCGAGGCAAGTGTATGGGAAAATATGCTTTTAGAGCTGGGCGTGGATCTTGAAACAGAAGACGAGCACTATGGGAAAATGCTTGAGATGTGGGTAGAATACAAATTGGCTGACAGAAGCTGATAATAGCAATAACAGGACTCCATATCGGAGCCCTGTTTTGTTATTCGGTATTGTAAGTGTCGGGATAAACGCGTGGATGAAATCGGTCATAGCTGTCGTTATATCTGTTCCCGATGTAAGCAAAGCTGATATACACCCTATCTGTAACTATATCAAAGACCCTCGATCTCCCTGCGGGCAAGTTCCGTAATTTCTTCGGGGGTCTTTTCCTCGGGAGAGATCGGATCGCAAAAATGTATTTCTATTCTGCGTTTTCTGCCTTGTTCATCTCTGAAGCTCGGGAGCGTTTTGTTGTAAGGCCAAGCTTCAAATCCGCCGCTAATCGCTACGGGGACGATGCTCACTCCCGTTGCTTTTGAGAGCATTGCGGCACCCTGCTTAAAGCTGCCGAGACTGCCGTCACGGGTGCGTGTGCCCTCGGGGTGGATAAGAAAGCTGTTTCCCTCACGGATAAATTCAAGCGAACGCTCGAACGAATCGGTGGTATTGCCTGCTCTGTCAACGGGTATGCCGCCGAGTGCGGTAAGCATGAATCTTGTCCGTGCGGCATCGAGGTGTTCCTTTTTCGCCATACAGCCGATGCTGTCAATATCGGGACACTTATCGTCCAGCGCAGTCCATACCCACAAGCCATCGGCATGGGTCTGGTGGTTTGGGCAGTAGATATAGCTTTCGCCCTTGACAATATTTTCAAGCCCTGTGACCTCAAAATCCATACTATTAAAGAAAATCTTTCCCGCAAGTCTGAACGCCAGCTTGTGGACGAGCTTTCTCTTTTTCGGAAAATCACCTGCCTTGAACCTTGTGGCCTTTTTTGTCTGTTCAGCAGTGTTGACGAAAAAAGGGTCTTTTATGTATTCGCTTATCTCGATGGTATTGGGGAGAAGTAAAAGATAATTGCCGATAAATACGCCGTAGGTGTTTTCGATCTCGGTGCAGATCTCCATCATCGTCAGCGAGTCTATGCCGAGATCATTTGTAAGATCCTCATAGCCTGTAAGCGGTTCTTTTATACCTGCACAGCGCATCACTATCTCGTTGACCTTTTCAAGAACGTCGGCAGATGGCAATGCCGCATTCTGCTCTTCGTTCGGGCTTTCCCTGACAGCTCCGACTATACCCGCCGCAGAACTGTCCGAGGTCCTTCCCCCGGTGACGAGCTTTCTTAACTCGTTTCGCCTGACCTTTCCGATAGAGGTCTTGGGAAGCTCGCTGATGAACTCTATTCCCGTTATGGGATAAAGTCCCGCTTCACGCCGCTGCCATGCGCGAATTTTATCTGAAAGCTGCTTTTTCTCCTCTGCTTTAAGATCCTTGTCGGCTATGAAAATATATATCATATCGCATCCTGCCTCGCTGTCGGGAACGCCGACCACCGAAAGCGAGACTTCATTTCCTACTTCTGTGAAGATAAGCAATTCGAGGTCATCGGGTGAAACTTTTTTGCCGCTTGCAAGGAGAATGCTGTCCTTGCTCCTGCCGCTTATATGAAGATTTCCCCGCTTGTCAATAAAGCCGTTATCTCCGGTCCTGAACCAGCCGCCGTCCATAGCCTGTGCGGTAAGCTCGGGATCATTGTAATAGCCATTCATGCCGTAGGCTGTTTTAACATATATTTCACCGATACCGTTACTGTCGGGAGCATTTATTTTTATCTTTATACGCTTGTCGCAGTCGGCTTTTCCCACGCTGTCATACGAGTCGTAATTTGTAAAGTTAGTCTGACAGATAGGAACTCCGCATTCGGTGGAGGAATAATTCGCAATGAAAACTAAACCTAAGTCCATCATTTCTTCCGAGACTCCGGGAATACAGGGAGCGCCGCCGCTGGGAATGGTACGAAGGTTCCTGCCGAAAAGCGCTTGCCTGAAGGGCGTCATTATCACTCTTCCCACTGCGCGGCAGTGCAGCTTCACACGGAAAAACGATGATACCCTGCGCATAGCCGTGTAAAGCGGCAGGATATGCTTTGCCGAAAGCTGTTCGTGCAGCTTGTCGGTAAATATCGCAAGTACCTTAGGCACCATGCCGAAGGACACTGGGTCAAATTCGTGCAGTGCCTTGACCAGTGAGCTTGAATCGACATTTTCGACCGATGCAACAGTTATACCCGACATAACGAATCCGAAGGAGCAGGCAAGTCCCGAAATGTGGCTCATAGGATATACCATAAGTGCTGGCAGATCAATCTGATCTTTAGTCAGGTGAATGTCATGAAAATTACGCTTGCCGGAAAGAGACAGCGCCTTGTATGATATTTCGACAGGCTTCATACGTAATGTAGTGCCGGAGGAGAATATGATGGCACAGCTGTCAGGAGTGGGATCGTAGTCGGGGTGTGAAGAGACGGCTCCCTTTAACAGTTCAAGTTCGTTTTTCAGACCTAAGCACTGAAATATCGGGACATCGGTCTTGAAATCGACAAGCGGCAGCCTTTTACGGTCGGTAAAAACAGCACTGACCTCCGTTTGCCCGATCAGCACGACAAGCTCGTTCTTCGGCACGCCTGCGTCGGCAAATACGACGGTGAGGTGATTTGCCGCAAGCGCAAGGAAGCTGATGAGTGCGTCTGCTATGACCGGCTCCAGGAGAAGAACTCTGTCGCCGTCCCTCAGCCGGTATTGTTCTTTCAGCTTGCCGACACTTTCTGTCAGCTTTGCCAGTCTTGAATATTTCAGCGACAACACGTTGCCGTTTTTCATGAGAGCCGTAACAACATACCTGTCTGCGTGTGTAACGAACAGCTTATCCAGCCGTTTCCTGAATGCTGCATATCCTTTGTCTTTCATGAACGATGCCGCTCCTTTTTATGTAAATAATACAGTACTATTACGATAGTCGCAATACCCTGACCTGCTGCATAGCTCAGCCAGAGCGTATTTATTCCTGCACATACCATCAGAATAAGTGCCGCAGCCGCAGGTAGCAGCAGGTCGTTCAGGACACATACGGCATATGCTTTTTTGAGCATTTTCAGACTCTGACAGCTGTTTTTGTATATGTAGTTCAGCATATTGAACAGCATACTTATCGAGAAGCATCGCAGTCCGAATACCGCAATATCACTTGTCAGCTGCGTTTCGGGGTTAAAGGCTTGTATGAGTACGGGCGCAAGCAAAAGAACAGATGCTGTGATACATACGCTTACTGCCACCGAGAGCTTCGTCAGCTGGCGAAGCTTCTCTTTCATCTTGTCAATGCGTTTCTGCCCGATGTAATAGCTGCATATCATGGTCGTTGTGCTGCCGAAGCCTGACGGGAATGAGCCTGTGACGAGGTTGACGGAGGATATGATCGAGTTTGCTGCAGCGTATTCCGTGCCGCCTTTTTTTGTCAGTAGGTGGTTCATAAGCAGACCGAGAAGCACCTGACACATTTTGTATACAAGATACAGCAAGCCGTAACGCAGAAGCTCTTTCAGGAGCTTGCCCGAAAATGCTTTGACGGAGAGCCTTATGCCGCTTCCGCGGGGCAGCGACAGATATACAAAGCTGATATAATAGCTGAAAACCGACGCAAGCGCCATTCCGAACATACCGCCATTGAATACCAGAACATTCAGAAAATCAAACACAGTATCAAGTACGATCAGCATTACAGCAGAAACAACAAGCTGCTTTCTTCCGCCGCGCATCTGCATAAAGCTCGGTACTATCAGCACCGTGACTATCACGGGGAAGGCAAAGGCTATGCCGCAAAGATATTCGGCAGTAAGTGCTATTGTTTCATCGGAGGCTGCCCCGAGCAGTACAGACACGGGTATCGGGAAAGCCACCATCACAAAGCCTATAAGTACAGAACCAACAATACCCGACACTGCCGCTGTCGAGAAAATACGGTTGAATCTGTTATTATCCTCCAGTCCCGCGCTTTCGCTTGCGAGCACCTGACAGCCGTTGCCGATCATGCCTCCGAATGCGGTTATTAAGAGGGTGACAGGTGTGGTGTATCCGTAGGCTGCAAGCGCGGCATCAGAAAGGTACTGACCTATCATCAGGTTGTCAATGAACATTGCGGTAATGCTTATCAGCATCGTGAATATCTGCACCGGAAGCACCGCGGCTATTGACGGTTCTTTGATATTTTTTTCAACAGTAGTGATTATTTTCACCCTCCATCATATAATAGTCTTTTCTGAAAAACTGTCGGCAGCATAGACTGACAGATATTTTCTCAGCTTTTCAAAGCTCTGTATACCTGCGGGGAGTTTTCTTACATTATTCAAGAGATTTATCTTCTTCAATCATTAAGTAGTATTCTATCTATTATATTATACACTAAACGATTCGGGATTTCAAGTGGCAGGCGAAAAATCTCTCACATATATGCGTTGAAATTTCAAGGCGGAGTCCATTACAAAGTGATATGCCTCAATAAAAATCCATCTTTCCCGGGTCGGGAAAGATGACAATAATACAATCAGAACGATATCGTTAGCAGCATAAGCCAATGCAAATGTCGGACATCTGCGAAAGGTGAGATACACTGCCATAAAGCTTGTTGTTACATATATGGTACTCGGTATAATGTTTGCGGTATCGAAATGCTTCAGAATGAAATAAAACACTACCGTAACAATGATAGTCAGAAACAGCATAAGTATTTGTTCCAATTTTCCTATGTAACAAATTCAGGTTAATATTATAAAAATCAACCTGATAAAGTGACAATACAGACTAATCCCTCGGCGGAGCCCCTATCAGTGCTGTCACTCCTTCATCATCGGCATCCGGGAAAAGCTCCCGAAGATGAGCTGTGATGCGCTCATAAGATTCTGTCGGTGACTCACCATAAGCGGAAGTGACCGCCTCATATCCCCATACCGCCTCCGGCGGGAACATCACCGATACCGACATACCGTATTGCTCGCCGCGCTTGTTCACACGCCTGCGGAAGTCCGTTATTACCAGATATAGCATCATCTGCAGATCGGTAATTATGCCGGGATAGTTCTTCTCTCCGCCCTTGCCGAAGCCCGCGAGCTTTTTGAGTTCGGTGGAGAGTATCTCGTCCTTTTTCCATACGATATCGCCGTTCGTTTCCTCGCCCATATAGAAGTCCATTATGAGCTTCTGGCGGCGGTTAGCAAGCCCGTCCTGATACCGCGCATCGAAGTCGTAACCGTCACGGCGGTAATTTGCGAAGTATGGCAGCCACTCTTTGCTTATATACCCTGCTTTTTTTCCGAAGAATTTTCCGTAAGCGACCTGCTTCCCACGGGATATCGTTTCACGCCATTCCCACGGGTCGGTATTGATGTCGCCTGTCCACCATGAGCCGGCGGGAACGTGTTCTTCCATGGAGAAGCCTTTAACCTCATTAGAAAACAGCGGGAGAAATCCCACCTCGTTTATAAGCTCCACAAGTTCATCCGCCGTCCGTACACGGAGCTTATCTCCGCGTTTGGAGCCGTTCATTATGAATAAGCCGCTATCAAAAATCATATATTATCTCTTTCCCTTTGGATCGTTAATATCGAATCTATTTATCTTATAGAAAAGATAGCACAAATGCATAAAAATGTCAAGTATCAGTATTCATGGATCTTTTATAATCGTGACGTTCCCGTAATCATAATATATATAGCATTCTTATGAGGAAAGGAGTTCTTGAAATAATAGGCTATGGAAATCTGACAGGAGGAATACAAAATGCAGGTAGAAATCAAGCGCAAACAGGAATTTGAGGTAAGGATCGAAGAAAAGCTGGTCTATGCCTTCGTTGTCGAGGCTGTCGATGCCGAAGAAGCAGTACAGAAATTATCTGACCGTTTTTATGACGGCAAGCTCACCCTTGAAGACGGTGAGCGAGTCGAACTTCTTATGGGCGTGGAAGGCGGAAACTGGATCGAATTGTGAAGGAGGATGATAAAAATGCCGGAACTGCATATATGGTTCAATGATGATTATCCGGAGGATACGCTGCATCTGTATCCTGATACAGCCAAAGCGTTAATACGCGGAAAAGCTCATGTGGATACCACTCAGATATGCTTATGTACAACTGAATGGCTTTGCAAGGGATATATGATAGTTATACACCCAAGCATAGGCGAGGAGTTCAACATAATGCTTGATACGGAAACACCTAAAGGGACGCTCATAAAGCCGTGGAGCGATTTGCCGGAGCTTTTGCTCGGGGGAGAATTCGATGCGGACGACCCGGAAGAAGTTCCAAGATCAACTTATGTTGCCGGAATATGAAAGGAAGGTTTGTATGAAGTTCAAGGTTACAATTGAGGAACATATCTCACAGGCGTTTGAGATCGAGGCGGAAGACGAAGAACAGGCTGAAAAGATAGCTGTCGAAAAATACCAAAATGAGGAACTTATCGTAGATAACGGTTCCGTAACGGCGGTAGTGCTTCAGGTCGGTGATGACGGTCCGTGGGTCGACATGAATTAGGAGGAAGATATGGCGGAAAGGACAAGAATACCGGAAGAAAGGGCAAATGAGCTGCTGAACGAGATAATAGACTATACGGCTATAGGACGAAACAGCAGCGAAACCATTCAGGAACTTATCCGAATGGGCTTTAAGGACGAGGAACTATGGACATACTTCTCGTTTAATCTGCATGATGTTGCGGATGCACTGGAAGATATGTATGCCGATAACGAGGAGTGAGGCTATGAAGAATCTATCAAAAGGTGACAAGCTATACGGATGTATAGTAAGAGACTGGTATCAGTTTGAGAAACTTATACATAAGCTCTGCGGTAAGTCTATGCACATAGATAATGGGTTCGACTGGATAGAGTATAACTGGTGCAGTTCAATGGACGGTGAGGATGAGATCGACAATCCGCGTGAATTTGTGTACGATAAGCTTTCAGAGCATTTCGGAGTCGAGGTCATAGATGCTCGTGTTATCGATAATGCAGATGTTTGGATCGCGTATAAGGTTCCCTATGAGCTCGTTTCTTCAGACGGGACAAGTATAGAACGCACTGTTTATCCCACAAAAATAACGGCAACCGAAATGATGAGTAAAGCATATAAGGAGCTCGATCATAACATTCCCGGAGATGAGTGGGATCAAATATCTTATCTTACCGAAAATTCCGCTGTCCTCTATGCCGCGGGCGATGATGTTTATGTTTGGGAAGTCTTCCGCTGCATGGGATAACAGGAAAGTGAGGTTATGTATGGCTGATAAGAAATATAACGAATTTGTAGGAGCTGTGGATATCGTTTGCTGTGAATGTTACTATGGCAGTGACAGTTATTGCGGTAAATGCCCTGTATCCCGTACTTATGAGAGAATGGGCGGAATCCAAAGACTGCGTTCAGACTATATCAAGGGTTATACCAAAGCTCTGCTTGATGTAAAGAGTTTCATAGAGAAAAACGAGTTTACTGTCAAAAAGGCACGGCTTACGGGCTATAACGGTATGCTTAAGCTCCTTGACACTTTCATTGCTGGGAGAGAGGAACTTCGTGAAACGGGAGAGCTGCTGATTGCAAAGACTCCCGATGGAAGGATAATACCGCAGAGCGAGCTGAAAAAATCAGTACTGGAGGATAAAAATGAGTAAGAAGATGTATATTGTGGCATCGGCCGACAATGTAACCACCGAGGTAAGCACTACTGATATATTTGTCGGTATCAGTGCGGCACGAAAAGCGCTTAATACTATCTACAAAGCTGTATTGGCAGACTTTGAGAAAAGCCAGATAAAGGATCAGAACAAGACTCCCGACAGTTTTTCTATTCTGGTTTTCGGAGATGATCTGTTTTATGGCAATATCAAGGAAGTTAAAATTGCTGAAGCTAAATGAGTGAGATAAGAAAGAGAAGGTGAAAAATGGCAAACTGGGTATTTAACTATCTGACTGTAAAACTCGACTATCTTGATAAGATCGTTAATATGGAAGGAAAGGTTGACTTTAATATTATTGCTCCAAAGCCTACATCTGTCGACGGACTGCTTCATAGCGTAGGTTTGCACACAGATATCTACTACTATCTGTCAGGAAGGCTAAAAAAGCCCCTCAAATCAATGATACGGAATAAGCAATTGCTTGACAGCTGCAAAATCAACGATAGCTCCACAGTATACCCATGGGAAGGTGAAGTCCCTTCCGGTATGTCCGTTACTGAGTTCAAGGTGCGCCAATTGTACAGTAGAACACGCAAATTACGGCAAACAACATATAGACCGAGTTATAACAGAGGGCGCACTCTTGTTTGCAATTACCGACGGTACGGAGCTATATCCTGGTATGACTGGAGCTGGAACAATTGGGGCTGCAAATGGAATGCATCGAATACATACGTTCCGGAAAAAACGGATGAAAGCGGTAAACTTATTGTAGAATTCGATACTCCGTGGTGCTGCCCGGATAAATGGCTTGAAAGGCTCTGTGAACACGGAGTTCCGTTCTATCTGGAATGGGTAGAGGAACAAGGTGAACACGGAGGAGTCATTTCTGACGGCAAGACTATCACTTTCAACAGTCTTCCCGATGTAAGCTGGGAAGAAGACAGTGACGAGGACGAGGCAGATATTGCAGAAGATAGCGGGGTTATAATAGTTCACACAGAGGATGAATTGGTTGATGCCATGGCAAATATAATAAAGGAGGTAATCTCAGATGATAAATCAGGTAAATAACTGCGATAATGAGAAAAAAGCCCCGGAAATAACTTCGCTTATGAACTACCTCGCTTCGGAGCTGGTCAGAGAAACAGAAGAGATGATAAGCGGCACTGACCTTGCCGATGACAGCAAAGTGTCAGCATTCATGTTCTGTTATGACCTGTTCGGTTATCATATAGAGGGGTGCGTCAAGGGTTACGTCAGCCGTTACATCGAATATACGCTTTGGAAGGATGATAAAGAGCTTTATTACGAAAACAGCGCGAATCTAACCTGTGACAGTTATTCAGACGCAGCAGATGCCTTTGTTAGTAAGATAGCCGAGACTCTTGGTATAACCAATACCGGACACGGTGTAATCGTCGGGAGACCCATAGAGGGTATCGGCATCAACGGCGACGAGTATCTGCTTGACAACGAGGGCGGCGAGCTTGTGTTCAATACTGAAGAACAGGCTCGCGAGTTCCTTATAGAAAAAGGCGGCTACGCAAAGGAAAATGTCGATGACTGTGTAAGGTATCACCACAGCGTAGGTATTTGCAGTAGATGCGGGTTTCCTCTGTTCAAATCTAATACCCCGGGATATACCTCTTTGTGTATTAACTGCGATGAGGACTTCTACGGTTTCGAGCAGGACTGTGACGTAATATAGAACATTTGTGGAGGCATATGATATGAAAATACCGACAGATGAAGAGATCAAGGCTGTCAAGGAAACCTATAAGAAAGGTATGCGCGTACAGCTTGTAAGAATGAACGATGAATACGGTCAGGCACCGCCGATGGGCACAAAAGGAACCGTTGAGTTCGTTGACGGCATAGGAACAGTGTTCGTCCGCTGGGACAATGGTGGCGGGCTTGGAGTAGCTCTCGGAGCAGATGAAGCCCGTATTATAGACGAAAAAACAGAATAGGAGAATGCTTTATGGATGTTGTAGTAAAATTGGAGATAGATGATAGCATAGTTCCTGATAGAGAGATAGCAAACAGCTATGTCAAGGAACAGCTTCAGACGCTGGAAAAAAGCGGAATCGTATCTAAGTCGATTTTTCCGCTCGAAAGCGAAGATGAAGTGTTTAGCACCTTCTTGACAGGAAGGAATGATGTCATTGCGAGTTCTGTTCAGAAACTTGTTGAACTGCTTATGTACTCAAGCGATAAAGGATTTGACGCAGACAGGAATTTTGAGGATGTCGATAACATTTTGGACGGTGTATGCGAATATATAGAGCAGATATTGTGTTCCGAAGTTTGCCGACCCTTTAAGGGTTTGGACGGAACGCCCTGCTATAAGACTGAGGACTGTAAGCATCCGAAATGTCCGTTTAAGCTGTAATAGTCTATTATAAGAAAGCCTCATCCTGTTTAAAAACAGAGTGAGGCTTTTGCGTTATTCAATCTTCATTAAACAGATTGATGAATTGCTTTGGTGTATATACCGTGACGGAAGATTTTGAGTAATCCCGTTCATTTCTGGTTACTATACAATCAATACCAGAGCGTTTAGCGGTTTCTATCATAACTGCGTCTTCATAATCATCAGATTCTCCGTTAATAAGAGCTTGTCGGCAATCATCTCCCATTGTATCGGCTAACCCGAAAATATGAAAGAGTCTATCAATGACCTTATTGGTTTCAGAATCATCATGAATGTATTTCCGCATAATATAATGGATATCAGTAACTGACTTAGCACTTATAAATGCTGAAAAAAACTGATTTGCGGCAAGAATAAATATGCGGTTTGATTCCTCACAGAAAGGTTGTCTGGCTTGAAGCGTATCAATTATGATACAGGTGTCGATAAGTGCTCTCATATATTCTTCAGCCTTTCTTCCTTTGCCTCTTCCAAAGTAATATCAGAAGGTATTATTCCGAAAAGAGACTTGGCGATATCCACCCGATCCTGATTTGGATTTGAGAGCTTGGCAGAGACTTTTCCGTTTTTGGTGATATAAATGTCCTCTTGCTCGGACATCGCAAGATATTTACCGAGATTCAATTTGAATTCCGTTGCAGTAATTGTCATAATTATCGCTCCTCTCATCTTTGATTTATTATATTATACCACAATCGTTCGATTTTGTCAATAAAATCGAACGATTTTTCGCTTATAGGATTTAATGGCTATCTCATAATCCAACCGTTCCCGTAATCATAATATATTCAGATAGCATATGACGAACGGAGTATATATGGCTACCGAGTAAATTCAGAAAGGAATGATATTATGAAGTGGACAAAGCGGGACGAGTGCCGGAATATCGAGGATGTTATCAAGCGTAATGTAGGTGAGATAAGTGATGACTGCCCCGAAACGGAGATAGTTCATCTCAGAGAGGCAGTTGACAGGATCAACAGGGCTATTCTCTCGGACGAACAGATCACCATATTCGGGGACTATGACGCCGACGGCATTACCGGAGCGGCTATTCTTTGGGCAACCATAAGGATAATCAGCGGCACTGACCCGGTTATCAGACTGCCGAGGAGGTTCAGCGAGGGCTACGGCTTCTCAATGCAGGCTGCCGATGAAGTCAATGACGGAATTCTCATAACCGTGGATAACGGTATTTCGGCGTTTGAGCAAGTAAGTTCGGTGAAAGACAGGGGTGTTTCGGTCATAGTGATAGACCACCATCTTCCCGGAGAAAAGCTGCCGGATGCGGATATTATCATCGATCCGCACTGCTTTAAGAGCAACAGGGACGATTTCGAGGACTGGTGCGGGAGCGGACTCGCGTACAGAGTATGCAAGGAACTGCTTAAAACAGTCAAGGACGATGTGATGAGGGCGAGAACGATGGCATATATACAGCAGCTCGCGGCTGTCGGAACTGTCTGCGATGTAATACCGCTGCTCCGTGATAACCGAAAGCTGGTCATTGACGGACTGAAAAGCATCAACACCATGCCATGCAAGGGTCTCAGGGCTATTCTCAACTCTACCGGCACGACCTATGTTGACGAGACTACCTGCGGGTATCTTATCGGACCGGTGCTCAACGCGGCGGGAAGAATGGAAGATGACGGAGCTATGCTGTCCTTTGATGTGCTTACCAACTGCAACAGAGTAGGCGCCGGAGATCTGGACGGCACGGTAATGTCGCTTATATCCTTAAACGACCGCCGTAAGACCGAGGTTTCCATCGCTATGGAGACAGCAAGGCAGGAGATATCGGAGACTGTGCCGAAGGGAGCGTATCCTATAGTTATTCGCAACGACAGCATTGCGGAGGGCATTGTCGGGATCATAGCCGGAAAGATAGCTGAAGAGTACCGTGTTCCGACATTTGTATTCACCTCTGTGGGAGGCGGTCTGCTAAAGGGCAGCGCCAGAAGCTACGGCGGCGTACATATAAAGCAGATGATGGACGCAGCCGCTGACTGTATAGAACGCTACGGCGGACACGCCGGAGCCGCAGGTCTTACTGTCCATGAGGATAAGCTGCTTGAAATGTATGTCAAAATGCACAGGTTTATGGGCAAGTATACTGTGAAGGACTCCGACACTATCGAGTATGATCTTGAGATCGACGCGGCTGACATACCGGCGGCATATGCTGCTATAAGCAAGTACGCGCCCTTCGGCGAGGGAAACCCGAATATAGTGTTCAAGATCAACAAGTTCGTGATGACGCCTCGTAACGGTGAATGCTTCAGACGAATGGGAGCCTGTAAGGAGCATATAAAGCTGTTTGGCAACAAGTTTTCGGCTGTAGGCTTCGGTCTGGCGGCAAAATTCGACCCGGCTATCGGCAAAACGGTCACTTGTGTAGGAACGCTCAGCGAAAACAGGTTCAGAGGAAATACCGAAATACAGATAGAAATGCTGGATTTCAAGCTTTCCAACGACAGCAAAGAAACAGAGCTTACACGAAAGCTCAAGGAAAAACTGATAGAACTCAATATGTACAATGATGAAAGGAAGGTCGTTTAATATGGAGAATAAGGAAACCAATAAGATGAAGTATCCGTCCCAGATGTGCAGCTTCAAGAGGAAGAATGTGGTTTTCGCCGTGGACTGTCACCTCGACAGACCGGACGAGGACGATCCGCCGCTGGAGATGCACGCCGGCTGGTCTCGCTACAGTATGTCGATCATCGACACTCATACCGAGAATACCTATGTGGTAAGCGCAAACATACCCTATTCGGAGGCTGTAGTTGTCGCTCACAAGATACTTGCGGTATGTGACGACTATCTGCTCACCCGTGATAAGGCTGCAGCGGCAGTAAGCGATACGGCACAGGATACCGGAAGTACCTCGGCGGCAGCGTTTGCGGTCACCTTCAAGGCAGGAAGTCTGAAAGGAAAGACACCCGGAGAGGTCGTACTGAACGAAAATGGGACCAAGACGGTTGAGGGACAGATAGCCTTTCTGCAGACGAATCTCAAAAAATTCCCCGACAATCAGAAGGTCATAGATGCCTGCAACGCGGCGATAGAAGCCTTCAAAAGCGGCACTCTTTCCGAGGGGGCAAGCGTTCCGAAAGTGCAGTCGCTGAAATGGGTACACCGCACGCCGATAAAGTTTCTGGAAAAGAAGAAGAATAAGGACGGGAAGTGCTTCGTGTACGCTTACACGATAACCTGTGACTATGAAAAGACCGATTATCCGTGGCATATCGGCATAGTAAACGGCTATGCCGACATAACCCACAAGGAAAACGGGTCTGTCAATATCTCGTCGCAGGTAGCGGAGCGCTCCGAAAGCTCCATAAATCTCTCCAATGATGAAGCGATATACCTCGCAAGGCGTATGGAGATGACTATGATGGAGTTCGAGACGGTAGAGTTCCGTAATCTGTACAAGGAAGTCGAGGAAATCATGGAAGAGATCTATTCCAAGAAGGCGGCATAATGCCGGAAAGATACAAGGAGGCAGAAAATGAGAGTGACGGACAGCTTTTTAAATGAGATAAGGGCAAGAAACGATATTGCCGCGCTCGTGTCTATGTACACAGAGCTTGAACGCACAGGAAGCGGATATGTTTGCAAATGCCCGTTTCATCAGGAAGAGTACCCGTCCTTTCATATCTTCTCCGATACTGGGACTTTCCGGTGCTTTTCCTGCGGTGCAAGCGGCGATGTGATAAGCTTTATGTCGTTTGCAGAGCACTGCGGCACAGCAGAAGCGGTCACAGAGCTTGCAGAACGGGTAGAACTGGAGCTGACGTCCGATGAGGACGAGGCTCAGAACGCCGCATACAGGCGAATGCTCGATATAAACCGTGACGCAGCCAGATACTACCGTGATGTTCTGTTGTCACCGACAGGAAAGCCCGGAATGGAATATCTTCTCGGGAGAGAGCTTACACTCGGCACCATACGCAAGTATGGGCTGGGTTTTGCCCCCGCCGGTTGGCATAACCTGCATCATTACCTGAAGAAAATGGGATATTCCGAGAAAGAAATGGAAGAAGCGGCACTTATAGTACGACACGGAACCAGTGTTTATGACAAGTTCCGTTCGAGAGTCATGTTCCCGATAATCAACAAGAACGGTGATGTCATCGGTTTCGGAGGTCGAACACTTGAAAAGACCGCTCCGGCGAAGTACATAAACACGGACGAAACGCTTGTATTCCATAAGCGAGAGAACTTATTCTCGCTGAACTATGCGAAGTCTGTACAAAATAAGCGGTTTATCCTATGTGAAGGCTATATGGATGTCATTACAATGAATCAGGCTGGATTTGAAGGAGCTGTTGCTACCCTCGGAACTGCGATCACTCCACAGCAGGCAAAGCTTATAAAACAGCACTGTGAGCAGGTCGTTATCTCCTATGATTCCGATGAAGCAGGACAGAAAGCGGCAGCAAAGGCAATAAAGCTGTTCAAGGATACCGGACTTGATGTGAGAGTGCTTCTCATACCGGGTGCAAAGGATCCGGACGAGTATATCGGGAAATATGGGGCTGTGAGCTTCGAAAAACTGCTTGATTCTCTTCCGACTGCCGATGAATATGAGTTCTCAAAGCTCGTCAATGCTGCAAATGGGGATAAGACCGGCATAACTGCGGAGATAATAGGCTTTCTGGCAAGGCTTAACAGCTCTGAACGGGAGAAATATATCTTACAGCTCCGTGATATGAGCAATGTGACACAATCCGCTGACGAAAGCGACTTAGATGACGCTCCTGATACGACTATCACTGACAAACCGGTATCGGAGCTGACCGACGAGGACATATTGAAAAGGTTGAAGTCAATGCGCCGCAAGAAAGTGCCTACCGGAACTTGAAATATGGACTGATATATGGTATAATCAAGAAGAAAGGACGGAATATGGAAGATTTGGAATTTCAGCTGTGGATGCACAGCCAGTCTAAAAAGCTGGATAAAAAATACTATTCAAAAGGGATGACCATCTATATCCTTCATAAAAGGGCAATAGCATCTGCTTTTTCGGTCGTGGATAACCTCCGCAATATAGAATTTCAGGATCTGGCTCTCACATCATACTTTATGATAAAGGAAGCAGGACTCAACGAGCTGGCACATAGTTATGAGATGATGCTTGCTCTGGCAAAAACAGACAGGGATAAATTTGTCAGCAGGATATATGAGTTCTATGTCAAGACTGCGGATATTATAAAGAAAAAAGGACTGTATAAACAGTTCTTTGAGTTCCTATCAATGTTTGAGAACAGCGACCATTCGGATTTTGATGCCACCACCTGTAAGGTTTACGATGCTTATACCGACTTGATCATTAATCAGCATGAATTCCTGCGAACAAACAAGTTTGAGCTTAACAAGCTGGTCGCGGGCGTGGATTCAAAGGGCAAGGTCATCGAGATCGATGACGCTTATCCGTTCCTTGACTATCCTATGACAGAAATAGAACACGAAAGCTTCAAGGGAACGATAGATGAGCCGAACGAGATGCTGAAAAAGTACTATGCCAAGTACGGATATACAGTAAAAGACGGTATGGAAACTATGCTGCTGGGCAACATCTGTCGGGCATATACGAATACAGTGCTGTCAATGGCACCCTATACAAACGAGTTTACCGTAGATGTGCTGCCGACAAAGGGCTTTGACCCGCGGATTACGGAATATCTTTCAAATATCCCGATTCCTCACGGAAATCCGCCGCTGCGCGATATGCTGAAACAAAGAAGACGGACATTACCCGCAAATGGTGTTAAGGTACATTTTTCCGGCAGTCTGCTGTACCGTGATATGCTTCTTAAAGAGGTCTATCACGATGACGCGGTTATATGTCTGTTCAGGATCGAGTTAAGTAAAGGTGAGATTGCGGGCTTTTACAACACCCGAACCGGGAAGTTCTCGTCTCCCTTTCACATGAACGCGACAAATGTCTTTCATTTCGGGATGAGTGTGGAGCGACTATTCCTATGGGCTTATGCGGCATTTACCACCAATAAGATGCTGCCTACAACGGAATCATACAGAAATGTGATGATCGATCCGTATGCCGAGGTCACATTTACGGCTATTCCCGGAAAGCTGCGCGTTCCTACGAACTGCAAGCATATACGGACTATTGCCGGGAATGAAGGATACGAAAGCACGATGAAGCATATTAACGGGTATATCAGGAAATTGCCGGAAGGACAGAAGGCATCCGAAAAGGCTGTGGCAATAGCGGAATCTCTTGGCTATTCGCTGGCTCCGGACGAGACCTATGTTTGCCCGTTTGAGAGAACGGCTTGGATAACGAGAGTGAAATAGAAAGAGAAAAAAGCCAAATCGAACAAAACCGGCATCAGAAATGATGTCGGTTTTGTTATTTGGCTGGAAATGTGCGGTTCGGAAGTAAATTATTGATGTTAAATATTATATTTGATGTTAAATATTATATTTCATCTTTACAAATAGGAGAAAATGTGCTATACTATGTTATATGTTTGTTTAATTTTCGTTAAACTTTCACAAATAAATAGCTTTGCATAGATGGTGATTTATGATATGCTTGCAGCTCAACACAACGCAGTACAACTGCGCTTTTGGGGCTAACCCTCAATCTTATATAAAAAACGACGCTTATAGCCATTCATAAATGGAAGGTTATGGGAGATTATTTGACGTTTTTTACAATAAAATTGAAGGTAGGGGGAGATATATGACATTGACATGGATTGCTGAGGAGTACAAGCTTGATGATGAAGAACAGCTTATTTTCAATGAGTACATATTAAATCGGTTTGCAGGCGCAAAGGAAACCAAAGCACCCGACACATCGTTTCTTGAATTATGGGACAGCATACTCTATTACGCCGGATCATTCGGCGTGGACAAAGCGATAAATGACAAGGTATGTCCGAGTCGTCCGGTAAGGTTCAGATCTCCCGAAACGCTTGAAATAAAGATGTATCAGTCGTGCGCCGGAAAAATACCGATAATCTATGTTCGTGACACGGCGGATTTTGAGCAGCTTGTAACGAATATTGCTTACAAAGGCATTCGCCCCGACAACATTTCTGCCACCGGAGCGTCGTTTATTTCCGGTAAGACAACACGCTTCATCATTCTTTCCGCAAAGCCGTACAGCAATGTTTCCGCGTCGGAGCTGGGACTGCCGGACGAGACAGAGTGGCGGGAAAAATCCCTGCTTTTGCGTAGAGGTCACGAATGTACGCACTATTTCACCAAACAGACCTACGGCATAACGAACAATATCCTGCATGATGAGATAATAGCAGATTTTGTCGGAATGTATGAGGCGTTCGGATCCTATAAAGCCGAATGGTTCCTGCGCTTTATGGGTATTATCGGGGGCAGCGGCAATCGGCTCATATTCTACACAAAGGATCTGCCGGAAAATGTCCGCAAAGCGGTCGCGGGAGCTGCCGAAACAGCGGCATACGGGCTGGAGTCATGGTCTCAGACGGACAGCTTCAGTGCAATGACGGAAGCACAGCGCATAAAATATATGTGCAAAGCAGGGCTTGAGGGCATGATGAGCCTGAAGGATAAATAAATCACGTCTGATTTTAAAATATCTGACCGGAAAGGAGGCTGACGCAATGAAAGCATTTACAAAAGAAAAATCAAACGGATCGGTGATAGCTGCGATCGTTATTTCGGTGATAAGCCTTTGCTGTTCGGTGATATGTCTCTTCATCGCTTTGAACATAAACAATTCCGGTAACGCATCTGTATCTTCCGCTGAGGAGAAAGGCAATGAAGCTCAACAGTACGTTATGTATGTCGGCACCAATGACAAGGATACCTATCAGCTTGAAATGACGACCGAAGAAGCGCGAAGTATTGTTGACGAGGTGTGTCTGAAATATTTTGAGGGATATACCTTGCAGGAAGCAACAGGTGCGTGGACTGATGAAAAGCACAACATTACTCACGAGTACACACTTGTCTGCTATTTCGACGGAGCCGATAAGGAAACGGTTTACAAAGCTGCCGATGAAATTATAGAAAGACTTGATCAGAATTGTGTTTTGATAGAGCAGAACACAATAAATATGGAGTATTATTCCGGAAAGTAAACAGGAAATTAAAACATATCAGGAGGTTTTTTATGAACATCAACATGACAAAAACCGGAGCTGAGCTTACGGTAGAGCTGGAGGGCAGACTTGATACCCTTACTTCCCCGGAACTGGAGGAACAGCTTGAGGGGAAGCTTGAGGGCATTGAGAAACTCGTATTTGAGCTTGGAAAGTTGGAGTATATCTCAAGTGCGGGACTGCGAATACTCGTAGGACTTTCACAGGATATGGAGGAGCAGGGCGAACTGATCCTTCGCAATATAACGGATCCGGTCAAAGATGTCCTTGATGTGACCGGATTGATGGATTCTTTTGAGATCGAATAAGGAGGCAATCTTAAATGGCGGAAGAACAGAAAAAAAAGATATTCAGAGAGAAAACGCTTGAACGCATAGCTTCACCGGAGCAGCTCACCGACTATCTTCATGTTACAAATCCGGGGATCTGGGTGCTGTTCGTGGTGATAATACTGCTGCTCGGCGGGCTTTTTGCGTGGGCGTCCATAGGACAGCTCGAAACGACCGCTGCGGCAAAGGCTGCTGTAACTGACGGAACGGCACAGATAACCGTCCTCACAGGCGCGGAGATAAATTCCGGAATGACCGTCAGAATGGGAAATGCGGAGTTCACCGTCTCTACGGTGGATGAGGACGAGCTGGGGCGCACGATAGCTTATGCTCCCGTGAACCTTGCCAACGGAAATTATGACGCAGAGATCGTGGTAGAGAGCATTTCTCCGATCAGCTTTCTGCTGACCGCGTAAGGAGTTAAAATGGCAGAAAAGAAATATAAGATCAAACCCACCATAACCAAAGGAGCTGCAAAGGTACCCGTTATAATGCAGCTCGAAGCCCTTGAATGCGGAGCCGCTTCATTGGCTATGGTAATGGCATATTACGAAAAGTGGGTGCCGCTGGAGCAGGTACGCTCGGACTGCGGTGTTTCCCGTGACGGCTCGAATGCGAAAAATGTCGCTCTTGCCGCGATAAGCTATGGATTTAAAGTGGAAGGCTATCGGCGTTCCCCCGAAACTATCCGCGAAAAAGGTCAGTTTCCTTGTATAATCCATTGGAATTTCAACCACTTTGTAGTCCTTGACGGCTTCAAAGGAAAATACGCATACATAAATGACCCGGCAAGGGGCTTTGTTAAAGTGTCTATGGAGGAATTTGACAAGGCATTCACCGGTGTCACGCTTGTCATAACCCCGGGCGAGGATTTCGTTCCGTCTGGTAAGAAGAAAAGCACTGTCGAATTTGCCCGGAAACGGCTTGCCGGGGCGGGAGCGGCAGTGGCTTTTGTTATGTTGACGAGTATCATCAGCTACTCCTTCGGTGTGATAAATCCCGTAATGTCGCGTGTTTTCCTTGACAGAATATTGTCGGGAGCGGATACCGGTTGGCTGAACGGGTTCATCGGAATTATGATCGGGCTTGCGGTATTGCAGCTCGTGACCGCGTGGGGGCAGACGATATATTCTCTCAAAATAAACGGCAAAATGGCGATAATCGGCAGCTCCACATATATGTGGAAGGTGCTGCGTATGCCTATGGAGTTCTTTTCGCAGAGAATGGCGGGCGATATCCAGCAGCGCCAGCAGCAGAATGAGTCCATAGCGGGAACGCTGATAAATACACTTGCTCCTCTCCTGCTGAACACGATAATGATGATATTTTATCTTGTCGTGATGATACGTTACAGTCTTATCCTCACGCTCGTGGGGATCTCCGCTATAGTGCTGAACCTTATTCTTTCCCGTGTGATCTCCGAGAAACGCATGAACCTTACGAGAATACAGATGCGCGATTCCGGCAAATTATCGGGTACCGCGGTATCGGGTATAGAAATGATCGAGACGATAAAGGCAAGCGGCGCGGAAAACGGCTTCTTCCGCAAATGGTCAGGCTATCAGGCTTCCGTAAACACACAGACCGTGAAATTTGCGCGGGTACAACAGTATCTCGGCTCAATACCGCAGTTCCTCGCTGTGATGTCGAATTACGCGGTGCTTATCCTCGGTGTGTGGCTCTGTATGCAGGGTCAGTTCACCCTCGGTGGAGTTATGGCATTCCAGGGCTTTCTGACCTCGTTTATGGCTCCCGCCATGACACTTATTCAGGCGGGTCAGACCATACAAGAGATGCGTACACAGATGGAGCGCGTCGATGATGTAATGGAATACCCGTCAGACATCAATGTTGCAAATGAGAGCGCAGACGGCGCCGGTATCAAAAAGCTGAAAGGCAACGTTGAACTGAAAAACATCACATTCGGCTATTCAAAGCTCGCAGATCCTCTGATAAAGGACTTTTCGATGACTCTCAAGCCCGGCAGCAGAGTGGCGTTTGTCGGGACATCGGGCTGCGGCAAATCCACGCTCTCAAAGCTCATCTCCGGACTGTACAATCCGTGGGAGGGCGAGATCCTCTTTGACGGCAAGCACCGCAGCGAGATACCGAGAAGCGTTATGACCGGCTCGGTGGCTGTGGTCGATCAGGACATTATCCTCTTTGAAGATACGATAGCCAATAACATCAGGATGTGGGACGATTCGATCAAGGATTATGAGATGATACTCGCTGCGCGCGACGCACAGCTTCATGAGGATATCATGCAGCGCGAAGGCGGCTATGAATACAAGCTCACCTCCGGCGGACGAGACCTGTCCGGCGGTCAGCGTCAGAGAATGGAGATAGCGAGAGTTTTAGCGCAGGATCCTTCGATAATCATACTTGACGAAGCTACCTCGGCACTTGATGCCAAGACCGAATACGAGGTCGTTAAGGCTATCAAGGACAGGGGCATCACCTGCATTGTTATAGCGCACCGCTTGTCAACTATCCGCGACTGTGACGAAATAATCGTCCTCGAACGCGGCAATGTTGTCGAGCGCGGAACGCATGAAGAGCTTATGGCAAAGGGCGGCACTTATACCGACCTTGTAACAAATGAATAAAGGGGAGTTCGTTTTGGGTTGGTTTGAAAAACAGATAAAACAGCGTGAAGACCTCGATCAGCAGCTTTTTGAGGACTCTTTCTTCAAAGCGGCGGAAGTCGTGCTCGGCAAGCGGGCGGCTTCTGAGATGAGCGATGAGCGCATCATCACAAGTCAGGCTATCGAAGATATACTGAAATATTACCATTTCAAGCCCGTGGAAATACCGAAATCGGTAAAGGAACATGAGGAACAGCTTGATTACAGTCTGCGTCCTCACGGGATAATGCGAAGGAATATCGAGCTTGACGAGGGCTGGTACAAGGACTCCTACGGTCCGGTGCTGGCATATTTCAAAGAGGACGAAACGCCTGTTGCGCTTCTGCCGAAAAAGATAGTCGGTTATTATTACATAGACCGCAGTACAGGTAAAAAAATAACGGTAAACGCGAAGAACGCGGCGCTGTTTGCGCGTGAGGCGTATTGTTTCTACAAACCCTTGCCGCAGAGGAAAATAGGCATTCCCGATCTGCTCATGTACATGAAGGACTGTCTGTCGGTGTCGGATATAGCAATAGTTGTGCTTGCGACACTTGCGGCTACGCTTGTCGGAATGATGATACCGCGTATCACAAAGGCTCTCACCGGACAGGTGCTTCAAAGCGGAGAATTATCGGCTCTGCTTGGTGTTACAGTCTGCCTTGTATGTGTGGCTCTCGCCTCAAATCTGATAACAGCGGTAAACGGACTGCTTACACAGCGGCTCAAAACAAAGACCTCCGTTAGCGTGGAAGCTGCGCTTTTAATGCGTATCCTGACACTCCCCGCCCCGTTCTTCCGCAAGTACAGCGCCGGAGAGCTCAATCAGCGTTCGCAGTCGATAAATATGCTCTGCACGGCGATAATGACATTGACATTCTCCACCGGACTTTCATCGCTGTTCTCTCTGCTGTATGTGACACAGATATTCAGCTTTGCTCCGGGGCTCGTTATACCGTCGCTGCTGGTAATCCTGGTGACTATCGTATTCACCGTCATCTCTTCGCTTATGCAGGTGCGCATCACCAAGCTGCACATGGAGCATCAGGCGAAGCAATCGGGTATGGCGTACTCTATGATAACCGGTGTTCAGAAGCTGAAGCTGTCTGGAGCGGAAAAGCGCATTTTCTCCAAGTGGCTCACCGTTTACGCGGAAGGTGCCGAGCTTCAGTATAATCCACCGATGTTCTTAAAAATAAACAGCGTTATCAATCTTGCGATAACGCTCGGCTCGACTGTCCTGCTCTATTGGCTTGCGGCGCAGAGCGGCATCGACGCTTCGAGCTATCTTGCGTTCAACGCGGCTTACGGAAGCTTTATGGGAGCATTCATGGCGCTTGCGAATATAGCTTTGCAGTCCGCTAACATAAAGCCCGTCCTCGAAATGGCGGAGCCTTTCCTTAACGCGGAACCCGAAGCTGCCGACAACAAGGAAATGGTCACGAAGATATCCGGTGCGATAGAGCTGAACAATGTCTATTTCCGCTATAACGAGAACACCCCGTACATCGTAGATAATATGTCTTTGAAAATAAACGCCGGTGAGTACATAGCGATAGTCGGACGTACAGGCTGCGGAAAATCAACGCTTATGCGTCTGCTGCTGGGATTTGAGAAGCCCGAACGAGGTGCGATATACTATGACAATAAGGATATGAAAAGTCTCGATATGTGTTCTCTGCGCCGGAAGATAGGCGCGGTAACGCAGAATGGCGGATTGTTTCAAGGCGATATATACTCGAATATCGTCATTTCCGCGCCGGAGCTTACGCTGAACGATGCGTGGGAGGCGGCGGAGATAGCCGGTATAGCCGACGATATACGCGCTATGCCTATGGGAATGCAGACAATGGTGTCCGAGGGGCAGGGCGGCATTTCCGGCGGCCAGAAGCAGAGACTTATGATAGCCCGCGCAGTTGCGCCGAAGCCGAAGCTTCTCATGTTCGACGAGGCGACCTCGGCGCTCGATAACAAAACACAGAAACAGGTCTCGGAGGCGCTCGACAGAATGGGCTGCACACGAATAGTCATCGCTCACAGGCTTTCGACCATAAAGAACTGCGACCGTATCCTCGTTCTCGATAAGGGCAAGATCATCGAGGACGGCAGCTATGACGAGCTTATAGCAAAGGGCGGCTATTTCGCGGAGCTTGTGGAGAGACAGAGGCTTGATGTGCAGAACAGCTAAAAAACACTTATGCTTTTTGGGTATATTTTACAAAGTTTCAAAAAATCAGGTAAACTTTTCTTTTTCATTCGTATAAACATACAGAAGCGAAAAGAAAGGAGGAAAACCAATGCCGGATATGGAGACACTTCTTGCTGAGTTGTTTGCATTTCAGCGGTTTGAACCCAATGAAAGATTACAAAATATGATAAACGATACACTCAGCAGGTATGATGATGATTTCATGCTGTCCACAGACGATCTTGCGGCAGCGGCAGGCGGGATCAATGTGCCTCCACCGGACGACAGCGAAGGGAGCGATAAAAAATGATCGTTTCCTTTTCCCGCGAGCAGCTTTACAGGGAGTACAGGTCTTTGGTGCTGTCCTACATATCGGCAAGAGTATCTTCGGACGAGGACGCGGAGGATATATGCGAGGAAGTGTTCATTAAGCTGTTCCGTATGCTTGAAACATACGATGAAAACAGAGCCTCGGTGTCAACGCTTATCTATCGCATAGCACACAACGCTGTCATCGACCATTTGCGCACCGCTCACGCGCGTGAGGACTTATCCGAAGAACAGGCGGTGTTCCCGTCGGCGGAGGATATCGTAATGGATATCGAGAGGTCTGCCGAGCTTGCGGACGCGATAGAAATGCTTCCGCAGCAGCAGCGCGATATACTTATACTTCGGTTTTATCGCGGCTGGACACTAAAAAAGATCGCGGGAAAAATGGGGCTTACCTACAAAACGGCTGCGGACAGACAGAAAAAAGCCCTCGATTCACTTAGAAAAATGCTGAAAGAATAAACACGAAAGGAATTTTACTATGACCTACATTCTTGACAAAAGATATCGCCTTCGCGGGTGGAAGAACAAGCTCGGCGGTGTGTATGACACCGAGAAGAAAGAAGCCCATTTCCTCGACAGAGAATATTTTCTCCTGCTGATGAAGTGCGACGGCGCGCATGATATTGACTACGACAGCCTGCACGAATACAAGAAGGGATTTATCGACGACTTTCTGAAGGAAGGTATAATAAGACCTGCGGGCTTTCTCGATTTCCTCAGCCCCGAGCAGGAATACATAATTTACCCCGCCGAATACAAAAAATCCGTGCATTGGTCGATAACCGGCGCCTGCAATCTCAAATGCCGTCACTGCTTTATGTCCGCACCGCACGCAAAGCACGGAGCTCCCACACATGAGCAGATAATAAAGATAGCCGACAGCTTCGCGGAGTGCGGAATCTTCAATGTCGGACTTACGGGCGGCGAACCGCTTATACGCGATGATTTCCTCGATATCATCAGCGAGCTTTCAAAGAGAGATATATCGGTAACAACGCTCTACACCAACGGCTGGCTCGTGGACGAAAAGCTGCTCGACGAGCTTGAAAAGCGCGGTCAGCACCCCTCGTTCCAGCTTAGCTACGACGGCGTGGGAAGGCACGACTTCCTGCGAGGCGTTCCTGGCGCGGAGGAAAGGACGATAAAGGCGTTCAAGCTATTGCAGGAGCGCGGTTACAGCGTTTCCGCTTCAATGTGCGTTCATAAGAAGAATATCGACACCCTGCGCGAATCCGTGAATCTTCTTGCTTCTCTCGGAGTAAAGAGCCTGAAAGCCGGCTCGATGATGCAGCTCGGCGAATGGGCGCAGCCGGAGGTGGCGGGCTTGCAGCTCTCTCATCAGGAAAACTTAGAGATGATAGAGAAGTATATCCCGCAGTATTTCGAGGACGATGCGCCGCTGTCGATAATGATGTCCGGAGCGTTCTTGTACACTCCCGGAGATGACGAATGGGGTATCTACTATAAGCGGGAATGTCCCGCCGATGAGGAAAAGAAAGCTCCCTCCTGCGGTGTTCTGCTCGACAACTTCTATGTCGGCGCCGACGGAATGGTTACACCGTGCATGGGTATGGCTGACTGCGGGTACTCCAAAAACTTCCCCAATCTGTTCAAAACTCCGCTCAAGGAGATCATCGGGCAGGACTCCGAGTTCAACAAGCTCTGTCACACCACGGTCGCCGAGATGCGCGACAAGAGCGGAAAGTGCCGCGACTGCAAGTATATAGACCGCTGTGCGGGAGGCTGCCGCAACACCGCACTTATGCAGGGCGACAACTATTACGCGCCGGACGAGGAAAACTGCTATTTCTTTGAAAACGGCTGGGAGGAGCGCATAACCGCCGCCGCGCAGCCCGCGTTCGAGGAATATTTGAAGCGCTGTCCGCCGAAGAAAAAGGATAAGGACAAAGAAACCAAAAACACAGTTAATGAATGTCCGTAAGGGCATAAAAATATAGTAACAGGAGGAAGAAAATATGTCAAAAGAATCTGCAAAGAAGCTCATATCCGAGCTTCAGACGAACGAGGAATTAAAGGCGAAGATCGCGGGCATCACCGACCCCGCCGAGCTTACGAAAAAGGCAGTCGAAGCGGGATACGATGTAACAGAGGCGGAGCTTATCGAAGCCGAGAAGGAGCAGAGAGCCGCACAGGCAGCAAAGACGGACGAAAAGCTGTCGCTCGATGATCTCGACGCTGTTGCGGGCGGACGAAATTGGGAGAATGAGGACTCGCCGGAAGGCCATGAAATGGGCTGTGCGTTGAGTTATCACGATGTAACAACGTGCCGCAATAAAGGCTGGAATTGTTCAAAAAAGTGGCTTATAGATGGTCGTGTGCCTGACTACGACATATGTGACGGGATGTTTTATGGTAACACCCTCTAAAAACCCAATTTGAGTGAATGTGAGACACAAGGGGCAGATCGGCAAGATTATTCCTGCCGTAGTGTATTGTGCCGTGGCGGGAACATGATCTTAATAAAAGGAGAGTTTTACTATGTCAAAAGAATCTGCAAAGAAGCTCATATCCGAGCTTCAGACGAACGAAGAGCTCAAAGCGAAGATAGCCGGTATCACCGACCCCGCCGAGCTGACAAAGAAGGCAGTCGAAGCTGGTTACGATGTGACCGAAGCCGAGCTTATCGAAGCCGAAAAGGAGCAGAGAGCCGCACAGGCAGCAAAGACCGATGAAAAGCTGTCGCTTGACGACCTTGAAGCGGCTGCCGGCGGTAGGTTCGGGAAAGATGAGGAGGCTCCCGACGGTCACGAAATGGGGTGCGCAATCTGCTTTCATCATTATGATTGGTCAAAAGAAAATAATATATGGTGTAATTATAGTTATTTCTGTCCTTCTATTTTTATAGATAAGGACAGATAATTACTTCCCAATCTGCAAACAAAGAAGCAGGACAGGATCCACCAATCGAGAAACCCGGAATATCCGTCGCGGTGCTTTGTGCCGCAGCATATGATAAATTATAAAGGAGGACATTAAAATGTCAAAAGAATC
>JAGAWN010000011.1 GCA_017941355.1 Ruminiclostridium sp. | reverse complement strand
GGTCGGGGGTTCGAGTCCGTTCACCAGCTCCACTACTACTTGTTCGTGAAGTCGCTTGCAGAGCGGCTTCACGGCTTTTCTTTTTCTGTACTGGACACCGTTTTGTCCATTATTTGTCCATTGTTGAGGAAAAAAGTCCATTTTCGCTGTTTTGGCTTGTTCTAACTTGCTGTATCTTCACCGTCGCTCTTATCTTTATCGTCTTTTGCCGATGTGAAGTCGAGAACCGAGGCGATTGCCTCTCCTGCTCTTGCATTTGCATTCTGAAAAGCGTGCAAATATATATTTGTCGTTGTTCCGATTGCTGAATGCCCTAATGCACTTGATACCGTCGCAACATCTACATTCGCATTGATCAAGGTACTTGCGTAAAAATGACGCAGACTATGGATTCCATAGAACGGAAGATTGTTTGCGGTACAAAGCCGTTCAAGCCACTTATAAGGCATACCCGTGAACATCGGTTCTCCATTATCCTTTGTAAAAAGGCGGTCGGTATTGACCCACTTGTTCCCCATAAGTTCCGCCTGCTTTGCCTGTTCCGCTTTCCAATCCTTCAGCAGTTCCATTATATGTGCGGGGAATTTCATAGATCGCTGCGATGTCTTTGTTTTTGTGGTGTCGGTAAAATATCCGTAAGCAGTTGTATAGTTGGAAGTTCTGCGTATGCTGATTATATTGTTTTCAAAATCAACATCTTTCCATTCCAAGCCTAACATTTCAGCACGTCGAAAGCCGCTATACACCGAAAGTGATAAAAAGGTGCGGTATTTCATCGGAGCATTTTCGGAAAGCTCAAACAGCCGCTTTACCTCGTCGATAGTGTAAATCTCTTTTTCTTTCTTTTTTCCTTTCGGTACGATCACAGCACTGCAAGGGTTGTCAGGAATCATTCCCAGTTTAACAGCAAAGGTCATCACATCGGAAATAAAGCTGAGATGATGAACAACAGTTTTACGAGCGAGTGTATTTCCGTCACGGAGACTTTTCCCATTTACAGAGAGATCGGTTATAAACTGCTGAATGTGCCTGCTTGTGATCTTATCGACTTTTAAATGCCCAATTGCCGGATAAACTCTTTTGGTCACTTTTCTCATTCCGTCCAGAGTGTAGTTGCGAAGATTGGGTTTACCGTACTCTTCAAACCACTTTTCAGCCAGTTCCTCAAACTTTACGCTTGTAACTGTGCAGCCCTTTAAGCACCTTTCCTCAAAAAGCATTGCCTGTTTCTGCACTTCTTTTTCAGCCTGTTTTTCTGTCATAGACGGTTCGGGCTTCCAAGTCATAGATTTTGTAACCTGATTTCCGTCCTTATCATATCCACAGCTAACTCTTATCTGATATGAATTGCCGCGCTTTCTTATATTTGCCATAATCTGAATTCCTCCTACTATTCAGACTTGTGACAACTTACTACTCCTCTATTATATCACTTTCACGATTTAAAGTCAAGCATTCGGAGATAGTTTTTAATTGTTTTGTCACAATCCGATTATCCTTTCTGCTGCCTTGAACACAGTGAGATGATATTAGCTTTTGGAATAAGTATCTTTCCATTTGTGCCACAGCCTGCTCTCACACATTCTAACTCACCCCGTGCGATCATCTTTCTGATCGTATTGCTTGTCAGACCTTTTACAAGTTCTGTACATTCTTTAATGGTGAGCATTTCCATAGGTCCATCAGGGACAGACACTTTCTGTTCAGCCTGAGCTGTAACAGTTTCTGATATATTAACCGACACAGTAGGCGCAGTTATCTCACTCCCGGAAACAGGAGTGTCATATTCAACGAGCTTGCTCAGTAGCATAAATATCTGAGAAATAATCTCATTTTTCTCTTTGGTATTCATAATCACCGCTCCTTTAAGTATTGTGTTTATTATCCTGCATAGATAAGGTCAAAGACCTCATTGAAAAGCTCATTTGGCATAAGCTCGCCGTGGAGCTTGAAGAAGATCTTCTCTATCTTGCACGTTATCTCTAACGCTTTGTCATAGCTTGTGACCCTGCCTATATCGTATTTTGCGTATTTTACTGCTAAAAACTTTGCTCTGCTCATTTTATGTATTTCCTTTCATACCTTTATATAACTGTGCCGTAAGCGTTGGTATTCGCCTGCGGCACTTTTCGTATTGCTTATCTTGTTATGATATCAACTATCTCCTGAAACAGATCGTCCGGCATAAATACACCGAAACGGCGGTAGAATGCCTGTTCGATCTCGCAGGCTTTGTTGAGTTGTTCGCTGTATTCCTTCAAAGCCTTTTCCGCAGCCGCCGAAGGATTCAGCGGAGTTACCGTGATCTCATAAATATCTGTTTTCATAGCTTTAAGTATCCTTTCAGTTGTTATTATCAGTCGTTTCCGATACCGGCAGAATATCGCGCTCCTTCAGGAACCGGTAAAGAAACTCTCTTCCGGCGTGAGTCCAATACATAACGAGTATCGGATTTTCACGGTCATATCGCGGGAAGATAGTTATTGTTTTGGTATATCCCAAATCCTGATACGGAGCATAAAGTACCCACGGACCGGAGTGCATCTTGTACTGAACACCAAAAGCATAAAGCATTGCATTCATTCTTGTAGCGGACATTCCGTAATCTTTTGATATTGCCGTCATCGGTATTAACCCCTGCGCCTGCAAAACCTTGTCGTAAAAATCACACTTAGGCTCACTTACGTCGAGCAGTTCTTTCAGATCACGATTCTTTTTCTTCTCGGCTTTCAGGTCACGGAAGAGCTTCTCAGCTGCTTTCTTGTTTGCGGCGATCTCTTCAAGGAGTTCGTCTGTGATATAAGCGCCGTGTTTCCTGATTGACGGTAAAACCTCAGAAGTGACCCACCGTTTGAACTCACGAAGCTGATTAACTCGGTCTTCAACGCCAAGGGGGTACTCATAACGTACCCCCTTGTGAGCTTTTCGCGGAGTCATTGTAAACAGCAAGGAATACAGACCGCTTTCATTGATTATGGTAAAGCGCTGCTTTCCTCCATTTGTCGAAATGTATTCTGTCTTTCTATCGGCTTCATCTACTCTTGAAAGGCTGCGATTGTGGTTCGTATCACCGAAAGCAAGGCATATATCCTTACCGACGAACCAAACCTCGCCGTTAATATCGAGTGTCCTGATCTTACCGAAATGTGCGTTCTCAAAAATCTGCAAATTGTTTTCCATATTATGTTTCCTCCATATTTACCTTTTGTCCGGCAGC
>JAGAWN010000138.1 GCA_017941355.1 Ruminiclostridium sp. | reverse complement strand
GCTTATGGGAGTTCCCGGGGCGACAATTGCGGACATAAAGACCGTATGCTCCCACGCGCAGGGAATAAAACAGTCCGAACAATGGAGAAAAGAGAATATGCCCGGCGCCGTCACCGAGGAAATGGGAAGCACAGCCGCCGCTGCCGCTTATGTCGCGGAGCAAGGAGATAAAACGATAGCCGCGGTAGCAGCGCCCGGGGCTGCCGAACTGTACGGGCTCGAAGTGCTTGCGGAGAATGTTCAGATAACCGACGCGAACAAAACACGGTTCTATGTTCTGTCAAAGGAGCGTATGACCGGTGGCACGAATGCAGTATTTGCAGTTACCTGTGAAGCGAATATGATAGACGACATAATCGTTGATATACATAATGCCGGTTTGGAGCTTGTCACGATACACGATCGCCCCGAAGGCAGCAAGCTCGGGAAATACAACTATATCATTGAGGTCGAAGTCCCCGATGGCATAACAGATCAGCAAATAAGCAAGGTCTGCGAAAATGTAAGCATCAGATTCTGCGGCAGCTTCAACGCTGTCACAAAATAACAAAAACGCCCCGTTCAGTTTGAAAGGAGTACAACTATGACGATCAGCGAAAAAGACGGAAAGATAATCATTGCCCTTGAAGGCAGGATAGACACCAACAACGCAGCACAGACCGAAAGCGAAATATTTGCGGCTGTTGAGGGTAAAACCGAAGACATCATAATCGACGCGGAAAAGCTCGAATACATATCCAGCGCAGGACTGCGCGTGCTTATGAAGCTCCGCAAGAGCATTAACAAGGAGCTGCCTGTCATCAATGTATCGCGTGATGTTTATGACATCTTCGAGACAACGGGCTTCACCGAGCTGCTCAATGTGCAGAAGGCAATGCGTGAGCTGAGCATTGACGGCTGCGTTCAGATCGCGTCCGGCGGACAGGGCAAGGTATATCGCATTGATGATGAAACTATCGTGAAGGTATTCTGCAACGGCGGCGTTATCCCGCTCGATTTTGTCAAGGAGGAGCAGGCTAACGCAAAGGCGGCATTTGTCGCAGGCGTTCCCACAGCTATATCCTTTGATACGGTAAAGTGCGGCGAATACTACGGTATAGTTTACGAGATGATAGACTCGAAAACGCTTTCCAAGGCTATCGTTGACGAGCCGGACAAAATGGAGATATACGCGGAAAAGTACGCCGCATTTATAAAGGATTTCCAGTCTATACACGTTCCCGGCGGAAAATTCAAGCAGTCAAGAGATATTTACAACAGCAAGATCGAAGCCCTCAAAACGTGGATAACCGAGGACGAGCTTGCGATAATGCACGAGATTGCCGACAGCATACCCGTTACCGATACGCTGATACACGGCGATCCGCATTCCGGAAACATAATGATAAAGGACGGCGAGTTGATGTTCATTGATATGACAGAGGTGTGCTACGGTCCGAAGCTGCTCGATAACGGCGCTATATTCAGAGACCTTGTTTCCGCACCGCAGAATACTCCGCAAGCGTGCGAGTACAGCATGGGGATGTCGGCAGATCTCGCCGCAAAGCTTGGACAGATTTTCTTTGCAAAGTATTCCGGCATAAGCGACCCTGCGCAGCTCGGAGAATATCTCAAAACTGCCGGTCTTGTCTCCGCATTCAATATAGGAGCGAATATAGGCGCTTTCGCGGCAGTAAACGAAATGGCAAGGCAGAAGATGCCGGGCATCGTCGAAAGACTTATCCGTGGAGTTATCATTCCGAACAAGGACGCTCTGAAATATCTTCTTTCGGCAAATCAATAAAGAAGGAATGAAATATATGAAAGAAAAAGGCAATGCCAAAATGTTTCAGGTCTCGACCCTGCAGGCTCTTGCGTTGGGTTATTCGAGGGCAGTTATAACTGTTAGTGAGCTGATGAAGCACGGAGACATCGGACTTGGGACATTCGAGGATGTAAACGGCGAGATGATCGTCATTGACGGTCATTGCTACAGAGCCGATGAAAAGGGAGATGTCAGCGAGGCAGACGGCGGGATCGGAGTGCCCTTCTCGTCTGTGACCTTCTTCAAGTCGGACAGGAGCTGTGAGATAGGTAGTATCGACAGCATTGAAAAGCTGGGGGAACTGCTCAATCTTCGTATTGAGGAGCATTTCGGGCTGAACAGTATGCACATAGTCCGTATAGACGGCAGCTTCAAAAGTGTCAGCGCTCGGAGCGAATCGGGCTACAGAGCGCATCATGTGACGCTGAAGGACGCATTGAGCGAGACTCAGAAGGATTTCCGCTTTGATAATGTCAACGGCACACTGGTCTGCGTTTATTACCCCGACTATATGGACGGTATCAACGCCTCGGGGTGGCATCTGCACTTCATTTCGGAGGACAGAAAATTGGGAGGTCATGTTTTTGATCTGTCGTTGGAAAAAGGGACAGCATACTTTGATACGATCACGAACATTGAGCTGACCCTGCCGCACGGACCCGCTTTTGACACCTATGCCCTCAAAGGCGCTTCAAAGGACGAAATAAAGAGTGTTGAACAAGGGAAAAAGGACGGTTAAAGAAAAACGGCGGACATAGCACCGCTGAATATGATTCATTATGCTCGGAAAAAGCGAACGCCGTATCTCCGGGATAAAAGAAAAGAAATGATCTCTATGAAAACCGACATCTACAAATTTGAAAAGGATACCGCCGATTTCGACAGCATAAGCGGTATCGCAGTAAAGATCGCGGCGTACAACGAGCTTGACAAAAAGCAGTAGCTGAAGCTCACGCTTCTGTGCGAGGAGCTTGTCGAGATGCTGCCGAAGTTGCTTACTTATGGTAAGGGAGAATTCTGGATCGAGAATGAGGCTACGCAGTACAAGATACACGCGCTCGTGGGAGCCGACTCTCTGCTATCGAGTATGGAGAGAGACGAGATATTGTCCGTTTCCAAATCCGGCAAGAACGCAGCGGCGACAGGCATTATGAACAAGATACGGGCAGCTGCGGAGGTAATGCTTGCAAATTACTCACAATCGGTAGCTCTGACAAACGCTTTATATGCCGATCCTTATCCTGACTATTACCATATGGGGTAAATCGTTCAGCCAGAAGATTACACTAATCAATGGTCGCTTTCGCAGTATAAAGAAAACGCAAAAGAAGACAAGGAGGCGTGGGACGAGCTGGAGAAGTCTATCATAGCTAACCTCGCCGATGATGTCACTGTCGGCATTATCAACGGTAAGGTCGAGATCGTCGCGGTAAAGAATTTCTGATTGGCAGCAAAAAAAGTCACCAATGGGCAGAATGCCCGCAACGATAAATCAAACAAAAGGAGAACATTGTTATGAGCACACTCAGCGTACTGGAAAAACTCTACTACGGTGAAATCAGCCCCTGCTCAGAGCCGACACCTACCACGGAGCGATACCTTGAAGCCAAAGACGAAGTTGAACGTCTCGGTGAGGAGATTATCGCTAAATATCCCGACTGCAAGGAACTTTTTGAAGGCTACGCAGACGCACTGCATATTACAGCAGCCTGCGAGGGGTTACAAGACTATGAAAGGGGATTTAAGCTCGGAGTTCTACTAATGCTTGATGTAATGACTATCGAATAGCAAAGTTGAACCGCTGCCTTTAACAGGCAGCGGTTCTTTAGATTCTGTACTAAGATGTTTCTGTTGCTTTTCGTTACAACTTAAGGCAGTTATTGAGGATACATTAATTATTGTATCACATATCTTAAAAAAGTCAAAAAAGATAAGACGGTCAAGATCGGTGAAACCTCTTTGAACGCCTTATTGAGCTAAGATCATATGTGCTTGACGTTGATGTACTCACGTAGTTTGCTGTCCGTCATACACACTTGATCGCTATTCATGGCTGTCACTTGAACTCAGCCTGCGCAGTGTTTCCTTTATATATCTGTCCCTTGCTTTCCAGAAGCTGCGGAGCTGTTTTTTATGAACACACAGTTTTTCTTTGCAATTTACGCATTTGAGATACCCGTTTGTATTCTCCGAAAAATATTCGGGGTGTCTGTAAAATGTGATCTCCCATCTGAGGAAAAGTGCCAGAGAGACAAGCAGCAGGCATTTAAGAAACAGGCTGTCCACAAAAAAGAGCGGCGTAAACATCATTGCATAGTCCCAGTTATATATTCTGCAAGCGCTGCAGCACTTGTTTTTCATAAACAAAGTTTGAAACGGACAGAAGAACAGAATACATATCATGTCGCACAAAGAATAGAAGACACATAAAAGTATCATTATCCAGTCGTCAAATATCCCTGCCATTCTGAGCGTCCCGAATATCATATTGAACACTATCCAGATAAGCAGAACAAGCACCGTTGAATTATTGTCATGTATATTTATATCTGTATTCCCAGTCTTGATATAATTACGTTTGAACTGTTTCTGCGAGCCATGACTTTCAAGTCTTGACGGAAAAAATCTTATCAGCATCTCAAACATAAAAATGACCCACACTACCATAATTATCGGAATATTGGTATATGGTTCTGACGGAAATCTGACTTTGCCGTCTATACAGTACATGATGTACCCCACTATCAGAGAGACGAAAAGCACTGAGCGATATGCCAGTCTGATAAAATGAAGCGTACTTACCGCTGAAATTTTTTTGTTATTGTTTTTCATAAAGATACCTGTATTTTTGTCATAAATAATGCATCGCATACTTTATGACCATAAACCTACTTACTGTTCCCGGACGAAGCCTTACCTTGTCAGTTCGGTTATATCAAAGCTTCGCACATTCCTGAATGCAAAAAAGTTGATCGCGATTGCAAAAACGGCTTCCATACCTGCCGCAATGATCCATGCAATGACATTAAAATCCCGCACAAACAGCATTTCTCCCACTTCTACAGTACGCACGACCGGCTCAGTCATCGCCCAGCCGGCAAGTACGCCTGCAATGAGTCCGCATACCGTAGTAATGATCGTCTCCCTGAGCAGATACCCGATCTGTTCTTTGTGATCGAATCCGTTTACTGCCATAATGATAATCTCATTCTTTTTTCGTCTGACAAAAATGTTTACCAGATTCAGCAGAACAAAAACAGACATTATCACAGAAAGCACAATCAGGATATATACAACAACATGGAACATATCAGACATCGGAGTAAATGCCTGAGGAAGTCTGTCCGTATATGTTATATCAATATCCGGAAATTTCTCAGAAAGCTCGTTTCCGAGCGTCTCAGCATCAATGCCGCCTGCCCTGACGACCATGGTATCATAAGTGCTGCTGCCGAACAGCTCGTCATAAGCTTCTTCTCCCAGATACATCACTCTCGGATAATAATTCATGCATATTCCCGAAATAACAAATGTATGCTCCTCAAAACCGGCATTTCGCAATATCAACTCATTGCCTTTGGATAACCCAAGCTTTTCAGCTGTCTTAAAATCGGCGATCAGATCAGAGCCTGCGGGAGAGTAAGTCTCATTCCCGCTCCTGCTGCCAAGCATTATGTAGTCTCCATAGAGCTCACTTCCGCAGCTTATCACCGTAACGTGTTCTTCTGTATCTCCGTACTTATAGATAGTGTTTGTCTTGCGTATCTCTTTGTATTCTGCCCCTTTATCAGATAAAAACGCCCTGACCTTTTCCGGATCATCCGAGCGTGAATATACAGATACTTCCAGATCATAATGCATGATATCCCGTGCCATATATTTCATTACATTATCAAGGGAGTCTTTAAGTGTCACGCCAAGCCCCATGATAAGACAGCAGCCTCCGATAACGGCGACCGATGTGACGATCCTCGGAAGCTCACTTACCATATTGCGCGCGATCAGTCTTGAATAAAGCGGAAAAACGTGTCTCTTCTTCCGCGTACCCGAATGGCGGCTGCTATCCGTGTTCCCGCTCATCAGATCAACAGCTTCTGTGGCAAATACCTTCCTCGCAAGCACTGTTACAGCAGAGATATTTCCCACCAGCAGCATACAAAAAGCCAGAACTATATAATTTCCGATAAAGAATGAAAAGCTGTCTGTCCTTACACAGAATAATCCCCCGATGACTGAGCTGATTATAAACTGCAGCAGCCACGCAAGTCCGACTGCAAGGATAAGTCCGATCATAACGGCGGTATTTGTATATATGATAAACTCAAAAGCCAGTTCCTTTTTATCGAAGCCGTTAGCCTTCATCATACCGAGCTGCTTTTTCTTCTGATTTATAAGTATTGTAACAGTAGATGCAATTACGATCGCTCCGATTATCAAAAACAATATGACAAATATCATCGAAAGGTCATGGATTATCTTCACATCTGTTTTATATGTAAGAAAACCCTCCTTTGAATTCTGAGTCATTGTTCCGTAATGCGAATCCTTTAACTCTTCAAGTTCTTTTTTCTTTTCGGCTATCTGTTCTTTTGATTCTTCGAGCTTCTTTTCATTATCAGAAAGTTCAGCCTTTTTCTCATTGATCTCTTTGCGGGCATTCTGTATCGCGGTCAGTTCTTCAGCAGAAACGGCAGACTCACCATACTGCCCGATCAGCGCTTCTTTCTCAGTAAGCTCTTTTTCTTTTTCCTCAAGCTCTTTTCTCGCGCTGTTCAGTTTATCTTCCGAATCCGCCGCCTTCTTCTCGGCATCGGATATCTTATCTGCAGCATCTTCTCTGATTTTTGAGTCATGATTCTTACCGATCTCCGAAAGCTTATCATCAACATCTTTTTTTCTGAGATCTACAGTATTTTCATACTCATCAGACAGCCTTTTCTGCGAGATCGGGGTATCGGCAATGATCCGCACATAAGTATAATTGTCATTGATCTTCTCTCCGTCAAACGCGGTGACAGGAACAAAAACCATTCTGCTGTACTCTGTGCAGATACCTTCAGCGTGTTCTATAGCTCCGGTAACAGTGAGGTCTTCATATCTCAGAAAGCCCTCGGGGATATTTTCGTCCGGAATATTTATCTTAACGGTATCACCGGGGTTCAGCCCGTATTTTTCCATAGCCGATGCTGTAAGGGCACATTCATTTCCGGCTGACGGAAGTGTTCCGCTGACAAGGACAGGCTTTGATATCTTCTCCGACAGAGTGTATAAAGTCACAGTCTCCGTCCCGCCGCTGTAATGCAGCCTTGCATCGGGAATATAATATCCCCCCTCGGCATCTGTCACGATATTCATTTCCTTAAGCGCGGAGATGTCTTCATCATCAAGCCCGTTCGGCGCAACGACAGACAGATCCTCAAATTCTGTCTGCGAAAGGAATTTCTCCCCCTTTTCCGCCAGAGAATCTGCATAGAATGAAACTCCGCTGTAAACTCCGGCTCCTATCATAGTGACCGTTACGATTGCTATCCATGAGACGAGCGTTTTTCTTATATTTCTTACGGAATTTTTCCACTGAGATATTTTCATCTTCAATCACCACACCAGTTCTTCTGCATGAAGAGGATGACAGTTTATGCGGGTGCCGGATATAGAACCGTTTCTTACCTTTACCACACGATCTGCCATTTTAGCGATTTCGTGGTTATGTGTTATCATCACGACCGTTTTATTCTGAAGTCTCACTATATCCTCAAGGATCTTCAGGACTTCAATGCTTGTCTCATAATCAAGTGCTGCGGTCGGCTCATCGGCAAGTATCAGCTGCGGATTCTTTGTAAGAGCTCTTGCAATTGAGATTCTCTGCTGCTGACCGCCGCTCATCTGAGAAGGAAAATTGTTTGCCTTGGCTGACAGACCCACCTGATCGAGCATCTTTTCGGGCGGATTAGGCGACTGGCATATTTCCGCGATGAATTCAAGATTCTCCAGCGCAGTAAGATTAGGCATGAGGTTATATGACTGGAATATGAAACCTATGTAATTCCTCCGGTACAGCATTATCTCCTTATCGGAAGGATTAGAAAAATCCTTTCCTTCCAATGTAATCTTACCGCGGGACATCTTTGACATTCCGCCTATAATATTCATGAGCGTTGTTTTGCCGCAGCCGCTCTCTCCCAGAACAACAAGAAATTCTCCGGGATAGATATCAAGATCAACTCCACGCAGCACCTTTGTCGTTTCGGTACCGTTCACAAATTCTTTTTCTATACCTTTAAGCTCAAGGATCGGTTCTTTTTTAGGATATGCTTCGGTAAAAAATCCCTTGTCATCAAAATCAAGTGCGGCTAAAGCAGAAAGGTGATCCACAAGCTGACTGTCTTCGGCATTAAAACTGCCGTTATTTTTATTGATTACCTGTACTGCTCCGTATGGCGGTCTGTTGGGCATTCCGAATGCCGAAACGATCTGGGACTTTATATCAGAAATGGGGATCTGGTTTTCTTCATCTTCCGGCAGGACATTATAGATCATCGTCTCCGATGTTCCCATAACGTGTCCGATCATTCCCTCATAATGACCGGTGGTGGTTCCGGTCAGATCTCTGTTATAGGCACCTGAAATAACGGAAAGCTCATCGCTCCCTTCTCTCAGGAGCCATACAAAAACGGCATCACAGCCAATGGTATCCTTTAATATCTGTGCTAAAGCAAAAAGTGCACTCTCGGGCTGATTTAAATTCTGAAGCTCATTAGTCAGATTCCATATTGCTCTTGTGTATAATTTGTTCAGTTTCATCTGAAACTCCTTATCCTCAGAATACTAAGGCTGTACCGCACAAAGAGAATATGTCTGTTTGTGTACGGTCTGCGGCAGTTATACAGCAGCATGACCTGTCCCGGTCGGCTGAAACTGATCTGTATAATACTGTTACTGCATTATGGGTGCCTCTAAAAACCTCTTGTAGCCAATCCGCACCGTCCTAAAGCCGTTATATTACACAAATCTTCCTTCCATATCAGTCTCTATTATTATATCACAAACTCAAAGCATTTGCAACAGTTTTGAAATGATTTCGGGTGGACGGACATCGTTTCATAATTTTCTGTCAATGTATTTTCTTTTCTCGGCGCTCCTGCGGCGCTTTCACGTGTCGCTTGGAAGTTTCTTTGTTTGCGCTGCATCGTGCAGCGCTTTGGGAAACTTCTCGAAGGCATCCTTGCCTTCCCGCTTCCTCATTCTGGGGTAGGTCTCGGGAGGGCGCTCCCTCCTGAGCAGGTAGTACCGCGCAGTCTATGCAAAGCCCACACTTGTTCGGGATTTGTATAGCCAGCGGTGCTACCTGCCTATCGCCTATGACCGCCGTAAATTTTTTTGTTTGGCTATACTCGGCGGTCATCGGCGATGAAAATGGCGGTTGGTATCACTTTTTCGCGGATTTGGTATCGGTGCAGTATCAATTTTCGCGCCAATTGGTATATGGCTTTTTCGATGCAGAAATGGCGGTATCAAATCTGTGCGAAAGTGGTATTATACGCTGAATAATTGGTATAGCTGCGATAGCTCTTTGGTATAAATGGGAAAGTAGTGAGTTTTTGCCTAAATTGGCACATTTTTCTTGTTTGAAACATATCTTACGGTGAACCTTTTTCAGCGTTTCCTCGTCCATATCCGGCCAGTCGTTGACCTTCCGCGCTTTATCTGTGATAAGATACGCCTTTTCCGCACAAAGAGCGATAGGAGTATCGGAAAGTGAATCGGAATAGAAATTATCTATGACAGGAAAGCCGTGATCTATCATATACCGCGCTTTTTCCTTCGCATACATCAGATTATTTGTAAAAACGCCAAACTCACGGTCATATTCCGAAGCCATATACTTTACGCCGAGCCTTTTTGCGATAGGAGCTATGATACAATCGGGCGACGCACTTATGATAAGATCGCCAGGCTTCTTCTGTGCGAGATACCACGCAGATATTCTTTTTTCATGCTTATCCCAGAACTTTTCGATCTGTTCCTCAAAATCATCTGTCATTCCGAGAAAACCGAAAAATTGCCGTTCCATTTTATATCTCGGCAGTTTCCCTCTGTTATACAGTATCAGATTTCTGACCGCCTTCGGCACAAATGTGAACCATAGCTTAGGGTGACGTTTTGCACACCACAATGCAAAACTTATGGTGCAGTCGGGATAATAAATCGTTCCGTCAAAATCATATACATTCATCAAATTGCCTCGTATTCAAATCACTATTATCACATTGTTCATACGGAATGTCGTTGTGTACTCAAACCTACGCGACATCTTCATGACTATCTTTATGCCAATATTGGCAGCCGGGTCTTCACTATGGTTCAGCTCATACCACTTTTGGGGATCAAACGGCTTGCAGTCATCGCGTATCCTTATTCGTATTTCCCCATCGTTAAGCGAGACCCGAAGATCGATACAGTGCCGTTTTCCTTCCGAAAAACCATATTCCGTTATATTAGTGACAAGCTCCTCGCAGAAAAGGCTTGCAAGGTAAGAACGCCTGTCATCAACACCATTTTCCTTACAGAAAAGACCTATCCTTTCGGCCAGCCCGATCTCCTCACCTTTTTGAGATATAAGCGTATCGTAAAACCTGATATCTCCATACTTGTCTTTTTCAATAAATAGTAGTTTTTCAAGCATATTATCGTTCTTTCCGAAGATAAGAGCAGCAAGTACGATGCCGAGCGACAGCAGCGCCTCGCTCACAAACAAAGAAAACCAAATCCCGTCAATACCCAAAAGAACACCGAATATTATGCCCGTGGGAATTATTGTACCTATGCGACTGAAAAAGCTCACGACACTTGATACGGTCGATCTGCCGGTTCCCTGAAAATAGTTTATGTACATCTCATTGAACGCTGCGAAAGGCAGCGCCAAAGAATAACAGCGTACTGCGGAAACAGCCATATTCACTGCTTCAGACTGCTCTGGCATATACAGACCCACAATCAAAGGTGCGGATATAATAAGCAATACGGTGATCGGTATTTCCAGCAAAAGTATATATATTATTGAGCCTTTATAAAGCAACCGTAAGGACTCTGTATCGTTCTCGGCAAAAACAACTCCGGATATCATAACCATAGTCTCGGCTATGCCCGCTCCGACACCTCCGAGAAAATCCATGAGATTTAGCTGAACCGCAAGAGCTGCTACCCCCGATTCGGCTGCGGTCATCGCTGTCAGTATGATAAGAAATATCACTCTGAGCGAGCTGCAGCCCCTCCTTACCGCCTTTGGGACTCCTTTGTACAACAGCCCCGGCAGTATAGACAGCTTCACAAGTCGGAAAGAGAACGAAAAAGATACATTCTTTGTCAGAAGCGCTGCACCGAGTACAGATGATGCGCATATATACGATATTGCAGTTACAAGTCCAACACCGAACAGTCCGCCGCCAAACACGAACATATTCAGCAGGTCTCCGATAATATTCATCCCTGCAAGTACAATGACTGCTGCGCGCATATGAAGGTGCTTTCCTTCAAGCTGAACGATCGGCCACAGTATCGTGTCCATTATCATACCAACAGTACCAATGGCGCACGCTCTCAGGTAGTCCACCGTACCGTCGTGCAGTTCAGCATCGCGACCTGCCGCGCCAAGTATTTCCGCCGCAGGAACAGTAAATACGACAATAACAAAGGTCATAAGTGCCGAGAATAGCATAGACACAAGTATAACAGTCGAGAATACGCTGTTGGCATTATCCTTCTCGCCGCGTCCCATATAATAGGAGCATCTTGCCTGACAGCCGGCGGACAGGATACCGCTGAAAACCGCCAGTATGCTCGGGAACGGAGCACATATTCCGATAGCCGCAAGCGCGGTATCTCCAAGATATTGCCCGCTGAGTATCCCGTCGATGACCGAGCAAACAGAGAACGCAAGCTCTGAAAGTATGATCGTTCCGAGAGAACTGTTAAATATTTTCTGTAATAATTTCTTATCAGAACGCATATGATCTCCCTGATTTATATTAAAAAATGTCTTTATATCGGTATATATCAGCTGCCAAAATAACTGTCGATCTGCTTCTTTGCGTCATTCAGCAGCTTTTCCGTATCAGAACCGTATATATCGAGACCCTCGGCTTTGAAGCAGACGGTCTCTCCGATACCGTAAAAGCCCTCCGCAAGCGCCTTGACATATCCGTAACCGTATTCATCGTTAAATATCTTTCCGCCTGCCGTTGTGACATAGAACAGCTTTTTTGCTTTGCAGAGCCCCACGGGTCTGCCGTCGTCGGAGTATGCAAAAGTCAGTCCGACAACATTTATCTGCTCAAAATACTGTTTCAGAGCCGAAGG
>JAGAWN010000137.1 GCA_017941355.1 Ruminiclostridium sp. | reverse complement strand
ATGTAACCTTTTGCCGACTCGCGCGGTGTTATATACAGAAAGCCGAAAGGAGAGGTCCTTATGAAATACACACATTCCTGCGCGGCGGTTCTGTTGGCGCTTTCACTGATGACCGGTTGCACGCAAAACGCACCCGCAGTCTCTGAGACAACCGCCGCTGAAATTGATGCGGAACAGACCACGGAGAGCACAACAATCTCAACCGAAACTTCCGAAGAAAAGACTCCGGAAGATACAACAGCCTCCACCGAAACTTCCGAAGAAAAGACTCCGGAAGATACAACAGCCTCAACCGAAACTTCCGAAGAAAAGACTCCGGAAGATACAACAGTCCCCGCGGAGACGACTGAAAAAACGGCTTCCGGGACAAGAGCCGAGGCTGACGCACAGACGAAATCCTCCGAAACAGAGCAGACCACTCCGGCAGTAACGACAGTTATGCCCGGTGATACTTCCGGAACGCCATACTTTGACCTCTCCCAATTCTTCGACCCCGACGCGGACGACTACCCTGACAAACTATACCAGAACGACTATAACAATGTTACATTGACGGTAATGCGCTGCGGGGAGCATTACATTACCTACGACTCCGAAAAGAGCTTTATCGGCTGGCAAATACTGGAGAACGACACCGATATGCTTGAAAACATACCGGACGGCGGATTTGCCGTGATAAATGCCGATATAACCCGCATGAGCGGCGGTATCGCAGGTTTCGCAAGCGCACCGTATATACGCCGCCTGCACAGCTGCGAGTTCATCACATTTGATGAAGCGGCGCAGCGCACGGAGACCGAAGAATACGTCAGCGGCAAGACCGTTTATGTGACTCCGCTCGTTTACAGTACAGACGAATCTACATACTGCATAGTGTATCTGATGAACGAGTATTACGTTTACCGCGACGGTGAGCCGATCGGCAGGTTCGGGACACATCTCGAAGCCGAGAACGCAATGGGAATGCGCGCTCTCGCAGACGACAGTGCCGAGATAACAGACGAGTACTACAAATCGGTCTATGTGTTCAGATGCGGCGATACCTACCTTGCCTATATCAGTACGATATTCTTCAATCCGTACTGGACGCCGCTGCTGAATGAGGATTTCGGAAATGAGCTGCCGTTCCTTGCGCTTGAGGACGGCGAGGTCGCTTATCTTAGCCGTGCGCACGTTCTGAAAGTGAACGGCGGGGAAGCGGGATATGTCAATGCGCCGATGATAGTTTCGGCGGAAGATGCGGAAAAGATCACATACGACTGGCTGACGCTTTCCACGTCAACCGAGCATTACGCGGAAACTCCGCCGGACGAGCAGGACAATCTTCGCGAGTACAGTGTAAGCGAATACCTGATCTTCTTCCTTGACGGAAGATATCATGTTTACAGAGAACATGACGGAATACAGGAAAAAGTCGGAGTTTACGACAGCGTTTCCGGTGTAGATGAAGCCCTCGGAAGAAACGGAGGAACGCCATGAAAAAGAAGATACTTTCAGCAGTTCTGATAGCTGCACTAATCACATCATTCTCAGCCTGCGGATCGGGCAGCAGTTCGCGCAGCGCCGCCGAGACGAACGGCGGTGAAGCGGCTATAAACGGCGGTGAGTCGTTCGGTGCTTCTCCCGATGCGACCATTCCGGTAACCACGGCAGCTGCACCGTCCTACGATGAAAGCTATGACGCGGCAGAATATGAATATTCGGAAGATTTCTACGCGGCTGACGGCACGGAGGACTATTCCCGCCGCGACAGCGAGAAAAGCCAGTCCCGCGCAGGTCTGCTTACCGGCGGCGAATGGCGTGACAACAGCAACTTCGTGTTCTGGACAAAGCTGTTCGAGCAGCGTGCGGACTGGGCTGACGCTATCGACAGCTGGAAGATAAGCACCCTTGACCGCGTGTTTGTGCGCGTCAAAGACGCAAACGGCTCCCCGGCGGCGGGAATGACCGTGAAACTCACAAGCGGGAATACTATCCTGTGGGAATCCGTCACCGACAGCCGCGGAGAAGCTTTTCTGTATCAGTCTCTGCTTCCCTCGGAGGACATTGCCCGTGCGGACAAGATAATAGTTGAAGCAGCCGACGGGCGCGCTGTTACCACGCCCATTGCGGACGACTACAAAGCCACCGATACCGCGATAGAAATAGCTGTCCCGGACAGTTCCCCCATGCGCACGAAGCTTGACCTGATGATGATGATAGATACCACCGGCTCCATGAGCGACGAGCTTTCGTATTTGCAGACAGAGCTTGAAAATGTGATAAACCGTGTTGTCGATAACACGCAGGCGGACGTGCAGCTAAGTGTGAACTTCTACCGCGACAACGGTGATGACTATGTGGTGCGGGATTTCGGCTTCACCGACAGGATAGGCATTGCACTTGACCACCTCGAAGACCAGCGCGCTTCCGGCGGCGGAGATTACCCGGAAGCTGTCACAAAGGCTCTTGACAACGGTATCAACGCGCACGACTGGCGTTCCGACAGCGAAAAGCTGATGATACTCGTTCTTGATGCTCCTCCCCACCATGACGACGGAGTTGCACAGCTGAAACAGCTTATCCGCAGCGCGTCAAAGCTTGGTATCCGCATTATCCCAGTGGCTTCCAGCGGTGTAGACACCGATACGGAGTTTCTCTGCCGCTGCATGGCAATGGCGACCGGCGGAACATACACATTCCTCACCGATGACAGCGGCATAGGCAACTCCCACCTCGAACCGACTGTCGGCAATTACACTGTGGAAAAGCTCAACGATATGCTTGTACGCATAATCTCCGACTACTTCTCACAGGAGCCGAGACAGTACGCGGCTTCTCAGTCTTCGGAAACTCCGGAAACGAGAGACTACGGAAAAGGCAAATATGCGGCTGCTTACATCTACAGCAATGCTTACTACGAGGGCGAGGGAATGTACAGGAGCGGTGTGATCCGTAACCGTGAGGAAGCAGATGAGTTCATCGCGCGTTATGACGGTTTGTTCAATGACATACTTGATAACATGGATTTCACCACGACAGCACTTGCTTACAATATAGATATGTTAAGCTCCGGAAGCATAAAAGTCAATGACTCGGCTGGCGTTTACTGCACGATAGAGAACGGCGAGCCTGTGTTCCATTACGAGCTTGATATACCCGAGGTCGGAACTGCCGACATCAAAACGCTGATAGTATTTGCGGAGATACCTTCTCCGGCGCTTATGGTAAAACCGGAATAACAAAACGAGGACAGGTTTCCCTGTCCTCGCTGTTTGTTATCAGTACAAGCTTCCGTAAGCCGCGCAAGCCCGGTAATCCGCACTCTCGGTGTCTTTCGTGCCGAAAGCCGTCCATGCGTGAGGACGGAAAATGCGATCCTCGCTGACATTGTGCAGCGATACCGGTATTCTCAGCATGGAAGCGAGAGTTATCATATCCGCTCCGACGTGACCGTAGGCAAGGCAGCCGTGATTTGCTCCCCAGTTCGCCATGACGGTGTAAACGTCCTTGCAGGCTTTTCCGTCGGTTATCGGAGCAAACCATGTTGACGGCCATGTCTTGTCCGTGCGGTCAAGCAGTGTCTTGTCAACATCATCGGGAAGCTGAACGGTGTAACCCTCAACTATCTGTATCGTGGGACCGAGACCTTTTACAAGGTTGACGCGCGCAAATGTACACGGCATCACGCACTGTGTCGAGTAGCTGGACGAGAATCCGCCTCCGCGGAAGTAACCGAGGTTCGCACAGCACCACTTTGTCTTGTCGAGACACGCCTTGATATCCGCGTCGGTCATATCCCACCATTGCTTCATTTCGGGTTCGCCTTTGTCATTCTTAGCACCGCCGGTACCGTCGAGTGCAGCCGCGCCGCTGTTTATCAGATGAATGAAGCCGTCCTTTGCATAGCCCTCAGGCTTCCAGCCGGTAACGCGCTCTACAGCGTCGGGTGACCAGTATGTACGCACATCGGCAAATATCGCAGCACGGTTCGTCACTTCATGCAGCAGCATGAGAGTTGTGCCGTTCAGACCGTCGTTCTCCGTTGCGAACGGGATAGGCTCACGCTTTCCGTTCCAGTCGAATGACGTATTGAGTATCGCTTCCGTGAAATCCGCGTTGGGCATGAAGTCTGTCCACATTCGCTGACCCTGGAATCCGCCGAGAAGCGCGTTCCTGCCCTTGGATTCCTCAAGCCAGCCCATTTCTTCCAGCTTCTTGCTGCCGTGCATGATATCCATAACGATGCAGGTCATTTTGGCGATGAACTCCCAGTTCTGCTCCTTTTCCTCGGCAGTGAGAGATTTTCTCATGTAGGTCATACCCTCGGTGGGGTTGATGTCCTCGCCCTCCTTGCAGTTCTCCTTTATCCACGCAAGAGCCTTCCTGTACTCGGCTTCATCGTATATGCCGAGCTTTTCGCGGCGGATTATCTCGGTCATATCCACCCACTCAACGTGCATTCCGAGGTACTTGCGGAAGAACTCCTCATTGCAGTAGGAACCGGCGATACCCATTGCCACAGCGCCTATGTTCACATAGCTCTTGTTCTTTATATCCCCTATCGCAGCCGCGCATTTCGCAAAACGGAGTATCTTCTCGGCAACATCGTCGGGAACGCTCTTGTCGTCCGCGTCCTTGACATCGTGACCGTAGATCGAGTAGCAGGGCTGTCCGATCTGTGCGTAGGCGGACATTGCGGCAGCGAGGAAAACAGCGCCGGGGCGCTCTGTACCGTTGAATCCCCAGACAGCCTTGATAGTGTTGGGATCCTCGTCAATGACCTGGGTAACATAGCACCAGCAGGGGGTTACGGTGAGAGTTGCGACAACGTTCTCCCGTGAGAATTTGTCTCTGCAAGCTGCACTTTCAGCGATGCCGCCGATGGTGGTGTCAGCGATGACGCACTCCACGGGTTCGCCGCTTGCGTGACGCACGTTGTCGGTTATGAGCTTTGCGGCAGTGCGTGCAAGCTCCATGGTCTGCTCTTCAAGGCTCTCTCTGATACCGAACTGTCTTCCGTCAATGACGGGTCTTATGCCGATTTTAGATAACATAGCGATAATTCCTTTCGTTTTTGCAGTTTCCGGAACTGCGATTCTTTGATAATTATATCAGATTTTTCCACAATTTGCAAGTATAGTTTCGTGAAATTTTACTGAAAACAACAAAACCCCGCATTTCAAAGGTTTCTGCGGGGTTTGTATTTGGTGTATCTGCTTACTTAGCCTTGCCCTGGTTAGCAACGCCTGCCATCTTAGCCTTTAACTCCTCGGGATCGCAGAGGTAGTTCTTGCTGATGACCTTGAAATCATCATCGAACTCGTAAACCAGCGGGATAGCGGTAGGAATGTTCTCGTTGATGATATCCTCGTCGCTCATGTTGTCGAAGTATTTAACGAGTGCGCGAAGGGAGTTGCCGTGAGCGGCGATAAGAACGCGCTTTCCGGCTTTCATCTGCGGCTTGATCTCGCTCTCAAAGTACGGAACAGCACGCTCGATAGTGGTCTTTAAGCTTTCCTGCAGGGGCAGAAGCTTGGGGTCAACATCTCTGTACTTGGGATCCTTGCGCGGATTGCGGGGATCGTCCTCTGTAAGAGCCATAGGCGGAACATCGAAAGAACGTCTCCAGATCTTAACCTGCTCCTCACCGTACTTAGCGGCAGTCTCGGACTTGTTGAGACCCTGGAGAGCGCCGTAGTGACGCTCGTTGAGCTGCCATGCCTTGATAACGGGGAGCCACTCTCTGTCCATTTCGGCAAGCACGTTATTGAGGGTGTGGATAGCTCTCTTGAGATATGATGTATAGCAGATATCGAAGTCGAATCCGGCTTCCTTGAGGGCGCGTCCGCCCTTCTTTGCTTCTTCAACGCCGTTCTCGGACAGTTCAACGTCTGTCCAGCCGGTGAATTTGTTCTCCTTGTTCCACTCACTTTCGCCGTGGCGGATAAGTACAAGTTTCATGCTCATAGTTTTTGTTTCCTTTCGGTTATATTGATAAAAGCTCATTTCCCGGAAAATAGCACTGTTCGTATTTGCAAGTCAATAGGAACAGTATTATAATGCTCAGCCGTTTTCAGCAGCCTTTACGATCTCGGTGAAGTCCGGAGCCTTCAGCGAAGCGCCGCCGATAAGTCCGCCGTCAACGTTCTCTTTTGCTACCAGTTCGGCAGCGTTCTTTGCGTTCATGGAGCCGCCGTACTGGATAGTAGCAGCGTCTGCTGTAGCCTTGTCGTACTTCTTTGCAAGCTCGCCGCGGATAAACGCGCAGACTTCCTCAGCCTGCTCTGCTGTAGCTGTCTTGCCGGTGCCGATAGCCCAAACAGGCTCGTAAGCGATGATGCACTTAGCAAAGTCGGAGGCGGGGATATCATAGAAATCAAGCTTGATCTGACGCGCGATAACCTCTTCCGTGATACCGCACTCACGCTCCCAGAGAAGCTCGCCTACGCATACAATGGGCTTTAAGCCAGCTGCGAGAGCAGCCTTTGTGCGCTTGTTGACAGTCTCGTCTGTCTCACCGAAATACTGTCTGCGCTCGGAGTGACCGAGAACAACGTACTCCACACCCATTTCGACCAGCATCTCGGCGCTGATCTCGCCGGTGAAAGCGCCGCTCTTCTCGAAGTGGCAGTTCTGTGCGCCGATCTTGATATTTGTACCCTTTGTTGCTTCGAGAGCAGTCTCAAGGTTCGTGAACGGAACACAGGCCACTACCTCAACGCTCTTGATATCGGATACGAGAGGTTTCAGTTCTTCAAGCAGAGCCTTAGCCTCGGGGCGGGTCTTGTTCATCTTCCAGTTGCCCGCGATAACTGCTTTTCTTACAGATTTGTTCATATTTTCTTCCTTTGCGAATAAGCAATGCTCATGCCCGCGTGAAGCGGACATGAACTGCATTATTTTGTTTTGTCTTTGTTCTTTCTGCGTTTGCCTTTGTTGACACGCTTGGCTGACTTTGTACTCACAACGCAGTTGTCACCGTTGTTGATGCACATATTTATAGTGTTCGGGGTAGCAGCGCCGATAACCAGCAGAAGCAGGACTATTCCCGCAATTACGGCAACGATCTTTCCGTTGTCTGTTTTAAAGAAATTCATAAGTTTGTCCATGTATGAACGTTCCTTTCTGCTGAATTACTTGTTCTTGTTTGAAAGCAGGTGAATGATGAATCTGACTAATGCCACGACCAGTATCAGTCCGCACACCGCGACCGCAGCGGTGCTGCCCGCGTCCATATTTGAAAAGTCCATTGCAAGTCCTCCGTAAACGCAGTACCCGGACGGGCGTTACGCCCGCCCGTCAGTTTTTTAATTGTCGGCTTCATCCTTTGTTTCTGCCTCTTTCATCAGCTTTTCAAGTATTCTTTTCGCTTCATCCACTTCGCCGATTTTTAATAAAGCATGAATTGAAGTTATTACAGCCAGAAATTCAAGTCTTGTCATATTATTACTCCTTTCATGTCAGAGGCTTTTATTCAGCCGATATCTGGATCCGGTTATTTTACTTATCCTGAATTACGTCGATACCCGGAAGTACCTTGCCTTCGAGGTATTCGAGGGAAGCGCCGCCGCCGGTGGAGATGTGGCTCATCTTGTCAGCGAAGCCGAGCTGAACAACAGCTGCCGCGGAATCGCCGCCGCCGATGATCGTGGTAGCGTCAGCCTCAGCGAGAGCTTTTGCAACAGCTATAGTACCCTTTGCGAGAGTCGGGTTCTCGAACACGCCCATAGGTCCGTTCCATACGACTGTCTTTGCGCCCTTTGCCTCGGCAGCGAAAAGCTCCATTGTCTTTGTGCCGATATCGAGACCCATCATGTCAGCGGGTATCTTGTCAGCGTCAACGATGCTTACTTCAACAGCGCCGTCGATAGGATCCGGGAATGCCTTTGCGATAGTGGTGTCGATCGGGAGAAGAAGCTTCTTGCCGAGTTTTTCAGCCTTAGCGATCATTTCCTTGCAGTAGTCGATCTTCTCGTCGTCAACGAGGGAAGTGCCGACTTCGTAGCCCTTAGCCTTGAGGAATGTGTAAGCCATACCGCCGCCGATGATGAGCGTATCGCACTTTTCGAGGAGGTTGCTGATAACGTTGAGCTTGTCTGCTACCTTAGCGCCGCCGAGAATAGCAACGAAAGGTCTTACAGGGTTCTCAACGGCATTGCCGAGGAACTCGATCTCCTTGTTCATAAGGTAGCCTACAGCGGTCTCCTTGACGAACTTGGTAACGCCTGCTGTGGAAGCGTGAGCTCTGTGAGCGGAACCGAACGCGTCCATAACGAATACTTCATTGTCAACGAGGTCGGCAAGTTCCTTTGCGAAGCCCTCGCCGTTCTTTGTCTCGTCAGCGCCTCTGAAACGTGTGTTTTCGAGAACTACGATGTCGCCGTCATTCATCTCAGCGACAGCCTTCTTTGCGTTCTCGCCGACAACAGTGTCGTCCTTTGCGAATGTGACCTTTGTGGGAGCTACAAGCTCTGCGAGTCTGTCAGCGGCAGCCTTGAGAGAGAACTTGTCCTCGGGACCGTTCTTAGGCTTGCCGAGATGTGAACAAAGCACGATCTTAGCGCCGTTCTCAGACAGCTTCTTGATAGTAGGGAGCGCAGCAACGATACGGTTGTCGTTGGTGATAACGCCGTCCTTCATAGGTACGTTGAAGTCAACGCGTACAAGGACTTTTCTGCCCTTTACGTTCAGGTCTTCCACATTCTTCTTGTTCAGTTTGCTCATTTAAGTATCTTCCTTTCGTTTTTCCGGAGCGCAGGCTCCTAAAATTAACATATCTATTATAGCAGATATTTCCAAAGAATTCAATATGAACAGCGAATTTTTTTGTGACATTTTTATCATTGCCGCAGGTTTATTTTGTGCATATTTTCAGACTGTATGCACGTCAGAAATTTGTCTTGTAGAAGTATTCCAGCGGCAGCCCGGATTTCTTGATCTTCCGCGCGTAGTAAATTCCCACAAAGCGGTAATGCCACGGTTCGTAGATGATCCCGGTGACGTTTTCGTATTCTTTCGGGTAGCGCAGGATAAAGCCGTATTTATCTGCATTTTCGGACAGCCAACGGAACTGCTCGGTATTCTCGAAATCCGCGGTAACGTCGTCGTGGGATTCCCACCAGTCCGGGGTGAGGATATCGAGAGCAAGTCCCGCGTTATGTTCGCTGGTGTAGGGCAGCATTATCTCCTTTTCCGCGAGCCTGCGGGCTTCGGTGCTGCTGTGACCCTCGCCGATAAGCCGCCGGGTGTAGGCTTCAAGGTTTTCCTGCTGCTTCTGCACATCGCGGTATGCCGATACCACGGTAAGCTGCACCCCGTCGGCTGCCGCATCCTCGATCATCTTACGGGCGTATCCCGCACAGCGCTCGTCAAGCATGAAGTTCCCCTGTACATAATCCAGCCCTACTGTGAAATCCCGGGGCAGGGGATTCTCCGCGTTGATAAGATAGTAAGCCCATAGGTTGTCCGCGCGCTGAACTGTGGCGTAGGGAACGTTTTCCTGCGCTATCCGCAGCTTGTCCGAGCTGCTCGGATAATTCATGGCAAGAAGCTGAAAGCCTATGTACAGAAGGTAAATAAGAAGCGTGACCGCAAGAACCTTCTCCGGCTTCATAACATACTTCACAGGCTCACTCCCTTCCGCGTGATACATATATTATAGCAGTATCGGACAATTTAGTCAAGAAAACCGGCGATTTTTCCGAAAAGTATTGCAATTTTAAGGAAAATGTGGTAAAATTTAACTGCACAAAATAACAGTGCGTAAGGAGGAAATGATATGTCAAAACTTAAAAAACTAACAGCGATTTTTCTGTCTGCGGTAATGCTGGTATGCTGCTTTGCGGTAAATGCAAGTGCCGATGGATCGGAAATACTGTCGCTCAAAAGCGGCAGAAAAACCACCGCATTTATTGAAGCCGGAAAGACCGCAACTTATGAATTCTTTATGAGCCAGGAGGGAGATTTTATTCTTGATGCGTTTATGGAGGGAACTGCGTGGGCGCGTATAAATGTCTATGATGCGGAAACCAATGAGTTGTTTATTCCTGCGGACATGCCTACAGAACGCGGACAAGGCGGATATGACGTAAATCTGAAATCTACCCGCATATTATGGGAAATTGAAAGCGAACCTCATACATATAAGGGAAAGATCAGATACTGGCTTCCCGAAGGCAGATACTATCTTAAACTAAAGATAGTGACTGCTAAGGAAGAACTGCCGGCTGATGACTATAAAAACTGGAAGAAAGACGGCAACAAAGATTCTGGCGGAAAAATCACATTCACTGCAAATTATGCTGCGGGTATCGAATATTTTGAGATAACCATGAAAAAAGGCTCCACAATACAGCTTGGCGCCATATTATCAAGCAGCGGCAATGAAAAGATAACGTGGTCGAGCTCAAAGAAAAAAGTTGCCGCTGTAAGCAGCTCCGGCAAAATAACCGCAAAGAAAGCAGGAACTGCCGTGATAACCGCAAAAGTCGGGAACAGCACAGCAAAAATACAGATAAAAGTCACGAAATAATACATTCTCCCCGAAAGCGTAAGCCTTCGGGGAGAATGTTTTTTATATTCCTTCTATTCCTTATACCGCTGAACCTTTGTTCACGAAAACGGGGTAATCTATCGTACCGCCTATGCTCCTGTAGTTGCCGACAACAACGTTCTTGTCGGCAATGACATAGCTGAGTTCGCACTTGTCTCCGACTTCCGTGTCCTGCATGAGTATGCAGTTCTTTACGACTGCGCCCTTGCCGACCTTAACGCCTCTGAACAGCACGGAGTTCTCTACCGTACCCTCGATAATACAGCCGTCGGCTATGATGCAGTTCTTGACGTTGGCTTCGATACCGTACTTTGCGGGAGCCTCGTCGCGAACCTTTGTGTAGATCGGATCGTTGAAGTTGAACAGAGCCTTGCGGTTGTTTCTGTCCATAAGCTCCATGTTAGCCTGGTAGTAAGCGCGGATGCCGTCGATCTGTGAATAGTATCCGGTGAACTCATAGCCGTAAACCTTGAATTCCTTTAATCTGTGCTGGAGAACATCTACCTCGAAGCTGTACAGATTGCGGCTTGCGGCACTGTTGATGATGTTGAGGACAAACTCCTTCGACATAACGAATATGTTCATGCTCGCATCGAGAGTACCGTTGAGTTCCGGGCGGACGAGAACGTCATAGACCTCGTTATTGTCATCGACCTTGAGGATAGTTCTGGTCTTGGTCTGCTCGGCGGTGAACTCTTTCTTGCCGTAAACCACTGTGATGTCAGCGCCCTTTTCCTCATGGAAATCCACAAGCTTCGCAAAGTCAATGTTTGCAACGCAGTCGCAGTCTGACATCACGATATACTCTGCGTCGGAGCGGCTGATGAAGCTTTTTACTCCCACAAGGGCTTCAAGTCTGCCCCTGTAAAGTCCTGTGATATCGTTGGAGTAGGGCGGGAGGAAGTGCAGACCGCCGTTCTTGCGGGAAAGATCCCATTCGTCGCCGGAGCCGACATGATCGAGCAGCGACTGATAGTTGGATTTTGTTACAATGCCGATAGTGTTTATACCGGAATTGACCATGTTGGAAAGCGGGAAGTCGATAAGTCTGTATCTTGCGCCGAACGGCACTGAAGCCATAGCGCGGTTTTTGGTGAGATCGGTCACAACCAGCTCGTGCATATTAGCGAAGATAAGACCGAGTACATTTGACATATTAGCCATTTTATATAAATTCCTTTCAAATCAATTTATTATGCAGTTCATACGTCCTGGGAGATCATAGCCTTAGGGGAAATCACAACCTTTTCGGAGATATTGATGTGGTTGCCGACAACAGCAACTCCCCATTCGTCTCTGTTCTCAACATTCTCGGGTCTTTCGCCGATGTGTGCGCCCTCGCCTATGGTGCATTCCTCACCGATTATGGAATACTCAACGACTGCACCTTTCTTGATTACCGTGTTCGGCATAATGATACTGTAGCGGACAGTCGCGCCCTCTTCGATGACAACGCCGTCAAAGAGCACGGAGAAGTCTGTCTCGCCCTCGATGTCGCAGCCCTCGGCAACCATCGAGTTCTCGATCTTGCTGTTCACGCCCGCGTAGTGCGGAGGCATAACGGGGTTGCGGGAATATATCTTCCACTTGGGATCGTACAGGTCAAGGGGAACGTTCGGGTCAAGGCAGTCCATATTTGCTTCCCACAGGGAATCAATGGTTCCCACGTCCTTCCAGTAAGCGTCGAAGTGGTAAGCCACAAGCTTGCTGCCCTCATCGAGCATAGCGGGAATGATGTTCTTTCCGAAGTCCTTTGTTGCGCCCTCGTCGTTCTCGTTTGCGATCAGGTGGCGTTTCAGGGTAGCCCATGTGAAGATATAAACGCCCATGGAAGCGAGGTTGGATTTCGGCTCTTTCGGCTTTTCCGCAAACTCTGTGATCGTGCCGTCCTCGTCCGCAGTCATGATACCGAAGCGGGAAGCCTCCTCCCACGGAACCTCAAGTACCGCGATAGTAGCCTCTGCCTTTTTCTTCTTGTGGAATTCCAGCATCTTTGAGTAGTCCATCTTATAGATGTGGTCACCGGAAAGGACAGCCACATATTCGGGACTGTACCTGTCGATGAAGCTTATGTTCTGATAGATCGCGTTAGCCGTGCCGGTGTACCATGACTTGCCGGAAGCTGTTTCGTATGGCGGGAGTACATGAACGCCGCCATGTACGCGGTCAAGTCCCCAGGGGTGACCGTTTCCGATGTACTCGTTGAGTACAAGGGGCTGGTACTGCGTCAGTACGCCGACAGTGTCTATGCCGGAGTTCACGCAGTTGGACAGCGGGAAGTCGATGATCCTGTACTTGCCGCCGTAGGGAACCGCGGGCTTTGCCATATTCTGGGTAAGAGCATAAAGTCTGCTTCCCTGACCGCCTGCGAGCAGCATAGCTACGCATTCTTTTTTAACATGGTTCATAATATTAGTCCTCCGAATAATTATTTGCTTTAATTAATCATTACTTGGTGTTTTTAGGCTTTCTTCCGGGCTTTTTCTTCTCCGCGGGCTTTTCCTCAGCCGTTTTTTCGGCAGCAGGCTTTCTTCCGGGTTTTTTCTTCTCCGCAGGCTTTTCCTCAGCCGTTTTTTCGGTAGCAGGCTTTCTTCCGGGCTTCTTCTTTTCAACGGGTTTTACTTCGGGAGAGGTTTCCGCCTTCTTTGCGGAAGTGTTCTTTGCCGCGGTTTTCTTTGCAGGCTTTTTTGCTGTCTCTTCCTCGGCTTTCTTCTTCGCGGAATCCTCTGCGAGTTTCTTCTTCTCGGCGCGTTTTGCGGCAGCCTCACGCTTCTTCGCGGCAGCTTCCTCCGCGGCTCTGAGAGCAGCCTGTTCCGCTTCGTAATCCTTCTTGGCTGTGCAGCGGAAGAACATAGCGGACATCGGTGCGATCTTTATGGATATCGCAAATTTCT
>JAGAWN010000136.1 GCA_017941355.1 Ruminiclostridium sp. | reverse complement strand
TTGTCGGGTTCTCCCCACTCCGACACCATTGCCGCATCGGGGAACTCACGGTCAAGGAACTCACGGACGTTCTGCCAGAGCTTTATGGTACCTTTGCCGTCCTCATCGTGCTTCACCAGTGAGTGTGCCATATCGACGCGGAATCCGTCACACCCCATTGACAGCCAGAACCGCATGATATTTTTCATTTCTTCGAGGGTAGCTTTTGCGCCGGGGGAATCGGTAGACTGCTGCCACAGCTTATTGGGGTCGGGGTTGAAATATCCGTAATTGAGGGCGGGCTGGTGGGAGAAGAAGTTTACACCGCAGGCACCGACACGCTCGGAAATTCCGATAAGTGCGTTCATGCCGTCGGGGGCTTCCCAAGTATTATCAGTCCAGATATAGCGGTCGGTATAGGGGTTTTTAGCGGCTTTGCAGGATTCTTTGAACCACTTATGTTCCCATGAAGTATGACCGGGGACGAGGTCGAGGAGGATGTGCATACCGCGTTTATGGACTTCGGCGAAGAGGCGTTTGAGGTCATCGTTAGTACCGTAGCGCGGAGCGGCGAGGTAATAATCGCGGACATCGTAGCCTGCGTCGAGGAAAGGGGAATCGTAGCAGGGGTTCAGCCAGATCGCGGTGCAGCCGAGGTTTTTGATGTAATCGAGTTTTTCGATGATACCGGGGAAATCGCCGATACCGTCGGAATCGGTATCTTTGAAAGACTGAGGGTAGATCTCATAGAAAACGGCGTTATCGAGCCATTTGACATTGTTCATTGTTTTTCCTCCTTACAGGGTAATACTTTAATATTTTACCCTATTGAGGCTTGCAAAATCAATCAGCATTTCCCCCAAATTTTCCCGCGCTCTTTCGTCACTTTCCACAACAGCTTATACCTCGCGCATTTCTGTCCCTTTCCGCGCAAAATTATCCCCCTCTAATTTTCGTCAAATTCACCAAAAATTACTATATATTGTTGAAAATCCATAAAAGATGTGCTATAATTTGTTCAGCAGCCGGATTCTCCCCCTGCTTACTTCCACGCAGGATGCCCGGAAGTACACCCCCACTACACGTTGAATCAAAGGACAAGGAGTGCGCCTTATATGCTGTTGAACGACCTGACTGTTGATATCCTGAAAAAACTTATGAGCAGAGCTGTCGCCGATTGCCTCACTACCGAGGATTACCGCGAGGCTTGCCATGCCATGAACGTAGTCAAGCTGTACTACGATATGGATCTCGGCGACCCCGGACGTTACCGCGATCATACCACCAATAAACTCATCATCGGCGGTCTCGAACAAAACGGTATGATCATCCTCTATGACAGCGGGCTCCCAAAAGGCGATACTGTCATGTTTACCTACTACTACGAAGGGAAAGAATTCGTACACGCCTATATCGACCTGCGCAAAGGTCTCCACAGATGCGATATCGACCACGACGAGTACAACTTCGTCGCCGACTGTATCTGCGTCCTCGCAAGCCGTGACAATATGCGCAAAATGCTCGATTTCGCGGAAATGTCCGATGCTCAGTCCGGTATCCCCAATATCATGTACATAACCAAGAACTACAACAGGCTCCTGAATTCCGGACAGGCAGATAACTATGTCGTCATCTGCTTCAATCTCCAGAACTTCAAATACCTCAATGAAGCCGGAGGTTCCCGCTGCGGCGATGAGGCTATCATCAGATACTCGCGTATGCTCATGAGCATCATCGACAGAGACGAATGCGTCTGCCGCATGGGCGGCGATAACTTTGCCGCTTATATCCGCCGCGATCACCTCGATGAGATCATCGGTATCCTTCACTCGTTTTCTGTCAGCAGGCTCGAATCCGCGCCAAACCGCACCTTCGAGCTTTCCGCGTGGATAGGTATTTCCGGCGGGCTCCCCGATCATGACCCCCGCCCTTTCTCTGCCCGACTTAACGAAGCATCTACAGCCTGCAATGTCGGTAAGTCCCGCCTTAAACAGAGTGTCGTGTTCTTCTCCGAGGAGCTCAAAATGATGATGAACCGCGGACGCGAGATCATGGCGATGTTCTACCCCGCGGTCAAGAACCGCGAGTTTCACCCGTTCTTCCAGGCAAAAGTCGATATGAGTACAGGCAGGCTTGTGGGATTTGAGGCTTTGTGCCGCTGGATCCACGAGGGACGGTTCATTTTCCCGGATCAGTTTATCCCGATACTTGACAAAGAGGGTCTGATACACGATCTTGACATGGCGATATTCCGGGAGACCTGCATAGCTATCCGCAGATGGAAAGACATGGGACTCCACCCGCCGCGCATTTCCTCCAACTTCTCCCGCAAAAACCTGTTCGTTCCCGATATCGAAAAGATGATATACAACACGATACATGAAAACGGCATTTCCGTCGATGATGTCGAGATCGAGATAACCGAAAGCGTTCAGGAAGCCGAAACCACCCGTCTTATCGAGTTTGTCCGCAACCTCAAGCGATACGGACTTCACATCTCGATAGATGACTTCGGTACCGGCTATTCCTCGCTGATGCTCATACACAACATTGACGCTGACATTCTCAAGATAGACAAGAGCTTTGTTGACGAGATACCCGGCGATCACAAATCGGAAGTCCTGATCGAAAGCATTATCGGTATCGCCCGCAACCTCAATATGTCGCTTATCGCTGAGGGCGTTGAGACTGCCGAGCAGGGCAAGGCACTCATGCGTCTCGGCTGCATGAACGCGCAGGGCTATTACTACAGCAAGCCGGTGGATTATGAAGCTGCTACCGAGCTTATCCGCTGCAGTCCGTTCAGAGCGATCGGCTGATTCTCGAAAAATTCCGGCGCACATCAAATAAGACAAAACAGCAGACCCATTGATTTCGGGTCTGCTGTTTCTGTTATCGTCAATCCGGTATAAGAACGGGATCATTACTCGGCTCTTCCCGTGCGGCTCTCCTTGAGGATAACATCGTGGAAACCGCCCTCGATGATGCTGGTGGAGGATACGAGCGTAAGCTTCGCTTTCTCGCGGAATTCGGGGATAGTGAGGCTTCCGCAGTTGCACATGGTGGAGCGCACCTTTGAAAGCGTGTTGTTCACGTTGGATTTGAGGGAGCCGGCATACGGAACATAGCTGTCAACGCCCTCCTCAAAGGACAGCTTCTTGTCGCCGCCCATGTCGTAGCGCTGCCAGTTGCGGGCACGGTTGGAGCCTTCGCCCCAGTATTCCTTGACGTATGTACCGTTGAGCATGAGCTTGTTTGTGGGGGATTCGTCAAAACGTGAGAAGTAGCGTCCGAGCATTACGAAATCCGCACCCATAGCGAGAGCGAGAGTTATGTGGTAATCCTGAACTATACCGCCGTCGGAGCAAACAGGAACATAAACTCCGGTCTCCTCAAAATACTTGTCACGCTCTGCGCATACCTCGATAAGCGCGGTAGCCTGTCCGCGTCCGATGCCTTTCTGCTCACGGGTGATGCAGATAGAGCCGCCGCCTATGCCGACCTTTACGAAGTCTGCGCCGCAGTCTGCAAGGAATCTGAATCCCTCCTTGTCAACCACGTTGCCCGCGCCGACCTTGACGGTATCGCCGTACTTGGCGCGAATCCACTCTATCGTAAGCTTCTGCCACTCGCTGAATCCTTCGGAGCTGTCTATGCACAGCACGTCCGCGCCGGCTTCGACAAGAGCGGGAACGCGTTCAGCGTAGTCACGGGTGTTGATGCCCGCGCCGACAATGTAGCGCTTCTGAGCGTCGAGAAGCTCGTTCTTGTTTTCCTTGTGGGAGTCGTAGTCCTTGCGGAATACGAAATATAGCAGCTTGCCGTCCTTGTCGATGATCGGCAGGGAGTTCAGCTTGTGATCCCAGATTATATCGTTTGCTTCCTTTAATGTAGTCTCTGCGGGAGCGGTTATGAGCTTGTCAAAGGGAGTCATGAATTCTTTTACCTTAACTGTGCGCTCCATTCTCGAAACACGGTAGTCACGGCTTGTCACAAGTCCGACAAGCTTTGAATCGGGAGTTCCGTCCTCAGTCACAGCCATTGTGGAATGTCCGGTCTTTTCTTTGAGCGCAAGCACGTCGGCAAGCGTCATTTCGGGGCTTAAATTGGAATCGCTGGTTACATAGCCCGCCTTGTAAGCCTTTACTCTTGCCACCATAGCGGCTTCGTCCTCGACGGTCTGAGAGCCGTAGATAAAGGATATACCGCCCTCCTTAGCGAGTGCGACAGCCATTTTCTCACCCGATACCGACTGCATGATCGCGGACACCATGGGGATATTCATGCTTATAGCGCTTTCTTCGCCCTTTCTGAACTTGACTACCGGCGTTCTCAGGGAAACGTTTGCCGGGATACACTGCGAAGAAGAATAACCGGGAATGATGAGATACTCACCGAATGTATGTGAGGGTTCGGAATAAATGAATGCCATATCTTTATTTCTCCTTTTCCTTTTAAAATCTTACCTTATATTATAAGCTTTTCGCGTCCTAAAGTCAACCTTTTTTTGAAAAATTTTTACATCACTCCGCACCCGAGCAGTCCGAACGGACCTCAGAAAATGTCCGGCAGCGTTTTTTTGCAAGCAGGTTCGTCCAAAATTGCATTTCGGGCTTGATTTTTTGTAAGGAAAGTTGTATAATGGTTTTATATATGAAGATCCGTGCAGGATTGCACCGAAATGTTTTTCACCGGAGGGAACACTGATATGTCTTCAAATCTTATTGCCGACATTGAACGGCAGATGCCTGAATTTTCAAAAAGCCAGAGGTACATCGCAAGGTACATCATAGACCACTATGAGAAAGCGGCATTCATGACCGCCGCAAAGCTGGGAGCCGCTGTGGGAGTCAGCGAAAGCACGGTGGTACGCTTCGCGGACGAAATGGGGTTTGAGGGTTATCCCGAAATGCAGAAAGCCCTGCAAAGCTACGGCAGAAACCGTCTGACTACGCTTCAGAGGCTGAATATCTCGGCAGACAGGCTTGAGGGCAGCAACCTGCTCAAAAGCGTGATGACGCAGGATATCGAGCGTATCCGCTACACACTCGAAAACGTGTCGGAGGAACGATTCAACGACGCGGTGCAGAAGATCATCTCCGCGCGGCGCGTGTACATCTTCGGCGCTATGAGCAGCGATATCCTCGCCCGCTTTCTCAGCAACTACCTCAGCCTTTCCTGCGACAGCGTCGTCCATGTGCAGCCGGTGAATTCCAGCGGTATTCTCCAGCAGCTCATACACCTCGGAAAAGAGGACGTGTTCATTTCGATCTCATTCCCCCGCTACTTCAAGAACACACTCACCGCCACAGCCTACGCCAAGGAATGCGGCGCGGACATAATCGCAATAACCGACTCGGAGGCTTCTCCCCTCGCGGAGTACGCAGACCAGCTTCTTCTTGCAAGAAGCGATATCATAAGCTATGCCGACAGTCTCGCTGCCCCTCTGAGCCTAATAAACGCTCTTGTCGCGGAAGTCGGCATGAAGAACAGTGACAAGCTTGAAAAAACGCTTGCAAGACTTGAGGATCTCTGGGAAAAGAATGAGGCGTACAAAAAAGATGACGACAATGCTGAGAACCCTGTTTCTGACAATTGACACCGCAATTCTCTTTGCGATACCGGGCATCTGCCTGCTTACGGGCGAACCCGGTGTCTCTGTTTTCGCGGTGATCGCGGCAGTCGCTTTACTGCTGATACTGTTCATGCTCGCGAACATCTTCCCCGGTATCTACCCAAATGTAAGCCTGCGGCTGAAAGTGCTTGCAGGCGGGTGTGATCTTCTCATATCGTTTCTTGTCTGTTCCGACATTGAACTGGTCATACTCGTTTACCGCGCAGTTTCAGGGCATTTCAGACCCGAAGCCGATATCCCGTTTATCCTGCTTGCCCTTGCGGCAGATCTTGTTTTCCTTGCTAACGGCATTATCCGCACTTACATCACTTCCACACAGCTCGGAATAAAGCTGCGTGTGCTTGCGGCGGTGTTCTCGCTGTTTCCCGTACTGAACACTGTCCTGCTGATAATGATAATAGTCCGCACACGCTCGGAGGTCGTTTACGAGACACGATATGAAGCGGCGGAGCGTGCTTTTGCAGAGCGGAAAGTCTGTGCCACGAAATACCCGATACTGCTGGTACACGGCGTGTTCTTCCGGGACAGCAGAGTGCTGAACTATTGGGGAAGGATCCCTGCCGCGCTGGAACGCTGCGGGGCTGTGATACGCTACGGCGGTCAGCAGTCAGCGCTGTCGGTGGCGGACAGCGCAGCCGAGCTTGCACAGCGCATCGAGGAGATCGTAAAAGAACTGGGCTGCGGAAAAGTCAACATAATCGCGCACTCAAAGGGCGGTCTGGACTCACGGTACGCGGTTTCCCGCCTCGGAGCGGATAAATACACGGCTTCCCTTACCACGATAAATACTCCTCACCGCGGTTGTATCTTTGTGGAAAAGCTTTACGATTCGTTTTCGGAAAAGAACAGGGAGCTAATGGCAAACGCCTATAATGCAGCCGCGCGGAAGGCCGGGGACAGTGAGCCTGACTTCCTTTCGGCAGTCGCAGATCTGCGTGAAAGCGCCTGCGCGAAGATGAACGCGGAAACTCCGGACTCCCCGTCGGTTTACTACCGCAGCATAGGCTCTGCGGCTAAGTACGGCGAGAGCGGACGTTTCCCGCTCAACATCTCCATTCCGCTTGTGCGCAAAACCGACGGTGACAACGACGGTCTTGTTTCTGTCGCGTCAATGCAGTGGGGCAGCGACTTCCGGGTGCTGAGAGTCAACGGTACCCGCGGCATAACCCATGCCGATATGATCGATCTCAACCGCGAGAATATCAAAGGCTTCGATGTCCGCGCATTCTATATCGGACTTGTGGACGAACTGCGCCGGATGGGATTCTGACGGACATAAAAAAACAAGGTGCTGTTGCAGAACTAACAGCACCTTGTTTATTGAATACAAAACCGTTTTCAGCCCTGCGGCGGTCTTCCCTGCGGAGGAATCCCCTCGGGCGGACGCCCCTGCCCCGGCATTCCTCCGGGTGGTCCCTGCGGCGGTCCGAACTTTTTCATCAACATCCTGAAATACAGCGGCTGCACAATAAAAATTATCACATATCCGACCGGATAGCTTATCAGCAGCGAAATAAGTATCGACATTCCCAGCGGCGGCCTGGCTGCTTCCATTCCCGCTTTCTGTCCGTTCATCTCTGCCAGCTTTCCGTTAAGTTCTCCGATCTGCGCCTGAAGCTGTCCTGCCTTTGCAGGATCGGCTGCGGCATCGGTCTGTGAAAGCTCGGACTGCACAGACGAAAGCTGAGCTTCCGCTTCCTGTATATCCCTGCTGAGCGCGTCAATGCCGTGCTGTATGCCGACATTTGCGCTTCCCACCATTATCAGCACCATTATGATCGACATAGCGGGAGTGTAAATAGTGTTCGAGATCAGCGCAGACATAAGATTTGCCTTTACCGATCCGGGCTTCAATCCGAGTTTACCGTTTACCGATGCCTCAAGCTTCGGCATAGGCACCAGAAGTCCTATTACAAGACTGATAACAAAGCTTACCGCAAAACTTATAAGCCATGTACCTACCGTAAAATGCCCCGATGTGAGAGTTCCCAGCAGCGACAGGCAAAAACTCATAGTTACCGCCATGCACAGACTCATCAGCAATCCTATCTTTTTAATAAATACCGCCTCCGTTCATCTAATCAGACTAAGCCGTTATTTGAATTATACAACATTATCAGCCGAAAATCAAGCGCATTGTGCAAAATTGTGCATTTTGACGAATTAAAACCCGATTTTGATTTTTCAAAAAATTATTTTCATTTTTTTCAAAAAATGTGTTGACAAATGCTGTTTTTTGTGATATAATCATTCTATCACAAATCGTGTGATACTTGGCGGCATAGCTCAGCTGGCTAGAGCACTTGGTTCATACCCAGGGTGTCGGTGGTTCAAGTCCACTTGCCGCTACCATTTAAGGCCCGTTGGTCAAGAGGTTAAGACATCGCCCTTTCACGGCGGAATCATGGGTTCAATTCCCGTACGGGTCACCACACCACATTCCCGCAAAGTCGCTTGTAGAACGACTTTGCGGGTTTTGCTTTTGTTGGATTTTGCCCCGTGGTCATTAGATGGTCATTATTTTGAAAGTCGGGTCATTTTGCGGTCTTGCCGATTGAAAAATTACGCCGATTTTTTCACGGGATCGTCATCATATTTAGACTTGTCATCAAAGCTGAGTGCCTCCGCAATTGCGGTGCTTGCTCTCGCCTGAGCTTCCTGAAACATATGCGAATACAGGTTCAAAGTCGTACTGATGCAAGAGTGCCCTAAGTCTCCGGATACCGCCACTACATCAACGCCTGCATTGATGAGCATACTACAGTGTAAGTGACGCAGGCTGTGTATATCGCAGAAGCGCATTTCCTTTTTCTCGCAGAACTCTTTGAGCCAACCGTATGGTGTCTGATTATTCATCGGCTTACCACACCATTTGACAAAGAGTCTGTCGCACTCTTCCCACTTGTCACCGAGACGCTCACGTTCCCTGTCCTGCTCGTCTTTCAGCTCTTTGAGCATATCCATAACGTACTTCGGAAACTTCTGACATCTCTGCGACTTGCGCGTTTTCGTGGTATCTGTGTAGATACCTCTTTCCTTTGTGTAGTTCGATGTACGGCGGACTTTGATGATGTTGTTATCCCAATCAATGTCCTTCCATTCAAGTCCGAGAAGCTCCCCGCGACGGAATCCGCTATAAACCGCGAGCTTGAATAATACGCGATATTTGAGTGGAACATCATCACCGTCAAGCAGTCCAAAGAGCTTGGTGATCTCCTCGATAGTGTAGATGTTCTTCTCAACGGGTTCGCCTTTGGGTACAGAGACTCTACGGCAAGGGTTGTCTGTCAGCATTCCCATTTTCACCGCATAGCTGAATACATCGCTGATGAAGCTAAGGTGATGAACAACCGTCTTGCGCGAGAGCGGCTTGCCGTTGTTCATATTCTTCTCTTTGGTGATGAGATCGTTCACAAACTTTTGAATATCCCTGCTCGTGATCTTGTCGAGCCGCAAGTGTCCGATTGCCGGATACACTCTTTTTGTAAGCTGTTTTTGACGTGCGTATGAAGTGCTGCGGAGATTTATCTTCGCATATTCATCGAACCACTGGTCAGCGAAAGTCTCAAACTTTATCGCTGCTGTCACCTGTCCTCGCTTACAGTCCTCCTCGAACAGAAGCACCTGTCTGTCGAGCTCTTTTTTTATCTGACGTTCGGTAAGTCCCTCCGGCGGTTTCCACGTTTTGGTCTGCACCACCTGCTTACCTTTTACATCGTAACCACAAAAAACTTTTATTCTGTAGCTGTCGCCACGTTTTGATACATTTGCCATTGCAATTATTCCTCCTGATAATTCGCAAGGCATTTCCTGTATCTCCCATTATACACTTTAAAGTGTGATTCTGTCAAGTGCTTCTGAGAGAAAAATGCCCTGCGTCAGCCGATCTGTGTATGAAAAAATACCGGATCATTATTCAAGGAAGTCTTGACAGCAGAGTTTTCAGCAGTTTCCAAATTTCTTCCTGTTCCATTTTTATCTGACGAAGATCTTCGGCGTAAGCTGTGTCCGTGCTGTTAATCCGTTTAGCGATCTGATTGATGTTCTGACCTATCGCTTCGATCTCCCTGCATACCACCGGCAACTCAGGAAAGTCCACCTGATAAAGAAAGCCGTCCTGTGAGATTTTCCGCATATACGCAGCGAGATTTGTTGTCCCTATAAGCGCCATTCTCTGACGGATAACTTCACGCTCTTGCTCGTTTACTCTGAACTTAATTTGTATCGGGCGTGTAAGATTTTCCATTCTGTTTTCCTTTCAAAAATTCGTCTTTCAGAAATAATTCTTGAACGTATTTTTTCGAGCAGAGGGGTTTGGGGATACTTCTCCAACAAGCAAAGTTTTTCGGTGTGACGAGTAGCAGAAAACTCCCGAAAACGCTGATTATGGTACCATAATCATATGCTTGCTATTCTTGTTTTCGATCATTTTTCCAAAATCCAATTTTCAGGTTTTTTATCATTTTCATAATCTGAATTGTATGATTTTTTCAAATAAATCTCCGACTTGAATTTCGGTGTCTTTGCCGTCTCTTGCTACCTCAAACTCGCTCTATTATCGGTTTCATTCAGCTTTTCTCGGTGTCTTTTATGATGTCTCGGAGATGTCTTTGAGACGTCTTTCGGTGTCTCCTTACGTTGGCTTAACTGTGGGATTTTAGACACCAAAGACATCAAAGACACCGATTTTTATCTTGCTGTCAGATATAATTCCGATAGAGAGTATTTATCCCTCTGTATCCTCGCGCTTTCTTCCCGCTTGACTGGCTTACAATGTTGTGACTGTACTCGATATTGTACTTTGCGTGATTATTCTTCAGCCACAAGTTGAAGCTCTCACGCTTGAGCGCGGTCACGCTGTTGAGGTTGCACCAATAGCAGTAAGCGGAGTACAAATCTGCTGTCGAACATTCAAGCCCCGCGCCGAAGCGAATCAATTGTTCATCTTTCAGAAAGCTGATGATGTTGCAGTTATCCTCTTTCATCTGCGCAAGGTTCTCACGCGACTTTTCACTTATCGTGAACTTGTAATCATTCGCTATCAGACGACGCAGACCTTTGTATGCCCAAAGAAAAATTCCCTCAATCTCACTGCATAACTTTTCTGCAAGATACGGGTCATTCACTCTGCCTTTCGGAACAGGCTTTGCCGAGAGAATTATCAGCCTGCGTTCCCAACCGTCAGTCTTATCGTAGAGCGATTTCGGCGCACCGTTCGCAAAGCACATAGCCCTGCATTTAAGCTTCACCTGAATGCCCTGCTTGCCTTTTGCTTGCACCGTGATAGGAGTTTCAGCAGTAGCCAGCGATTTCAGAAAGCTCGTATCTTTCAGACCTTCAAGGTTCATATCATCGTCGATCAGAACCATTTTGCCGACAAGGTTTGCTTTCAGAAATTTGTCTCCTGCAAGGTCGGTTATGCTGCCAAAGTAAGCAGCTTCGGAGAATATCTTGTACATAACAACGCCGATACGCGACTTACCCTCGCCGCCGTTTCCGGTTATGAAAAGCATAGCCTGCGCTTTGGTGGAGTGAATGAGACAGTAGCCCATATACTCCTGCAAGGTCTTGATGTCCTCCGGTTCGAGCAGGTCATTGAGAAATGCAAGCCAGCGCTCCGGCTCCGGTGCTGTGGGGTTGTAACAAACATTCAGCCTGTTCCGGCATATCTTCCGCTCGTCCGGTCTGAACTCCATATCCGTCGTAAGCACGCCGTTGAGCAGGTGAATTTCGTTTTCATTGCCCTCGAAGTCCGGAGCGTAGCAGATACTCTGTAATGCACCGGTAAGCGCATTGACCCGCTTTGCGAAATCTTTCTGCACCTGTTCGGCAAGCAGCTTGTCCGAGATCATCTTCCGCACAGTCTGAATATCGACTGCACCGTCTGTGTTGTAGAACTTTCCGTCAACGAATTTCATCGGGTGTTCTTTCAGGAACTCGTTACAAAACGATACTTCATACACATCTTTTCCGTTGTACCAAATACATCTGCCTTTGTTCTTTATGCCCATTACGCTGTCCTTTCTTTCAAGGGGGTACTCATAGTGTACCCCCTTTGTAATTTCGGTCGTAATCTGCCAAATTGCTTTAATCTGTCATAATAGCATCGGAACTGTCCTGCGTTCTCTGTGATGAACGCCGCTCGCTCATCGTCTGTGAGGTCGAACAGCATATCCCACAAGTATTCAGCGTAGTCAAGCTGCTGCAA
>JAGAWN010000135.1 GCA_017941355.1 Ruminiclostridium sp. | reverse complement strand
CAAGCTCATTTCGTCCTTCGGACGAACAAAAGTGCAAGGAAAATCCTGAAATATAAAAATTTTCCTTGCACTTTTGCAGCCAACAAATGGCTTCAAGCTGCGCTATGAAGCCATTTGTTGGCTGATGAGCAGACATTAATACAGTTTGAAACGGCAGCCGTATAAACACGGCGCCATACATCAGAACAAAAGAAAAAGCCACGGTCTCAGACCCGCGGCAAAAAGGAGAAAAAATGAAAAAGAAGATAACTATGTCTGCCGCCTTACTCTGCGCGGCAATGATCGCTGCTTCGTCCTGCGGTCAGAACAGCACTCCCGCAGCTTCGGTGTCCGACACTTCCGCAGCTGCGGCTGACACAACCACAACAGAAGCGGCTGCAGCCACACAGGAGCCCGGAACATCTTCGGAGACCGAAGCTCCCGCAGAGACATCAGCCGGAGAGACCGACGATGATGAGCCCGACGGCGGATATTTCGATCCCGGTCTGTATGCAGCCGTAAAGGACGGGGTAATCGACACCCTGTACTACTTCGACGACGAAACCTCCGGTCATACGGAGAAATTCGACGGTATAGGCGGCGTTCCGTTCTCATACGAACAGACCTTTGACGAGGTGACATTCCATTTCGGAAGTCCCGACGATACTACGGTAATGCCGGTACACCCTGACGAATACGGCTACACAGTCGGAAACCTCGGTGACAGCGGCGAGTACACTTTCAGCTACCTTGGCGAAACAGGAGATCACGATGTTGCGCTGCCGGAAACGGAAGCCGTCTATCCTTTCACCGTTCCGGGCGTTTACGCCGGCATGAACCGCGGCGAACTCATGAACTTCTATGTATTTGACGACGAGACTCACATCAGAGATCTCTACTTAGGCGGCACCGGCGAGGAGTACACTTACGATCTCAGCGACGGAAAGATAGTTTTCCACACTCTGTCAGGCGATGTTCCCATGACTCTGCGCATAGACGATTATTTCAGACCTATCGGTGAATATGACGGCTCCGGCGCAATAATCACATTCAACTATGTACGCGGCGCGGAACCGGATAAGATCGTACTTGCGGAAGAACCGCAGAACGAGGAATACGAACCTGCTCACCCGTTCCAGTACATAGATTCGTCATGGGAAATGGAAAACGTGCCGGATTCTCTGGCGGATATGAATGCCGTTGCGGGAAGAAACAACGCTTTCATGCTCCAGCTTGACAAAAACGCTGTGCAGAACGGCTTTGAAGCACACTTCATTTTCCTCGACAGCAACGGACAGATAATTGCGGATCACAAGGTAAAGACCGACAGCGTTGAGGATCTCGGCATAGCTCCCGCGCCCATGCTCGGCGGCTTTGATATCGTGGTGTACCCCGTAATGCTGAAAGATATACTCGACACCTATAACATAAACATTATGGACGTATCAAGATTCTATATCGCAGACGATCCCGACTCGCCCTGCATAGAACTTGTAACGATCGAGCAGTATTAATGCTCGATCAGATTCAGAAAGGAAGAATAGCACTATGAAAAAAAGAGTAATGTGCGCTGTTATTGCATCCGCAATGATCGCCGCAAACGCAATGTCCGCCGTTGTATATGCGGAGGGCGAGACCGCTTCCGCAAGTGAAAGCTCGGCTAAGCTGACAAGAGGCGTATATGCCGCATACACCGCGAAAGACGATGACGGAAAGTATGACGATCTTGCCGACTACTACATCTTCGACGATGAAACGGCAGGTCATACCTCCAAGCCGCAGCTTGGTATCGGGGTTCCTTTTTCCGCTGAGCAGGACGGAGCTTCCGCAGTTTTCCATTTCGGCGGCGCAGATGATACCACAAAGGCGGAGATAGAAGATACCGACGACGGCGAACTGCTGATAACATTCACCTACGACAGCGGAGACAAAATGACATACAAGCTTGTGTTCCTCGCGGGCGCGGATCCCGATACATTCTCCGGCGAGAACGATGCCTATGCGGATGAGGATACTGCCGAAGCGGAGGCAGAAGCCGCTGTGATAACTCGCGGTGTATGGGCTGCTCACGGCGAGGACAACGAGATAGTTGACTATTACATCTTCGACGACGAAACACAGGGTCATACCGCAAAGCCGGACAACGGACTCGGTATCCCGTTCTCGATCGAGCAGAACGGCGACGGCACGGCGCTGTTCCATTTTGCAAGCGCCGAATTCACTGTTCCCGCCACGATCGGGACTGCCGGCGACGGCTTGCTGGACGTTACTCTCATAGCGGATTCCGGATCCGTTACATACAAATTCGAGCTTCTTCCCGACGAGGATCCCGACACATTCATGTCGGCAAGCGGCGAAGCCCTCCTCACGCCGGGCGTTTACGGAGCGTTCACTGCCCCCGACGGCGACGGTCTATATACAAAACTTGACACTTTCTTCGTATTTACAAGCGAGAGCGAGGGATATACTTCTTCCCCCATAATGGGTATCGGACTTCCGTTCAGCATTGAGCAGAACGGTCAGAGCGCCGTATTCCATTTCGCGTCTGCGGACGACAACAGCCCCGCTTCTGTCACACCTATCGAGAATACAGAAGATTGGTACTTAAATATTCAGTACGCTGACGGCACATCAACCAAAACATACTATCTGAAAAAGCAGCCCCATTTCGATGCCGGGTCATTCAACGGCGCTTCCGCTGCATACGGACTTTTCTTCAGCACCGACGAGGGCTTGCAGCTTTACAACGCAAATGAGGAGTTTTCCTATCTTACATCAAATCCGAGAGCAGATGAAGTAGGTCTGGCTATAACATACGCCGATACTCTTGCCGAGGGATTTGACATCGACTTCGTGTTCACAACCGCCGACAAGGATTCGGTCACATACAACCTGAGTTATGACGGCGAGATCGACAACGACACCATACTTGTTGATCTTGACGAACTTCTCGCCGGTGCAGGCGTAGCTGCCGAAAACATCGTATCTTTCACAGTATGCGAAAATAAAGGAAATACTGTTTATAACATGGGATTCGTTACCGAACTGAGCAGCGCCGCAAAGATAACGATCGAAAGCAAGGCTGCCGATGTTTCCGCAGAAAACGAAACAAACCCCGCAACAGGCGTTTCCGGTTTCGCGGGCGCAGGTTTTCTTGCGGCAGCAGCCGGCGCGGCAGCTGTATTCTCCCGCAAGCGCAGATAACAGCTTAGCTGTCGGCGCGGCTTTTTACACGGCGATAGTCTTTATCACATTAAGAAGTGACCCTTCGGACATTCGTTCCGGAGGGTCAGTTTTTACGGACAGGTTTGAAACACTACAGCGGGCAGTTCCGAAAATATAAATATTATATTGCTTTTTTCATTACAAAATGATATAATAAATGTGTTACGCTGTCGGTACAGACGAAAGCCGGCGCTAAACACGGAGGATACTGAAATGAAAAAACGCAAAACCCTTTTGATTCAGGTCGGACTGATAATCGCCGCGTTCTTTGCCGCTCTTGTGGTAGCGGTCGGAACGCTTGTTTATGCGGGAACGTCTTCTATATTCCTCAACGCGAAAAACGAGATGATAGACCGTGATCTGCTCCGTGTGGAGAAGCTTGTGGAGGATATCCAGCTGCTGCCCTCACTGATAGATTACTGGAAGGATCATGCCGAGGATATAAAAAGAGATCTTACACAGGAAGAATATCAGGCAGGCTACAAGGTTTATGAAGATACGGGATTTGAACCCACAAAGGAGTATTTCGACGCTTCCGATGATGCCTCAAAACTTGTCATAGCGCAGGACAATTACAGCTATCTCTCGGTCAACCTCAATGAAGAACAGTACAGGTTCAATTATACCGACATATACCTCGTTGACATAAGCGAAGAAAACTGCGGATATGTGATATGTCACGGAAACGGCGATGTCATCATTGACCGCAGCTCTCTCGGTGAACAGATGAAGATAGATATAAGCGGACACCGTGCGCTGCAGAAGATGCGTTCGGGTCAGTACAATAAAACAGAGTACGAGATCATAGACAATGTGAACGGAGAAAGCTACTATGTCGGATACGCGCCTATCGAGATAAACGGTATCCCGAAATACGCGGTATGTATCCTGTACGACTGGTCAACGTTCAGGACCGTACTTACGGAAAACCTTACCGTTATGCTGATCGTCGGACTCACAGTTATGGCGGCGGCGGGCTGCCTGCTGCTGCATTATCTGTACCGGACGGCAATTAAGCCCGTTACAGCGATCCAGGCAACCGTGCGTGAATACATAGACAGCAAGGACAGCGGAGCCGTGGCGGAAAACATGGACAGGATCACGCAGTCCAACGAATTCGGCGCACTGGCGGGTGACATTTCAAAGCTTACGAAGGAGATAGACCGCTATACAAAGGAGAATGTCAAGCTTGCCGGCGAGCAGCAGCGAGTGGCTACAGAACTTGACCTTGCTTCGAGAATACAGAACGGCTCTCTGCCAAGCACATTCCCCGCCTACCCCGAACGCAGTGAATTTGACATTTACGCGTCAATGACTCCCGCAAAGGAAGTCGGCGGAGACTTCTACGACCACTTCTTTATCGACGACGATCATCTTGCTCTTGTAATAGCGGACGTTTCGGGAAAGGGAGTGCCGGCATCGCTGTTTATGATGTCATCGAAGATCCTCATAAATGACCGTACGATTCTGGGCGGAGATCCCGCAGAGGTGCTTGGATTCGTGAACGAACGTATATGTAAGCGCAATCTGCTCGATATGTTTGTAACGGTATGGCTCGGAATACTTGAGATCAGCACCGGAAAGCTCACCTGCACCAACGCCGGACACGAATACCCGATAATAGGCAGCGGAGGCCGCTTTGAACTTCTGAAAGACAAGCACAGCATGGCGGTCGGAGCGGTTCCCGGAGTTAAATACAAAAGCTACGAACTGCAGCTGAACAAGGGAGACACCGTTTTCGTCTATACCGACGGCGCGGCGGAAGCAACCAACGCTTCCGAAGAGATGTTCGGTGCGGACAGGATAACCCAGGCTCTGAACACCGTCCCGGACGGCTCCCCGCAGGAGCTTATCGGCACAGTCACAAAGGCTGTGAACGATTTTGTCAAAGACGCGCCTCAGTTTGACGATCTGACGATGCTTTGCCTTAAATACATGGGTAAATAACAAACAGAGGGGGCGATCTGCCCCCTCTGTTATTTTATCTTATCCCTGACATCTGCAATGCTCAGGTCATTCTCACGGGCAATGCGCGCAAGGTCGTCATACTCGGTTTTCACTTTTGTGACTCCGAAACCTGTGGAGATCTTACGGCGGACTGTGCCGAACTCCGTCTCAGCCGTCTCCTCGCGGCGGTCAAGCACATACCGCTTAGCCTGCGTTTCCCGCACTCCGATAGTCGAGGTATGTCGGAACAGAAGCTGAGCAAAATGCTCCGATCTTCCCGCATCGCACAGCACCGTTATCAGTGTACCGGGACGGGATTTCTTCATTCCGCACGGTTGCGTGAAAACCTCCCTTGCTCCTGCCGCGAAGAGCTGTTCCGCCGCGAAAGCGATCTCCTCCGCCGTCATATCGTCAACGTTGCAGGAAAGCTCCGCAACAGTATCGGCGGCGGTTCCGGCATCTCCGAGCATCACACGCACACAGTTTGCACGCGCAAAATCCTTGCGTCCCATGCCGTAGCCAACACTCCGCACTCTCATTACAGGCATATCTCCGAAACGGGTAACAAAATGCTTCAGCAGCGCCGCGCCCGTGGGAGTACACAGTTCGCCGTCTATGCTGCCGCCGTATATCGGGATATCACGCAGTATATATGCAGTTGCGGGAGCCGGAACAGGCAGTATGCCGTGCGCACAGTGAACACTGCCGCTGCCGACGTGTACGGGAGAAGCCGTGATCTCGTCAGGCGCGATCTCATTCATCAGCAGGCATACAGCCGTGATATCCGCCACCGCGTCCATTGTTCCCACTTCGTGAAAATGTATCTCGGTGACAGGCTTTCCGTGAACGTGGCTTTCCGCTTCGGCAATAATCCCATATACAGCGAGAATGTCGTTTCTCACCTTTTCGGGAACGTCAATGTGCGATACTATATGTTCAATATCGCTCATGCTTGCGTGGTGATGTTCGTGTTCATGGTGGTGCTCATGTTCATGGTCGTGGTGATGTTCGTGATCGTGATGATGCTCGTGCATACGCTCATGTACGTCATCGTTCTCTTCCTCACCGTGGATCTTAACAGCAATGTGAGTTCCGGTGATCCCGCACTTTACGGACTGTTCCTTTTCAAAAACAACACCGGGGATACCAAGCCCGTTCAGTCTTTCGGCAAATCTGTCGGGTTCCGGCAGCAGCTCGATCAATGCAGCCGTCAGCATATCCCCCGCCGCGCCCATTCCGCAGTCAATGTAGAGTGTTTTCATCTGTGTCCTCCTGTGTGATTTATCATATTGGCGAGATATCCCGCACCGAAACCGTTATCTATGTTCACTACCGAGACCCCGCTGGCGCAGGAATTGAGCATTGACAGCAAAGCCGAAAGCCCGCCGAACGCCGCTCCGTAACCCACGCTCGTCGGCACCGCTATCACCGGGCAGTCCGCAAGTCCGCCTATAACGCTTGCCAGCGCGCCCTCCATTCCGGCTATCGCAATTATGACCGTGGCGGACATTATTTCCTCTTTGTGAGCGAGCAGTCTGTGCAGACCCGCGACTCCCACATCGTAGAGCCTTACCACTTCGCTGCCGAGGAACTCGGCGGTAAGTGCCGCTTCTTCCGCGACAGGGATATCGCTGGTTCCGCCTGTTGCGACCACGACCTTTCCGATACCGTCGGGCGCGGGCATACTGCCTACTATGCCGATCTTCGCAGTCTTGTCATAACTCATTGCGGCAGTTTCCGAGACAGCTTCGTATGCCTGCTCGGACAGACGCGTCACAAGTATGCGCTCCTGTCCGCAGTCCCGCATTTTCGCTATTATCCCGGCTATCTGCTCAGGTGTTTTCCCCGCGCCGTAGATCACTTCCGCCGCCCCGGTGCGAAGCTTGCGGTGAGTATCTACCTTTGCGTAACCGATGTCCTCAAACGGCTCGGTTTTAAGCTTCATAAGCGCGTCATCAACGCTCAATCCACCGTTCCGCACTGCTTCAAGCAGCTTTCTTGCTTCTGTTTCCATATTTTCTCCGATCGGAAAAACGGCTCCGGCTGTTTCCGGAACCGTTTCCTGTTATTCTGATTTATGTGTGAGCGCTGCTTTGAGAACGCCCTTCGGATCCTTTATAAGTACGATCGCAAGCCATATCACAAGTCCGAGTGCGACTGCCGACAATCCGAGGAACGCATCGTTCAGCATATCGGCGGGTTCCGGAGCAAAAAAGGCGTCTTTCTGCTCTATGTACTCAAATACCGCGTCAACCAGCCACATGACCGAAGCGCCCCAGTACATGAGGCTGAGCGTTCCGAGCCTCATTTTGTCTGCCGGAGCCTTTACATACCACACGACCGTGCAGGTTATAGCCGCAAAAACGGTTATCAGCAGTGTCATGCGGCACTCTCACTTTCGGTCTTTTCGCTGTCGTCTGTCTTTCGTTTCTCTATAACCGACGAGACAGCCGCCATTACCGCCCAAACTCCCGTTACAGCAAGCGCCATGCTTACCCCGACGGTTGACATCTCCGACAGCATTTCCGCTGTATCTGCGGGGTCTGCTGCCGCCGTCAGAAACGGGAACCACGGTACGACTTCGCCGTGCCATATATGCTCGAACATCAGCAGTGCGGAACCTCCCCACAGCATATTGTTCAGCCATTTCATTTTTGACGATATCGCAGGTTTGTGAGAAGCAGCAGTTTCAGCTTCACTGTCGGGCAGCTTCGCAAGAACCGCTTTTTCCCTGGATTCGATCACCTTGGTAACGATCGTGGTGACGATAGCCTCACCGGCAGGTACAAGAAAACAAGCCATAATCATTATCCTCCTTGTTTGATTATATGATAATACTATTTTATCACATCTGCCGGATCTTTTCAACACATTTATGCTATTTCACAAATATTTCACATTTCATCGGGTTGAAATAACCGTTTTTTTGTGGTACAATCAACAATAATACCACAGTTTCTCATTCTCGCCGGCAGTGCGGGGAAAGCAACAGCAGCTCATCTTCCCGCAGAACTGTTTACTTGCCGGTCAATGCTGTTCAGGAGGTCATATCCATGGATAAACTGCACGAAAAGAAGCAGCTGCTCGTAAATATCCTGCGCGATGCAGGCAGTGCCGCCGTAGCATTCTCGGCGGGTGTGGATTCCACATTCCTGCTGAAAACCGCACACGAAGTTCTCGGCAAGAACGCTTTGGCAGTAACCGCCGACGCTCCGCTTTTTCCCCGCGCGGAGATCGAACGCGCAAAGCAATTCTGTGCGGAAAACGAGATCAGGCATATTATCCTGCCATACGACCCGTTCTCTGTGCCGGGATTCCCGGAAAACCCGCCGGATCGCTGCTATCTCTGCAAACGTGCGGTATTCACCGCAGTAAAGGCGGCTGCCGCAGAGAGGGGTATCACATACATAGCGGAGGGTTCCAACACCGACGATACCGGGGACTACCGCCCGGGAATGAGAGCGGTCAGAGAACTCGGTATCCGCAGTCCGCTGCTTGAAGCCGGGCTGTCAAAAGCGGATATCCGTGAATTGTCAAGGGAATACGGGCTTGCGACATGGAACAAGCCGTCTTTCGCCTGTCTCGCGTCACGGTTCATGTACGGCGACACGATAACCGCGGAGAAGCTTGCGGTGACGGAAAAGGCAGAGGAAAAGCTGCTGAGTCTCGGTTTCACACAGGTGCGCGTGCGGGTTCACGGCACTTCTGCGCGCATAGAGATAGACCGTTCGGAGTTCCCGAAGATACTGCAGCCGGAAACTGCGGACGGGATAAACGAGTATTTCCGAAGTCTCGGTTTTCTTTATACTTCCCTCGATCTCGGAGGTTACCGTACCGGAAATATGAACAAGACTCTGAATGTCCGCTGAGCGGAAAGCATACATAACGAGTACGCCCGTATCTTTATGGTACGGGCGCACTGTGCTATGGGCAATACCGCATACCCGGCAGATGCTTTCTGCTGTAATGCAAAAAAAATTTTAAAAAAATCAAACTGTACTATTGACAATGGTACAGTTTTGTGTTATACTACAACTGTATTATCCGGAGTAATACAGTTTGAGATAGTTGAAATATAGGAGGTGCCGGTTTGTTTAAGATAGAGCTTGACGGAACTGCGAGCATACACGATCAGATATGCAGCGAGATATCGCGGCTCATATCCGTGGGGATCCTCGTTCCCGACGAGAAACTCCCGGCGGTGCGTGAGACTGCAAAAGCGCTCGGCGTGAATCCGAATACCGTGCAGAAGGCATACGCAGCCCTCGAAAAGAACGGGCTCATCTATTCCGTTCCCGCAAAGGGGAGCTATGTCGCGCCCGGCGGAACGGCTGCCGAAGCGGTAAGGAAAGAGGCTGCCGAAACGCTCAGAGCGGCAATGGAAAAGGCGGCGCAGACGGGAGTTTCCCGCGGGACGGCGGAGGAGATCATGAACGAAATATGGGGAAAGAAGGGATAAAATATGATTGAAATAAAAGACTGCGTAATGGACTATGGCGATAAGATCGCTGTCGATCATGTGTCGCTGACGATACCGGAGGGCTGCTCTTACGGACTGCTCGGTTCAAACGCGGCTGGAAAATCCACACTGTTAAAGCTGATGAACGGCATCTACCGCCCCACCGGGGGGAGCGTGCTCATAGACGGAAAGAACGTTTACTGCGAGCCGTCGGTCAAGGAGCGCCTGTTCTTTGTGGACGATGAGACTGTGCAATATTCGGATATGACGCTCAGAGATATGAAACGTTATTTCGGGAGATTTTATCCGAAATTCGACAGTGCGCTGTTCGATAAGCTTGCAAAGACAGTGGGGCTTCCGGAGGGGAAAAAGACCCACACATTCTCAAAGGGCATGAAGCGGCAGGCTGTCGTGATATGCGGCGCTGCCTGCAAAGCGGACTACCTGTTCATTGACGAAGCGTTTGACGGACTTGACCAGACGATGCGCACGATAGTCAAGAATATCCTGATAGACGAGATGCTCGACAATCACCTGACTGTGGTGTTCTCGTCCCACAATCTGAGCGAGATAGACGAATTCTGCGACCGTGTGGGACTGCTCCACGCGGGAAAGGTGCTGTTCGACCGCGAACTCGACAGCGTAAAGAGCGATCTCGTCAAGGTGCGCGCGGCGTTTGACCGCGATATAACCGCCGATGATCTTCCGGAGCTTGAAGTCCTGCACATAGGCAGACAGGGAAGTCTCACGGAGATAATCGCAAGGGGCGGCGCGGAGAAAGCGGGCGCAGCCGTAGAGAAGCTCGCTCCTAAGATATGCGACTTCATGAAGCTGTCGCTCAAAGAGATATTTGTGTATGAAATGGAGGGTGTGGGTTATGACGGCTCAAAGCTCGACGAAGAATAGATTTCTTCAATACTATATGTACCGGTTCGGCAAGCTGAAATATCTGATGATGATACTTTCGTTTTTCGGTCTGCTGACATTCCCGCTGTACTCGCTGCTGCTCGAACGGTACGCGGCGGCAATGATCGACCGCAATGACCTCGAAAACGGTATTTATACGACATACAAGGCTCTGTGCGAGGATCTCGGCTGGAAATTGTTCTATGCGGGAGCGCTGTGCGGTATCGTGGTCATGCTTCTGATACTGCTGGAGGGTTTCCGGTATCTGCACAAAAAGAAGTTCGTCAATATGGACATGGCACTCCCGCTGACGCACACAGAGAGATTTTTCGGTGACCTGCTGGCGGTGATGACGGCGCAGTTCGTCCCGCTGCTGGTAATGTGCGGGATAGGCAAGCTTGCCGCCGTCCACCTGAAATCACTCGACTTCTCGGAATACTATTCCACTAAGGTGATACCGGAGCCCCTGCTCTTGTGTGACCGCATGGAAGCTCTGATACCGCAGTTCATTACTGCGGCTCTCATGCTGCTCTTCATGTCGCTGTTTGTCATAAGCTTCTGCGGGCGCACGCCGATCGCGGTGATGATGACCGTGTTCGTGCAGATCGCTGTACCTGTCATAACGATCACGCTGGGGCTTATTTCTGTAAGCAACGCATACGGTGCGTCAGAGGGCGCGCTTGGCTTCGATATTTCGTTATTCAGCCTGCTGTCTCCGTTCGGTTATCTTATGGCGGCAGGCTATGGGGAACAGCACTATCTGCTCAACGGTTCGCCGTGGGGGTATCTGTTCATCGCGGGATATCTTGCCGCGCTTTGTGCAGGTGCGTTCCTTTTGCAGAAACACCGCCGTGCCGAGCGCACCGGCGAGCCGTTCGTATATAAGTATGCACGGCACGGCTTCACCGCGCTGTACATTCTCGCCGCGACAGCGTTTTTCAGCGTGCGGATACTTGTCCCGAAGATAGCTTCCTATTACGGATTCTATCAGTTATTGGGCGGCGCCGGGGCAAACATCGACACATGGGTATTCATAGCTCTGTGGATAGCCGTAACGCTGATAATACTGACAGTCGCGGAGATCATGGGCGGCGGAAAGCCGAAACAGATACCGTTCACGGCTGTAAGATATACAGCGACGACAGCTCTCAGCTTCGGGGTATGCGCGGGAGCGCTGCTGACCGGCGGCTATGGATATGAGACCTATATCCCGACGCCGGTGGAAGCGGACAGTGCGTATATCAATTTCATGAATTTCTATGACTGGATAAACTTTGATGTTCCCTATGACACAGCTGTGGAGCTTCATAAGAAAATACTCGTAGATCGCCCCTTTGCCGACAAAAACAGTCCGATCACCCGCGAGGACGGTATCCCGGTGTCGATAATGTACCAGAATGGCGATAAGTTCGTTGCCGAGCGCGTTTACAATGTCGATGACGAGTATATCTCCGAGCTGTACAATATGTATTTTGAATATGGCAGCTTTTCACGGAAATATGAGCGCCCCGTAAGCAGAGAAATCACCTATCTGAACAAGGAAAACTATCACTGGGAAACGATCGGTCTTGTCCCGACAAATCAATATGTGTATGTTTACAAGAACGGCAGTGAGATGATAAACAGCGATGAAAGGATAAAAACGGACATCGGCGTTGACGAACTGTACGAGGCTATGAAGGCGGACGCGGCGGAAGTCACATTTGAAACGATCTACCTCACTCCGTACAGGGCTCCGGTAAAGGTCTATGTTTATCAGGAAATAAAGTACCCGGAAGACGCATATACCGGTATCAGTTCCACACACATGAACGATCTGGATTATACGATATATCCGTTCTTTAAGAGGACAGTCGCGCTTTTTGCGGAACACGGCACAGACCTGTTCCCGGAAAAGGACTATTCGGCTTCCAGACCGTTCATCGTAAAAGTGCGGGAAGAGGATATAAAGGGAAATGTAGAGCTCTCCGGCTGGCTCAGATCTGCGTTCTGGAACATGGTCATGGAGCCGTCAAGTCCGGTAATGCACCGGCTCAAAGCGGATTCGCCGGAGTTCCGGGAACTTCTCGGCTATACAGCGGAAAAGACCGCGTACACCGGAAACGAGAGATACTACCTTGTGATTTATAACCCGCCCGGTACTTCGGATAAGGACTATGCGGATTTCTGTCCCATTACCGAAGCCAATACTGCAAGAGCAGCGGAGATCTGGTCGGAAGCCCCCTACGCCGATACCGAGATCGCGTTCCTGCAGGCGGGACAAAGCATTTACGGAGAGGGGTGAGAGCGAGCCGTTATTACTGCGGCAATTAAATAACAGTTATTCTGTTCTTTCCCCCGCCGGCGGCGGGGAGAATGAACGGATATTTCAAATATCGGGTTTTAACTGCCGAAGTAATAATACAAACACGGCGGGGCAAATAAACCGGATCGTGTTCTAAAACTTGAAATTACAGCAGGAATCTGTTATAATTGATTGCGGAAAACAATTTGGGCAAAACCGCGCAAAAATGTTGAACGAGAAGAAATGAGGTTGTTCAGATGCCGGGAATATTTTACGGAGTGAGTGTGGGACCGGGTGACCCGGAACTGCTGACATTGAAAGCTGTACGCATTATAAATGCGTGTCCGGTCATAGCCGCGCCCAGAACCAAAAACGGAAATATGATCGCGCTTTCGATCGCGGAACAGACCGTTGATCTGACCGGAAAAACGATAATACCGCTGGATTTTCCGATGAATCCGGACAGTACCGCACAGCACGAAAATCATTGCAGGATCGCGGAGCAGCTTGCGGTTTATCTCGGAAACGGACAGGATACCGCAATGCTGAACATCGGCGATGTGTCGCTTTATTCGTCGTGTACTTACATAGCCGCCGAACTTGCGGAAATGGGATTTGAAACCAAGATGTGTGCGGGAGTGCCAAGCTTCTGCGCAGCAGCCGCGGAACTGAGTATCCCGCTTTCGGAGGGCAGCAAACCGCTTACGATAATACCCGCGCAATACGAAGCCGCACGCGAGATGCTCGGACGGGACGGAACCGCAGTCATAATGAAAAGCGGCAGGAAGCTGTCAGAGATAAAGGAAATGCTTTCGGGCAGCGAGACTGTATTTGCAGCGGAGAACTGCGGTCTTCCCGGGCAGCGGCTGTACCATAATATAGACGAAATAAGGGACTGCGGTTATCTCACGGTGATGATCGTAAAATAAGAACTGTCCTGTCAATGCGCAGCACGCGTATTCGTCACGTTCATCACACAGCTCCGACATCGGGAACACACTCTCATATCCGTCCGATACTTCATAAAATAATAAGGCTGCGCAGCGCGGGTAGGTGTGACGCGTTACGCAGGTTTTTTATGTCTGCTCATCAACCCCGAAAAGGTTTCTAAGCGCAGGTAAAGCAAGGTGGATATCGTCTCTTCGGAAGGCTCTTTATATCGCCGCATAGTGCGCCGTTTTGAAAAAAGCCTTTTTTGATTTCTTCAAACCGTTTTGTCAGATATCAACTTTTTTTCAAAATAAATCTTGAAATCGCGCTTTCGGTTTCTTGACTTTTGATATTATTCTGCAGGATTTCTGGATCACTTTAGATTTTTTGAAAACTTTGGACAGCGAGGCAGAAAAAATCCGTACAGCAGATAACTGCCATACGGATTCGCTGCCCGCCGTCGCGGGCTGTCTCTGCCGAACGCTTTAGATTTCAGGGTAAAACAAAACCTCCGGCAAGAAGTATCTTGCGGAGGCTTTATTCGGTGGCGCCGTCGCGCCTGTCTGTTCCGAATGCTTTGGATTTTTTTAAAACTCCGGACAGCGAGGCAGAAAAAACCGCCCCTTACTGAAAGTAAGAGACGGTATTCGCGCCCGCCGTCGCGGGCTGTCTCTCCCGAACGCTTTAGATTTTTTACTTGAGTTTAAAGAACCGTACCTATTACTCTATATTATAGTATACTTGCATCACTATGTCAAGTATTTTCAAAAGGAGCACCCTGCCGAAGCTTGAACCCCGGCAGGGTAAATCAAAGGAGAAATCTATTACTCAACCACCTGCTCGGCTTGAGCTCCACCGATGAAGGTGACTTTGACGGTATGTTTGTCGATAACATCTATCCGCTCTATGAACCGTCGAGTCAAGCTGTCGTCATATTCAGTGAGCCTGAACTCTGTTCGGTCGATCTCGTCCAGTATATTCTTAACAGAATTGGTGCTTATCAAGTGTCCGGTGAGCTTCTCACGCTCAACCTTTATCTGTTCGTTTAATGCGTCTATCTCATCGGATAGTCGCTTAAATTCGCCGTCATATTTCGTATAATCGGTTTCCGTAAGGGATAATTCCAGCAGTCGACTTATCTCGTCGCTTCGTTCCGAACGAAGCTGCTCGAGCTGCGAT
>JAGAWN010000134.1 GCA_017941355.1 Ruminiclostridium sp. | reverse complement strand
GAAATCGAGAATAAATGTTTTCTTCTCAAACGGCGGGCATATCCTGTTCAGGCGCGATAAAGTCTGCACCGCATTTACGCCTTTCAGCTTCTTCATAATGTACATAGCGCAGAGCTTCGGCTGATCGAAACCGGTCTGATATTTGTCGGCAACAAGCAATACCTGATAATCGTCCTTGTCGAATTCCTTTGTAAGTCTGTCCTCCGGTATGCCGTTGATTCCGGCTTCCGAATATTCCTTATCATCGTCCGGCAGCTTCACTTTGCCTGAGAACGCAACGAGAGCGCGGATGTTGGTATAGCCTTTCTTCGTGCAGTATTCTTCAAGTGCCTGCCGATACTTTACCGCTGCAGCTCTTGACGGAGTTATTACCATAGCTTTTGCGTGACCGTCAAGCTCGCTCATTACGGTCGTGCGGAAATGTTCAACTATGACCTCGATGCGCTGAGAAATGTTAGTCTCGTGCAGCTCAACAAAACGGGCGATCTGCCGTTTTGCACTGACGGTCTGCATCTTCGGATCTTCTTCTATCTCCTTGTTTATATGGTAAAATGTCTGATAGGTCGTGAAATTCTGCAATACGTCCAGAATGAAGCCTTCCTCGATAGCCTGCTTCATAGAATACAGATGAAACGCCTCGCGCTGTCCCTTGTCATTTAGCGTTCCGAAAAGCTGCAGCGTCGTAGGCTTCGGAGTTGCGGTGAACGCAAACATAGAAACATTCTTCTGCTTGCCATTTCGTGCGATCTCGTCAGCTATTGCATCTTCCATGTCTTTGTATTCTTCATCGCCGGCTCCGAGAGACTGTGTGACCGCTGCCATATCCTTGCCTGCAGTGGAGGAATGTGCCTCATCAATAATAACGGCAAAATGCTTGTTCTTCAAGCCTTTTACGCTGTCGGTTATAAACGGGAATTTCTGTATTGTAGTTGCAATTATTTTAGTATTGCTGTTCAGAGCTATCGCGAGATCTTTTGAATTGCAGTCCTCACCCATAACGCGAATAAACCCGGACTTATGCTCCATACCCATGATCGCCTTTTGCAGCTGACGGTCAACGACAACGCGGTCGGTCATTATGATAACATTATCGAATATGATCTTGTTGTCGGTGTCGTGCAGAGTTGCAAGCCGGTATGCAAGCCACGCAATAGTATTCGTCTTTCCGGAACCGGCGCTGTGCTGTATCAGATAATTCAGCTCGGTTCGGTGTTCGTTTACACTTGCGAGCATTTTCCGGACTGCATCAAGCTGATGATAACGCGGGAATATTACGGTTTCCTTTATATCAAGCTTCCCGGTCTTTTCATTCTCCTTTTCTGCCGTCTGCACAAAAATAAATTTGGATATAAGGTCAAGAACGGTATCCTTTGTGAGAATATCGTCCCACATATAATGCACCGGATAATCGTCCTGACACGGCGGATTTCCTGCGCCCGCGTTCACACCCTCGCCGTTGCCCTTGTTGAACGGCAGGAAGAATGTCTTTTCACCATCGAGCTTTGTGGTCATAAACACCGTGTTCAGATCCATAGCGAAGTTGACGAGCGCGCCCGCCTTGAACAAGAACAGTCTCGACTTCGGATCACGGTCCATGCGGTACTGATACACGGCGTCCTCGGCGGACTGCCCCGCATAGTTGCATTTCAGCTCCATTGTTATTATCGCAAAGCCGTTGAGGAATATAACGACATCAACGCGCTCCTTGTCGCTCGCCCAAACTTCCTCCATAACGGTAAAGCGGTTCATCTCATACTTGCGCATAAGGTCTTTGTTGAAGGTCGTCGCGGGTTTTGTGTACATCAGGTCGAGCCGCGTTCCGGATATTTCAACGCCATGACGGAGAACATCGAGCAGGCTGCCGCACTTCTTGGTGCATTCGCCGTTGATGAACGAAATAAGGGTATCTTCGAGCTTGTCCTTATGTATCTTGCGGAGTTTTTCCATTGTCTCCGGCTGTGTGTCGTTCAGAAACGCAAACAGCATCTCACGGTCGAGCGCGAACCGGCGGTCAAAGTCTGTTTTTGCGTTTCGTATCGTGTAGCCGTTCCGGTCACGGAGAATGGATAATATTTCGGATTGGTATTCTTTTTCGGAAAGTATGGCATTCATAAAAATACTCCATTTATACTTTTTTTCTTCTTCCAGCTTTATTTTTTCTTCGTTCTCTGTCTATTGATTTATAGTCGAATCTGTTACTTTTTTCATCTTTTACTTTCGTTTTTTCTAGTGCGCCCAAAATTGCATCTACAATCTTATCAATGCTAATCACTGTATCATATCCGTGCCTTTTATAATTCTCATTTTCATTTGATGCTATTGTATTTATTAATTCACTAGCAAGTTCTCTATCAACCCCGGTACTGGTAGGAATAGTAATAATACTATTAATCTCAGTATTGAGCTCCATATTACATTTTTCGAATAATGTTTTGATCTCCCTATATTTTTGGTAAGTAATATTATGCGCATGCATAATATCATTTCTATAATCTTTCAGCAAATAGAAATTTTCCTTGATAGATTGTAGTTTATCATTATCAACCATTTTGCTCCAATTTGTAGATTCTTCTATCTCCTCCAGTGCTGTAATCATTTCCGAACGGGATGACAAGTTCTTTACTGCATCCTTTGCTTTTTTTACAAAAGAACTATCTACAAATAATATATTTGTTATTTCTCCAAAATCTTTTTCTTCCAACCCACTTATCATTGAACTCAACACTGGGTCATTGCACATAGCAGCTTTTATGTACACAAAAGTTCTTAAATATCGTTCAAATGTATTTATAAGTGGATACAACTTTTGATTGAAATATGCAGCAGCTTCATTAACAAGTATAATTGGACTATAATTATTAACTATAATATCATTAAATTTTGATAATTGCTTTGCCTTATCCTCGCTGTTTCCTTTTAGCTCGCTTATCAATATCCAATAATTATATTCAGAGTTGAGATAAATAAATGCAAGTTTACTATGTGTATTTGAAAAAGAATCTATGTATTCTTTCACACTCTCTTGATCATTACTATTCAAAAATAAATATTCTATTATCATCAGATTCTTTTATACCTCAATATTTTTTAAAAAAGTATTCTTTTCCTTATTTCTTTCGTTTATAACATGCTATAAAGTTCGGTCATTTGATATAACATACAGAATAGTTTTATACACTCAGCTCTTGTTAAATCGTTATAATCATACATATTGTGAGCTAACCAATGTCTGTTGATAGACGAAGGTATCATTCCATTCTTCTTATCTTTCCAGTCACTGTCATCAAAGAATTTTAACAATGCAAAAGATAGTGGAATCATGATTTCTTTCTTGTGATCAAAGCAAGAATCACGCTTGATTGATTTGAAGAATTCTATTGTCGCATTTGCTCGCTTATCGTTCTTAGCTTTTGTATTAGCTGGAAAGTCGACACTGAAATATGTACCGCCAAAATTATCTTGAATAACATTTCCATAGCACTTCCAACATTGGCTGACATTTTCAGGAGTCGGATTCGTTTTCAAGAATTGGTTTATGCTTGCCGAATCTATAAGACCTGCCAGCAACACAGCACTTGCGAAATATTCATGCTTTAAGTAAAGTTCAAAAGCTAAGTCGATTTCCTTTTTCTCGGAATCAGACAGATGTCTTTGAATAAAGACCGAAAGTGAGTCTATGTCTCTTTCTGAAAAACAATCAGATAAACCTTCATCTATAACGTCTATTGAAATGTTGTTTTTTATATCAGCAAGGACTCTGCCGAGTTTAATGTCGCTTTTTTTCCACTCAGGCAGACACCAACCTACTTCTCCCCAGCAAGCCATCATAAACATAAGGTTTTCATCTACAGTTTCAGAGATTTCATCTATGTTTTCTCTTAAGCTTGACTCTTTTTCCCATTTTTCAACTTTAGCTTCTATATTACTATCGCTTTCGATCAGATAATCGAGGAACAAACTGTTCATCGGTTTTTTTGTCATAATTGTTATTCCTTTCTTAGCTTACTCGGTTTTCAGTCGTTTTATCAGTTGTCGAGCAAATAATAGAGCAATCTGATCACAATTATAATCACTTGAATCAATTACCTGAATATCAGCAACATTTGGATATTTTGATTTCAACTGTTCATTTGTGATATTGTGGATAATAGGAAGAATGAGCTTCTGACCGTTTCGATTCTGGCGGTTCAGGAACTCAGAAAGCTCACGCTCTGTCCATTCACGGTCAAAGAAATTCTCAGAAATTACAATAATAGCAAACTCAGCCTTCTTTGTACCATTCAAAATCCGCTCTTTCCAGTTGTCGCCCCATTCAAGTGATTCTTTATCATAAAAAATGCTTATTCCCAATTTGGAGAGAGACTGATAAAGTTCTTCTATCAAATCCGCTTTATCTTTGTTTGCGTGGGAAATAAACACATCGTATTCAGGCAGAGTTTTAGCCTGATACTTTGGAACTTCTACCTTTTCCACTCCATTCATATTTTCAATAAAGTCTATATCATTACTAATACTTGTCAAAGCGGCAACCAATCCATCAAAATTCCGTTGGGTTAACAACAAATTAAATCTCGACGATAATGCATGATTATTAAGATATGTTGAATAAAAGATTTGAACATCATCCATCCAAATATCAGCTTGTAAATTCTGTTCTTTTCCAGCTTCATCAATTTTCATTCTATTGGGAGCGTCAAGTGATTTGGCACGATTCAATAACTTAAACAACTTTTTTTCAAAGTTGCTCATTGTTAACTCTCTTTCAGCTTTTTCTTGTTCTTCTTTATGCTGTTGATATAAATAACCGTCTTTTAGCACATTGATATAGTATGGTATATTACTTGCCCACTTAGTGTCAATTAGGTTATTATCCTTTAATTCCTTAAAGGAACCTCTAAGAATTGCATCTTCTCTATCATCTGCGTCATCGAAACGTCTCTTCCAATATCCACCTTCTGACTTGTGTTCCATAATCTCAAATAATATCTTTTCTGCTTCAATAGAAATCATTATCAATATTTCACTCCTTGGTATTCTTTTTCGTAAAGTATGTTATTCATACTACAAATACTCCTTAACTATTTCTTCACATACAGTATCAATACTATCAGCAAATAGCACTTTTTGGCTGATACCAAACAAGTTCAATTCTGCAAGTAAACGTTTTTTAGAATTGGCTGGTATTATAAATCTATCTATGATACAACTGTCATTCTTTTCCATAGGCTTAATATTCGGCATGAATGATTCTTTATTGTGAAGTTCATAAACATCAATTTCATTAGGGAATAGTATATACCTTCCTCGCTGAGCTTTTTGCCTTTCAGTATGGATAGGGGCATAAACAAATAAAGGGTGATTACAAACGCTTTTTATCCATTCTCCGTCTGCCTTATCGACACTCCAATATCCTCGTTCCGATGCCTTTTTCACAAAATCATCTAATGAAATCGGATAAGTTGGCATTGTTAAGTTATATGTATCAGCTATAGCGTTCATTATCGGAAAAGTTGCAGCTGAAGAATTTGCTGAAAACACAAACACCTCACCATTTTCTTTATAATTGTTACTTACAGCAAAATATAGCGCAACTAATGGATTCTCGGTTACATCAAGTAAACGTGTCGGGATTTTAAAATGTTGTAACAGAGCTAAAAGCTCTATTGGCTGCATATCGTTTTTAAACGCATGTGGCATTTCCATTTTTGCTCTGATTATAAGTTCACGTTCATAATCAATAATACCTTGATCACTCCAGTGACCTTTCCCTCTGCCAATTGAAGGAATTAATAAATAATCATCGCTTGGCTGTCCGCGATATAAAATATCTTTTCTTGAATATATATCAATTGATTCATTATTTTTGATTCTTTTGTTTGTTTTTTCATTTTCATTGTTTCTTATGTCTATGATTTCTTGAACAAAATCCAATAGATTATTAATATATTTACACATTTACACAACCTCCTTCTTCCCCGTCACATACTCAAATATCAGCGACTTCTTGTATTCTTCTATCGTTTCGATCTGTTTTTTCTTATCGGCAATAACTCCGTCCAATTCAGCACATTTTTCACCAAGATGATCTGCGATTTTTTGCTGCTCATTTATAGGTGGTATTGGCAAATATGTATTGCCAAAATCATCATATGCTATATTTTTACCATCACGAAGGCTCATTGTGAATGAATTCATTTCATCAATAAATACTTGTGTTTTGAACAGGTGCTTATAAAAATCTCGACACAAATTTATAGTTGGATAGAACACTTGATATGCGGGAGAAACAACGCCTTCATATTCCGAGTATTCAAATCCGCCTTGAAAACTTCTAAGGCTTATGCAGTAATCGCCTTTATGTATTGTTTTTAATGTTGAAAAGTCTGTTTTATCGTTGAGCTTTACGGCAGAATACCCGCTTATTTCTTCGTATAGCGTCTGCGGTATAACACCATATTTTTGTGTTGGCGATAATAACTGTAAGACAATGTTATTTCCTCGTGTATTCCTCTGGCAAAACATGTATTTTCCGCGCTTCATTTTCCAATGAGCAGGCATCATACCAACCCATTGAACCCCGCTATCCCTCATCTCCACATCAGGATCAAGCCCCTTTGTGACCGCTTCGGTAATGACGGAACGCTTGTATTCTTCAAGCGTGTCAATCTGCTTCTGAATATCGGAAATTAGGGAGTCTATTTCGGAGCATTTAAAATCAAGGCAATTAACTATTGCTCTTATTTCATCTATATTCGGAAATGGGAATTTTAAGTGAGTTAAATCTTCACGAGAAACTTTTAACCGACAAGTATTAACCCTTCCATCGCCTCTATCTATCGCCATTATACCCTTGCCAATGGTAAATAACAGTTGCCTTAAAGTTTTGCAACGGAATAAATAATCACAAAACCGTGATAAATAATGGTTTTCTTCTTTATCATAATATGTATAGTATGCTGGACTTACACAACCATAATACGGAGAAACACCAACAGCACCAACTATTACATTCATACTATTCAAAACTAAATCACCTATATGGGCAATTTTATATTGTGAAACATCATCTTTATAGCGGTCAAGATTAGTTGTTTTTTCTGCATATAAAGTAATCCCAACATCAATAGATAATGATAAACGCTCATCTGTTTTTATAGGAATATTTTTCTCGCTTCGTTCGAATAAAATATTCCTAAACGGGGTTAATTTCCAATCTGCAGGTATCTCCCCAATCCACTCAATCCCGCTGTCCTTCATTTCACGCATAATATAAAATCACCCCTTAAAGAAAGATAAAATGCTGAATAGTGCTGCAATAAAAGCCATAAGAGCAGAAAAGAACGACATTAAAACCTCTCTGTTCTCCATTGCTTCGATCTCAAGTCGCATTATATTCAAAAATCTTTCAAATAGCAGCACTGGAACATAGAAAAGTAATAGCAACGGGTTTATTTGATTGTTTATCGATTGTATTATAGACAAAAGTAATGATATCCAAATAAAAAATTGAGCGATACTCAAGGCAAGTGAGGAAACAAATCTCAACATTTCATAAGTCATTCTTATATCTCGTGCATATTCTTTTTTATAGAATATAATATTTTTCAGACCTATAAAAAAGTTTAGAAAATCAATCAGTTTTCTTCTGAAAAGTTTCGTATTAACAGGGTATTCTATCAACCCCATGCTCCGATGTCTTTCCTTGTTATGCTTTTCAGTTTCTTTTCTGAGCGCTTCTTTTTCCGACTTGTTTGCACTGATTATTGCTGTAGAAACAGCATTTGCCAATTTTTCATAATCGATTTCAGGCTTAAGATAAACGGTCTTTTCTTTAGACATAAAACCTCCCTATCCCAATAATCATATGTTATTACAACACAGACGAATTTTCCAAACGCTGTCTGGAAAATCCGATCACCCAAATAAACTTGCTATCCTCTCATTCACCGACTTTTCAAGCTCCAGGAACCGCTGTTCAAGCTCCTCACTCGGCTTCGGCTGCTGATACTTATAGAAATACCGCGTGAACGGTATCTCCGCACCCGTCTTGACCACGGGATTCTTCTTCGACAGATCTTCCTCCCAGAAATACTGCGCGTCCGGGATATGCGGAAGTACCTCACGCGCCATATAATCCTCGATGCTCTCGTCAAACTTTACGATCTCGGTGTCCTTTGTTTCCTTG
>JAGAWN010000133.1 GCA_017941355.1 Ruminiclostridium sp. | reverse complement strand
GCCTGTCGGCAGCTACCAGCCTACCATACTCAAACTCATTGTCAATAAGCTTTCGCGGCATAAACGCTATTACCTGCTTATTCCTTACAGCATTTTTCCGATTGAAGAAAATGTGTCAAGCATTATTGACAAATTCATAATCAACATCACCAACAAGCGCCTTGTTCCGCAGTACGATAGCATAATCCGCCCATTTCTGAAACTCCGCCTGCGTCATCTTCTTTTTGAGATACCGGGCATAGTGCGCTTTGTACGCCTTGTGGTACACACTCCAAATCGGATCAGTCTTTAACTTGTCGTTGAACTTCTTCCGGTGTCCGAGGTCACGGCAGCATTTGTCAGGTTGACCCTTGACCGGGCGCTTGCAGTAGTTTGAGTAGAAACCGCGCTCCAGCACGAAATACCGACCGCAGTAATCACACTTGCGGGGCAGGTAGCGGTTTTGTAATCCCTTGAACAATTCAATATAGCATTCTGTTAGGCTGTCATCGTATCATAACAAAGGCGCATCATGACGATTCGCCTTTTGCTATTTTTTATTTCTTCATCAAGTCCTTGCCTGCGTTACTTGTTACGCTTGCCAGTATTATCAGATCCGCGTATTTCCTCGTGATAAAAGTAATCAACAATTACCGGGTGACCTTTTGGAACTCTGCCATACGGCATTTCGTTATCCACAAACTGACAATCATACTTTTCAGCCATTTGTTCAGCCTTTTTCTCCAGCTCCTCAAAATAACTGCGGTCGTGCTTATTGTAGATCCGCTCATAAAGTGGTATCAGCTCGGGGCGTTTTTCAGCGATATAGTCTATGATCGTTTTCTTGAATCCACCGCGCAAATTAAGATTTTCAAGCCAGAACAGGTCACATTGTTCTCTTACGCGCTCAAAGATCTTCTCAAAGTCAGTGATACCGGGGAACACCGGCGATACAAAGCATACCGTTCTGATACCTGCATCATAGACCTTTTTCATAGCAGCTATTCGCCGTTCGATACTGACAGCATTGTCCATATCGCTTCTGAACTGTTCGTCAAGGGTGTTTATTGACCACGAGACTGTGACTTGTCCGAGTTCTTTGAGCAAGTCAATATCCCTTACAACAAGGTCGGATTTTGTACAGATAAGTATATCCGCACCGCTACCAATGAGCTGTTCCAACAACTTCCGTGTATTTCGAAATTGTTCCTCCTGCGGAATGTAACCGTCTGTCACGGAACCGATAACAACACGCTGACCTGCATACTTCGCCGGATTATTGATCTTCCCCCAATGCTTCACATCAAGAAAGGTTCCCCATTCTTCTGTATGTCCGGTAAAACGCTTCATAAACGAGGCATAGCAATACTTGCAGGCGTGCGTGCAGCCCACATACGGATTTACCGAATAGCCGCCTACAGGCAGGTTTGATTTCGTCATTATGTTTTTTGTCTCACTGTCTCCTATGATAATGTTATCTGATGTTATTTGTGCCATTTTCTCTGTTCCTCCAGTACCCTGCCGAAAGCTTCGGGTAATTCCTGCACCATATTCATATCGCCCATTATCGGCGAAAGATCTTCCTTCATAAAGACGGGTATGCTGAGAGAATGAGCCTGCTCAGTCAAAGAAACTGCCCATTCCGGTTCGGTATGTATCTTTTTGCAGCACGCTCCAGTCATAGTACCCACTACTATCCAGTCAATGCCTCTGAGATTGACCTGCTCCGGATCGTTGAAAAGCGGCTCAAAGGTAGCGTGATAATGCTTTGCTTTTACATTTTCCCGAAGTGCGTCAATACGCCACAATTCCTCTTTTCTTGTTACAGTGACACCGAACCAAGCGTTTTCAAGGTCTGTTTTTATATCGAGAAGATCGGGACGCTTTGTTAAAAACAAAAACTGATGCTGTGGATTCCGGCTTATCATTTCAAACACCTGCTCCTGCCACTCAGAACTCCAGCCCGCAAGGTCACTCATACCCGTCAGCAGGAAATTATGCGGACAGGGTTTATCCATTATCCGAAGTTTATTTTCAAAGAACTCCGGCTTCTCAAAATCGTCAATGGTATGAAAGCGCTTTACATTATTTCTCGCATAGCAATAGCCGCAGCCTATTGTGCAGCCGATCACGATATTAAGGTTTTGTATCAAAGACTTTATGCAAACGCTCATTTTTCATATTCCTCCAGATTTTTAAGGATGCGATGCAGATAACTCTCAAACTGCTTTACTTCGTCTTTTGTGAAATCCTTATAGTATATGCCGCTTATTTCCTTTGTCACCTGATCATAATCTTTTTCAAGTGTTTTGGCGTTATCTGTAAGGTATATCAATATCTTTCTGCGGTCGCTGTCGCCGCGGTCACGATAGATAAGTCCCGCAGCTTCCATTCTGTCGATCATGCTCGTGAGAGATGTGACTGCAAGACCGGTCTGATGCGATATTTCATTTATCGGGATACCGTCACCCTGCCACAATACATAAAGAATACGCCCTTGCGCGCCATTGAAAGCGTCAATGTTCTTTTTGGCAAGTATCTGTTCAAATATTCTGCCGCCGATCTGCTTTATCTGTGAAATAAGAAAACCACCTTGTTCTTTCATAATGATCAAGGCAGCCGCAGGAACGACTGCCTTTTCCTCCTTTACTTTTTCTGTGCAGCTGCAAACTCTGCGTAGCCGTTCCAACCGTAAACCGCGTCAACGGTCTCGTCAGCAAACACACCTTTGACATCACAAAGATGCACTATATGGTCGTCTGCATCAAATGTCTGAGCAACAATTGCGTGTATGAGCAGCCTGCAAGATATGGGCGCTTTTATTGAAGTACCTTCAACATCCTGCATTGTAAGCCCGCATTTGGCAATTTTGTCAGTATCCTTACCGGAGCAGGTTCCGCAGCCGATAAGTGCTCCCGCAATTTCAGTGCCGGGTATCGCAAGAACAAGCTCTTTTTTCTCGGCGAGGAGATTGAGGCTATACGCGCCCTTATTCAGCGCAAATATTATTTTGCCCGGATTTGTCGAAGCGTAAGTCCAGAACGCGAGAGTGGCGAGATTAGTTGTTCCGTCAGGCGTCTCCGTACAAATCAAGGTCATAGAATTGGGTGAAGTGTAAACCGGAGCATTTGCAATTGTTATCTTTTTCATAATAATACTTCCTTTCGCAGTACAACTGCATTTTAATTCGTATCAATATTATACTATATAGGAATATATTTGTCAAGGCTATTTTGCAAATAAATTGAAATTGAATAATGAGAATATGTATTTCGAGATAAATTCAAACATAGACAGGTGTAATAATTATAATGCTATTTCTTCATTTCCTTAACATAATCATCATAGTCAACACCCCCGTCCAGCGCTTTATTCCGCAAGACAATAGCATAATCAGCCCACTTTTGAAACTCCGCCTGCGACATCTTCTTTTTGAGATACCGGGCATAGTGCGCTTTGTAAGCCTTGTGGTACACGCTCCAAATAGGGTCAGTCTTTAACTTGTCGTTAAACTTTTTCCGGTGCCCGAGATCGCGGCAGGTTTTGTCGGGCTGCCCCTTGATCGGGCGCTTGCAGTAGTTTGAGTAAAAGCCGCGCTCCAGCACAAAGTACCGCCCACAGTAGTCGCACTTGCGGGGCAGATAGCGGTTCTGCAATCCCTTGAACAATTCAATATATAGAAAGCCTCCGATTGTGGTAAAGTGATAGTTCTCACAAAGCACGGAGGTTTTCTTTCTGTTCAGCACCTTATACGAAAGCGTCATAGTGCCGGACGGAACGAGCTTGTCATACTGGTTCAGCTTCTTATTAGCGACAGCATTAAACTCATCGAGAACCTGCGCGATCTCCTCGTTGGTCAGAAACTCCTCGCGGCTGTGTATCTTTTCAAGGAACGGCTCATAGACGCGCTTTACGCGGATCAAGTCCTCAAAGAAAGCGATATACTGTAAAACAAAATCCTTTAATTCAGCATTGAGCTTCAGCACTTCGTCAATATCATCGGGATTTTCCATTTCGTCAAGGGGATAGTCCATGTTAAAAGATGTGAGCATACGGTCATGCTCATACATCGGCTCGTGAAAGACTGTTCCGGCATCATCGTCCTCGTTGTAATCGTCGTAGCTGTCGTATTTGTCGTAATCGAACCATTCAAAGTCTATCTCGTTATCATCGTGATTGAAAAGAACACTATGCTGATTGAAGATGTCATAAAGCCCACTGTCACGAAGCGGGAATGTGTTGTAGGGCGGCAAGGTATGTATATATTCGTCGCAGCGGTCAAAGAACGCGATAGCCTCTGGAAAGATAAGCTCACAATCCGGTTTCTGTTTACGAGTCTCCGGATAATGGAGAAGTCGGAGATAGTCTTTGCAGGCAGTCAGTTTGCTCTCCGCGTCCTTGAAGTTCTTTTGCAGATATTTTTCAAGTATCGACCCCAAAGTGTACTCTTTGGTACCGTTAATATAAAATTTTTCTTCAAAGTAAAAAGCGTCAAATCCGGTCATAGCGCGTTTTCTCCTTGCCGTCCAAAAAATATTTTAAATTTTTTCAAAAATAGAAGTCAACTAAAAAAAAGTAGAAAGTATCTAAAAATAGAAGTCAACTCATCTTTTTATAGACATATAATACCAAAAATATTGACTTCTGTCAAGACTTTGCTATAATAGAAATTGAGCTCAGGGAGAAAAGATGTTCTCCCCAAAAATACAGTCCGGAATGTAGAAAGGAGGGGTAACCATAGCAAACGAAATTGTATTTTCGGAGATGAAGCACCTGAGTGTGTCGCCTGCACTTTTAGCAAAATCGCTGGGCTTGACAGAGAAGGTCTTGATGCAGGTTCTGCGTTTCGAGCTTGATGAGCAGGAGCAGCTCCGTATGGTGCAGTTGATAAATTCCATTGCGAGGTAGCCGAGCCGGTAATTGAAAAATGCCAAAAATGAAATTCCATATATCGAACGAGGAGTCCGAAAAAAGAAATTTATTTTATTTATGGCATATACAGCACGGCTCGAAAAAGTATGATATACTAAAGTCAACGCCGATAGCAGAAACCCCGGAAAAGTCGATTTTCGCTGAATCGTAGGAAAGCGGTCAGACTGAAATCGACGCAATCTGCCCGTTTTCCATTTTCCACCTCGCCCCTGCTGTCGTCGAAATAAAGAAAAAGAGAGGAAGTATACCAATGGCAAATGAGATCATCAGAACAGAATTAAAGGAGAAGGGTGTCAGGCAGTGGGAGCTTGCCGCCGCGATCGGAGTATCAGAACAGACTATGGTCAGGAGAATGAGGTTCGAGATGCCCGATGAAGTTCAGCTCCACCTGCTTGAAGTGATTGAAAAAGTTGCTGCAAAGAAGCGCGAGGTCGCATGATAAGGTCGGTAACTTTTCTTAGGGGGTCAGCAACTTTTTAGCAAAGTAAATAATTGAAGCGGCTAATCAACGCAAGCATAGATTTGTAATACCACAAATCGCCAAAAAATCAAAAGTATACGGATACTTTTGATTCCGGAAAATGGGGAACCCCTGCCCATTTTCGTTGGCTGCTTCGCAGGATTTTATGAAGGGAGAGAAGAATTGAGGACAAACAGAAAATACAAAGTCTTAACATTCACCTTCGACGAGTGGAATAAAATAGAGAAGCTCGCCGAGAGATGCAAGATGAAAACGGCAACATTTATCAAGACCGCCGCGCTGAAGGGTAAGGTGTTTGTGATTGACCTGAAGGAGAACCGCGAGTATGTGACAGCTTTGAACAGGATCGGTCAGAACATCAATCAGATAGCGAGGATAGCAAACGAGACCGGGTACATTCACCCGGACGACTTGCGGAGGCTTGAGGATTTCAAGGAGGAAATTTGCCGTATATCAAAGTCATATCAATCAAAGATTCAGTCGCTGGCTGCTTGAATTACATTGCTAACCCTGCGAAAACAGAAGATAGGGAATTGCTGACTGGCATCAACACTTCCGCAGATCTGAAAGAGGCTTTGCAGGATTTCAAGCTGACATACGAGGTGTGTTCGCACAAGAGTTTTACAGCAACGCCGCTTGAGGGTAAGTCGCCGATTAAGGCATTTCATCTCGTCCAGTCGTTCGCGGCAGGCGAGTGCAGCGTAGAAACGGCGCACAGGATAGGTGTGGAGTGGGTGCAGAAAGCGTTCGGTTCCGACTATCAGGTTGTAGTGACCACCCATGTCGATACGGAGCATATCCACAATCACTTTCTGCTATGCCCCTATGATCTGAACGGCAAAAAGTTTAACAGCAATAAGGCGAGCCTTGACAGGGTAAGGAAGGTTTCAGATGCAATATGCCGGCGGTATGGTATCGGAGAAATGGAAAAATTGCTTGCTCGGAACGACCACAAGCCCTACGCGATATGCTACGGTGAGTGGCTGCACCGCAAGCGTGGTACTTCGTGGAAAGCGAGAATTTCCGAGTATATCGACAGCCTGATACCACTGTCAAAAAGCCTCGATCATCTGTTGCAGATCATGGAAGCTCACGGGTATAAAGTTAAGCGCAGCTGCTACATCTCCGTGCGGGCTCCCGAACAAAAGAAGTCTGTTCGGCTGAAAACGCTGGGCGCTGATTACGCAGAAGCCGCACTTGCCGACCGCATACAGGAGTACCTCGATGCACAGCCAAAACCGAGAACTCTCAACGAGATCTTCGAGTTGATGCAAAGGGAATTCAAGCGTGAGACCCGGAACATCTGTTTCGCCGCAGGCGTGAAAAACGCCACCGAGCTTCTCGGCAAGCAACTCACACTTATCAATAATGAGCATATCAACAGCGTAAGTGAAGCCGAGCAGCTTTTGGAAAAGGCTCAAAAGCGTATCACTGAGCTTGAAGCTGCCATAACGGATTTGAGCGCGGAAGCCCAGCACAAGCAGATAGTGGCTGCCGCCGCCGAGAGATTTTTCGGTAAGCACAAGTTCGGTGAATACCCTAACGCCCAGCGGAAAAGCGACAAGCTGATACTTGCGCGGGCAGGTATAACAGCGATAACCGAAGTTGCCGGTTACGCTGATGATGTCGCTGCTGATAACGAACGGCTTGCGGAAATGCAGTCAGAGCTTGAAGCACAGAAAAAGCGCGAGGCTGTCCTGCGCGGAATCATCAAGACTTACGGTGACCGGGACGATTACATCACCAAGCTCGTCAAGGCAACCCGTGAAAAGCTCGACGAACAGGAGCAGGCAAGGGTCAAGGAGCTGCAAGCCAAGAAGTACACAGTCTATACGCCGGACGATCCCAGGAATTTCCACATATCGCGGGCGAATATAGACTATTACAAGGAGAGCTTCGAGCGGAGCGTGTTTGATGTTAATGCTGATCCGGACGATATACGCGAGTTGCTGACTACGATCAGGGACACCGATGACTTGTATGAGGGTGATGTTATTTGCTTAGACAACATCGGGTACTATCTGGATTACAACAAGATTTACCGGATTGATGACTTTATGCAGTCCCGCATTGAAGCCGAGCGTAAGCGTCAGGAACAGATCGAGCGTGAACGGCAGGAGGAGCTTGCCCGTCAGGAACGGTTGGCAGAAGAACAGCGCAAACTGGAAGAACAGAAAAAGAAGAAGGAAGAGGAAACAACAAAATCAGTGAAACCGAAGAGAAATAGAGGTTTGCACTGATAGAGAACAGGAGGTTAAATGAGAAGATATGAAGTCAGGACGACCGCCGTAGAGGAGACTACGGACGAACAGATAAAGGTTCTCGCAGCCAGTTTCTACCCGACAATTCGGGCGTACTACGACACCGAAGAGGGCAGAAAGATGTTCGAGGAATTCATGAACGAGGTAAACGGCGGCACGGCAGGACGCCGTGAGGAAGCCCCCAAAAAGCCGCATGGATGCGGCGATATTAAAGGGCTTCCAGACGATAAGAAGCCTGCCGCTTAAAAAAACAACAATGCTTGCCCGCCCCATTTTAGGGCGGGTAGGCAGTATGTTAAATCTTTCACATATACTATTATGATATAAAGAGATTTTAGAAAAAATATCGAATATCGCGCTTTAAAGTATTGAATTTTCGCTCAAAGTGTGGTATAATAGGGAAAACGAGATGTTCAAGGAGGATAGAAAACTAATGAAAGCAGTGATTTATGCAAGGTATTCGTGCGACAACCAGCGCGAGGAAAGCATTGAGGGGCAGCTTCGTGAGTGCAAGGCTTTTGCCGAGAAGAAGGACATGACCGTCATCGGCGCATACATTGACCGTGCCATGTCAGCCAAGACCGATAACCGCCCGGGGTTTCAGCGTATGATAACCGAAAGCAGCAAGGGGCTTTTCGAGACCGTGATCGTGTGGAAGCTCGACCGCTTCGCCCGCAATCGCTATGACAGCGCCCGTTACAAGATGTTGCTTCGCAAGAACGGTGTCAAGGTGGTGTC
>JAGAWN010000132.1 GCA_017941355.1 Ruminiclostridium sp. | reverse complement strand
TTCAGATACTTCTCTGCAAGTTCAAGATTTCTCGCCGCATACTGTCCGTCGAGATATATTTTTCCCAAAGCGTACCCAGCATACTTGTAATCGCCGCAAGACTCAAACAGCTTGATTGCATACTCCGGGTCGGGGTACACATCATCGCCTTTCAAGTATTTCTTTGCAAAACGATATATTTCAGCATTGCTTGTTTTACTCCGCGGGGCATCTACGGGAGCACTCTCGTCCGGTATTTCAGCGCCTTCCGGTTCTGCGTTCACCTCCGACTCTGCAATCATCTCCGGCTCCGGCAGAGCATCATTATCCTTTATCTCGCAATCAACAGAATTAAGTGTATGCAACATTTCCAGTACCGCGTTTATAACACTGTTCTTGATTGGCTTGAATACCTTGTTTTCGTGGAGCGGTGGGAACTGTTTAACCGCATTTGTGTATGTGGAATACTTTTCCTGCTCCAACCGGCACCACTCATCGTACATTTTCTTTATAGCAGGGTCGGCGGCGAGCATTGCAACAATATCATCGACAGTCTTTTTGACCTGCGGCTGCAAGTACCCATACACCTTTTTGCCTTTCGCCGTCTGTAATTGCTGCGAGAGCTTATGTATCAACGCTTCGAGCTGCGGATCGATGATGTGGTTCTGTATTTCTGCGGACAGCTCCTGCATTTTACGCTTTGCCTCAGCGCGGAGATCGTCACGCACTTGAGTCTGCTTCTGATATATTTCATTCAGCTCGTCCTTGAAGATTATATTTGCAAACGTGCTTTTCAGCATTTCTATCCCATGCTCGGTCATGTAACCCTCGGTCGGGTCTGTCGAGTACACCAGCAGATGTATGTGCGGGTGGTGAGCTGTGTTGTGGAATGCCGCATACCACCGGAGATGATCGAGCTTTATCTTATGAGCCTGTGCTATCTTGTCAAGACTTTTCAGCACAAGGTTCTGCCATGCCTGCGGGGTAGTGAAGCCGAGTCTTTCCGCGTCCTCGCGTCTGAGTGACACGACATTTGTCCATACATTCCCGTCATGGTTTGAGACGATAGCCTTCGCTTCATTCAGATCCACCTCGCCCTTGTCGGCGGAGAACAATCCATGCTTGCCAATCTTCTCAACGCCCGGGCGCTCTGAGATATATTTGACGAGCATCTCACGGTCTGTGAGCCTGTCCGCGTTGCGTTCGAGGATCTCGGTTATCAGCTCCGAGGCGTTCTCCTTTGTTGGGCTGCTCTTGTAGTCAGCGTACTCATGCGAGGAGAGTTCCGAGGGAAACATTTCAAGCATCTTTGTGACAAGCTCCGTCTGACTCTTGGTGACCAGGACACCGCGTTCCTGCGGCGAGTACATCTCCACGGATTCTCTCGTTGCAATGTATTTGATGAGTCCGCCGCGCTTTCCGGCAGTTCCGGGTTTGAGGTAGCGGCTCGACACTATTATCCTCGGCATTATTCATCCTTCTGAAAGCGTACAGCACTTTCGTAGTTAATGATACCGTTGATTCGGCGCACCTCGTCCACACACATACGATGAAGACTCTCGACAGTTTCATCGTCTATGTCATTGGTAGCTGCGACCATGTGAGATATCTTTCCCAGCTCCACCGCGATCTTGAACAGGTTGCGGCTTATACGCTGCTCCGATGTTTCAACGGTTGCCTCGACCATTCGCTTTATGATAGGGGCAAGGTAATTTGTCATCGTACCGCCTTTCAGATAGTCAATGTAGAAGTCCACGGCGTTCTCGATGAACTCATTTCTTGTAGAGCTTCCGTCCTTCTTGTACATCTCGTTTATTGCTTTCATGCACTCGGGAGTGATGTGAAAAGCGTACTTTATCTTTTTTGACCCCACCTCGGATGCCTTAACATCGGCGTTTTCTTCTGTTTTCACGGGATTTGACCCCCGATTTCTGCTCCTGCTCATATTTTGACCCCTTTTTCATAACTTGCTTTATCGCTTAACGGCGGGCTTTGCCCGACGATGTTGGTGGGCGAGGCGGCGAAAAGACGCCCGCCCTTTTTCCTGCATGAAAATCATAGCCCCCAAACCACCCCTCACGGCTGCTCACGAGACGGTCGAAACCGCTTCAAATCAACTCCGGTTCCTGCTCCTTTTGTCGTTCTTCCGAAACGCCGTCAGAAACGGCTCAAATTTGCGTCCAGACCTCTCGGTCGTATCGTTTCTCCACCTGCGCCCTAAAATCGCACACGGAGCGAAACAGGGCGGTAAAAAACGGAGAGTGTGGTTTTCCTGCACCTACATTCCCATATTCGGAGAGATATCGGTGTTTATGTCGTAGAGAAGATCACGGATATCACTGTATTGATCATATATAACGTTGTTTTCAATATCCGAGAGCACATATTCTCCCGCCTGCTCTATTTGTGCAGCTGCTTCATTGATGTCTGCGAGACTGTCACGCAATGTAAACAGCGGAATTATATGCTTCCCGAAATCACTGCTTGCTGACAATGATACTCTGAACATATTTCCGCCGGGACGGATGTCTGAAGGCGGATTTTCTATTCCAACTCTTTGAAGATTATCGCAGAGATCACTCGCGAGCTGCGGTAAATCAAGGACGGCTATACCTTTCCTCGACTGGACTATAGCTTGAAATATCATGATGTTCACACTCCTTTCCGCAAGTCAAAACACCTTCGGATATCACTATCCAAAGGCATTTCGGCTTGCGATACTTTATTGCAAATCAAGTATCCGTATCCTCGGCAGCCGAAGTATTTCTCGGCTTTGGTGCGGGCTGCTGCCTACTCATCATGTCAATAAAATCACGGACATTCTGAGGAACGGTCTTTGCGTACATCTGCTCGGCGAACCGCGTCAGTTCTTCTTCCACGGTAGTTCCTTTCTGTTCCGTGTACATCTTGAGAGCAGAGAGCTTCTCGTTTTCCATCGTGATGATGATGTTTTTCTTCATGTGAAACCTCCGTATCTGAGTCAAAATGAGATGACCCAGGCGTATGTATCGTCCTCGATCTCGTCCTGAGTGATCTCTTCCGGCTGGGCGAACTGCTGACAATATTTCTCGCACTGTTCGTCGGAAAGTGAACACAAGTCCTCGCCTTTTTCTCCGCAGACAAAGAAGTTTCCTGCGATAATATGCTCACCGACCCTGCGGTTTCCCTCAAGCCCGATGAGCTTTCCCTCGTCATTGAAGACGATATTCACCTTGTTGTC
>JAGAWN010000131.1 GCA_017941355.1 Ruminiclostridium sp. | reverse complement strand
TTACTTTTATCCCTCGCGGAGTTCTGAGTCCGTTGAGATAAGCCGTTTCAGTTTGTCCGCGACAGTCTCCCTCGCTGTTTCCGAGAAGTGAACATTGACGATATAAGTGGTCTTTCCGATAGTCTTAACAAGGGCGGGAGTCTCCGGCGTGTTTGTTTCATTAACTGCATTTTTCATAGAGATTCCTCCATATCACACATTTCTTATTCAAGGTCGTTCCGGCGCTTTTTCTTACTCGGAAGCTCGGTCTGTACCGCTTGTTTTTCAGACTGCTCTTTCTTGGCGGTGTTTATCTGCACCAGTACGGACTTCTTTTCCGGTTCGGTCTGCACCGGAACATCATCGAGCGGAATGACCTTGCCGATGTAGTAGCGTACATCTTCCAAAGGTTTGAGGTCTGCTTTCATCTGTTCAAGTTCCTCCTGCAACTTGTCGCGCCGTGACACCAAAGTTTTCCGTTCGCCTTCATAAGCGTCAAAGTGGAAGTTGAGTTCTATCCGAAACTTTTTCAGCAGACGGAAAGCCTTGTTGTACTCGTCAAGCTCTGCCTTGTGTTCCTCAGCGTACTTAGCTTTGACACCTTTCCAGTTTATCTTGACATACTTGTCGTGAATGGGCTTCAAGCGCTCGATAGTTTCGTGAGCTTTGAGAATCGAGGACAGGTCTTTGATGCGGCTCTCCATACCTTTCATCTTCTCACGGCAAGCGTTCGCCGCTGATTTGCGCTTGGACAGTTCGCTGTCAAGTTCATCGAGAGTGGCAATGCCGCGCCCCTGCACATAAGCGATAACATCAGCTATCTTTTTGAGGTCTTTGGATAACGCTGTCTGTTGTCCGTAAGCCCAATCTTCGCGCTCGGCTTTGCGAATATCGAGATACTTCATCAGCAGCATAGGGACAGTTGCGTTCCTGTCCTGCTCGGCTTCAAGCTGTTGTTTCTTTTCTGCAAGGCTCGTCAACCAATCACGCAGGCTACTGATTGTTTTCTTAATGGCGGCGAGGATTCCGTTCGCTTTCTGAATATCTCGGTTCAGGTCACCCGCGAATGTCGGCACTCCGCGCTTTTCCATTTGATAAGCGGCAGCTCCCAAATGCACGGTAGGCATTTTATACTGTATGCCTTGCCGTTCAAAGGAGCGGAGATCGACACGCTCAGGTCTGCCTGCGCATTCGAGAAATTCATTCGTGAGCGTTTCCCAATTGTGTCGCCAAAGCTCAGCGTTTGTCTGCTCGTTCCAATCGACTGTGTTCTCCTTGTGGGATTTCCATTCGCCGGACGGCAGCCGTATTCGCTCTCCGTTCTCGTCCAGATCATAAACTTTGCGTGACTTTGGCAACCACTTTCCCTGCTCGTCCAAAGCACGCATTGTCAGCAGAATGTGTGCGTGAGGATTTCCGTCATTTTTATCATGCAGAGCGAAGTCAACGCACATTCCCCGCGAAACAAATTGTTCCCGACAATAACGCTGTAATAATTCGATCTGCGATTGTCGGTCAATCTCTTTTGGCAGTGCAAGAACGATACGGCGGGCAAGCTGTGAGTTCCATTGTTTTTCATTTTTTTCGGCAGAGTTCCACAAGGTTTCTCGGTTCATTAATTCCGGCGGCGCGTGGCTGGGCAACATGATTTCGGTGTAGATTATACCGCGTTTCTCTTTGTAAGACTTACGCTTGTTATCATACTCGCTTAGCAGACTGTCACCGCTCTGATATGCAGCCGCCGCGACTGCGGATTGTCTTCGGCTGATTATCTTTATTTCGTAATGAGGACAAGGCATAGACATCACTCCCTTGTTAGAAATTCGACATGGTTTGACATTTCATAGGATTGGTGCTATAATTATAGAAACGCTTGCAAGCGTAAATCGGAATTTACAGGGGCAATGAAACATGGGAAAAATACTTGGTTCTTGGAGTGGAATGAGAAAATATCTTGAAGAAGAGATGATAGCTGAAAATATACGCGGCAAAGTACGATACGGTTGTACAAGATATGTTGGTATGGATGACTGCCATATATTTGAAGTGTGTATTGACGATAAACAGATAAAGCGCTTTTCTTGGGAAACAGTAAATTCATATTTCATAGAGCAAGGGTATTCCGAAAATGTGTCACCTGTTGGAGTTCGTGAATATTGGGACGGATTTTGGGATACTATGAAGAAATATCCAATGAGCATGAGAACGGAATACACAGATGATGAGTTCTGTAACGCACTTGAGAAATATAGGAATAACGACATACAGAATAGTATTATTTCCGATGATCCCATTGTAAGAATGTTTGCTGTTTTGGACAGGCGAATTGGAAAAAGAACAATAGAAAAACTAAATGTTTCTAAACAGCCTGAATGGTTGCAAATATTTTATGAGCTGAGGAAAAACAGTTAAATATTGATTTATCGTAGTAATATTTCATCGAAAAAAGACCGCCGCGAATGAACTGACGGTCTTTGAATTAAATGGGGATAGGCTGCGAAGCAGCCGCAAGGGGCTTGCCCCTTGTGAACGCTCCTGCGTTCGTAAGCCCCCGGCAGGGCGCAATTCACCGAGTAGCGGTGTATAATTGCGCCCTTGTCTCCCGCCTGCGGGATCATCAGCTTCCGTTTTCATCGTTTCCGGAATTGTTTTCATCAAGATATTTTTTCAAAAGCTCCTGCACTGCCGAATAAGAAAAGGCAAGTTTCAGAATAGCATAGACTTGTTCATCGGTAAGCATATCCGGCTCGATCAGAAACTTACCGAGCATACCGCCCTGCGTACAAAGACGGTGCGTTCTGATATTCCTTTTCATCTTGTTCAGCTTCTCAACTCCAGCGTGATACTTGTTTTCGGTAACTCGGATTTTTTGTTGAACGGACGCGATCTCGGCGTGTGTCTTTTCGATAGCGCGGTCTAATTCTTCAGGGGACATTTTCTTCATTGCCACACCTCGCTTTCTGTTATTGCTTATTTTCTGTCCGATAGTTTCTTTGCATTTTCCCGCGCCGTGTTCTTCCGTTCTTCACTGTACGGCGGTATCAATCTGATAGATACCCGCGACTTGTTGATGATACAGAAGATACAGCCGTCCGTGTCCTGCCGTGTTATTTCGCAGAGGTCGGGATACTTTGCCGCAAACTCCGTAAGCCTGCGTTTCAGCCTACTGTCATAGACCTGAATGTCATAGAAATCATCTCCTTCCGATGTGAGCAATATCGTTTCTTTTTCATACTTTGATAAGCACATAAAATCCCCCTTTGTAAAACGCCTGCAAACAAAAAAGACAGGTCGGTAATATACTTTCCTGCCTTTTGATTTTGCACTCCGGAATGAACGGTGCAGACCGTCCTTTTTTGGAAAAATCTTCCTTTTTTCGCCTGTTTTTTATGCAGGTGTACCTATCCTCGGTTCGGCTTTCGGAAGGTCGGAGACAAGTGCATAAACGCCGTTTTCCATATCTTTCTGACGCTCGGCATTTTTCAAAGCGTCAATGTGTGCTTTCCGCTTGGCTTTCGTGCGTTCTTCGTACTCCTTCTGCTTTCCGTTTGCCTTGCGTTTCAGATAATTCTGATGAAGTCTGTCCTTGCGCTCCTCTATCTTGCGCTGTTCCTCGATCTGTTCGGGGGTGAGTATTACCTCTCTGAAATGCGGCGGTACATACTGCCCGATAAAATTGAAGTAGATGTCAATGCGCTGATTGCACTGTGTGCTGCCTTTCCTGTCCCGCTCGAACACAACTATCTTTTCAACAAATTCGTTTATCATCACGGTTGTAAGCTCCTCGACATTCATATATCTGTCAACAAGGGCGATAAATTTCTGATCAGCGCTTGTGTCCTGCGATTTTCCCGCAAGGAACTTTTCGACCTGTGACATTTCAACACGAACATCGGATTTTTCCTGTCCGTACTGGCTGTCAAGCATTGCAAAGCGCTCGTCGCTGATCTTCCCGCTGACATTATCCTCATAGATACGGCACAACAGTTTTTCAAGCTCCGCCGAACGCTTCTGCAATTCCGAAAGGCGCTTTTTCTTTGCCTTTATCTCGCTGCCGACTTTCGTGTCCTGCGCTCCTTTGATAGATGCAATAAATTCCTCGCGGTTCAGCTTTGCAAACTCGATTATAGCACGGATCATATCTCCGATAAGCTCAATTACATCATCGGCTTTTACTCTGTGAGCAGATGCGCATTTTGTGCCGACGGGTATTTTGCTGTAACCGCAGCAAGTAAAATGCGGTATGCGCTTTCCGTTGCTGATCCTGTGAACATACATCTTGCGGCCGCAGTCTGCGCAGTACATAAGTCCCGTCAGCGGGTGTGCCTCACCCCAGCCGTCGGGATAACGTCGAACATTCCCTCTGATACGCTGAACATTGTCAAAGGTCTCCTGATCTATGATCGGCTCCTGTGTGTTTTCAAATATGACCCAGTTATCCTCAGTGACATAATGGCTCTTTTTGTCCTTGAAGTGCTTGGCGGTCTTGAAATTGACCGTGTGACCGAGGTATTCCCGCTTTTTGAGTATTCCTGCAATCGTTGACGAGCTCCAGTGATACGGATTTTCAAAAACTTTATGCTGATGAAGTCCCGCTCCGAGGCGTGCCATATGTGCGCTCGGAATCTCGATCTTTTCGCTTTCAAGTATCTGAGAGATCTGATACGGTCCCTTGCCCTCCATAGTCATACGGAAAATGCGGCGCACTATCTCGGCGGCTTCTTCGTCAATGACCCACTGATTATGGTCTGTCGGAGATTTCAGATAGCCGTAGGGTGTGGAGCTTGCAACGTGCTTTCCCGACTTGCCCTTGGATTTGAAAGTTGATTTGATCTTCTTG
>JAGAWN010000130.1 GCA_017941355.1 Ruminiclostridium sp. | reverse complement strand
TGTACCGGTGAGCCAGCTGTTCTTTGCTTCGCCGTGTCTCGGTGCGTCCTTGCCCGCGATCATCTGCGCATAAACGTAGGGTTCTGTTCTGTGCAGATCGGAGTGTTCCTCTCTGAATGCCGGAGCTATCTTTGAGTAGTATTCAAATGCCTTGTCTCCTCTGCCTACAAATGCCTCGGCGCACATGATCCACGCGTTGTTGTGGCAGAAGATGCCGGCATTCTCCTTGTACCCGCCCGGATATGTGGAGATCTCACCGTACTGGATATAATAATGTGTGAATGCGGGGTTGTTGAGTACCAGACCGTGATCGGAGTTGAGGTACTTGTCAACGCTGTTGAGGGTCTTGATGTCGTCGCCTGTCTCCTTGCCGAGACCCGCAAGAACACAGAAGCCCTGGGGTTCGATGAAGATCTTGCCCTCTTCGCACTCATGTGATCCTACCTTATTGCCGTTGTGATCGTAAGCACGCAGGAACCATTCGCCGTCAAAGCCGTACTTCATGGTAGCTTCTTTCATCTTGGCAACTTCCGCGTCCGCACGCTTAGCTTCTTCCTCGTCGCCCATGAGTCTGCACATCGCAGCATACTCGGGTCCTATGAAGCAGAACATACCCGCGATCATTACGGATTCCGCGATCTGGCTGTAGAACGGCGGATCCTTGAACATCTCCTTGTTGTTGTAAGTCTGGAAAGATTCACCCGGCTTGTCCGAGAAGCAGGACAGGTTCAGGCAGTCGTTCCAGTCCGCACGTCCGCTCAGCGGCAGACCGTGAGGTCCGACTTTGCGCACTACATGGTTGAATGCACGCTTCATGTGGTCAAGCATGGAAGCAGCCTTGCTGTCGTCGTTCTCGTAAGGAACTACCTCATCGAGAATGGACTTGTCGCCTGTTTCCTTGATATATGCAGCCACTGCGAGTATCATCCACAGCGGATCGTCGTTGAAGTTTGAGCCAAGCTCATGGTTGCCTTTCTTGGTGAGCGGCTGGTACTGGTGATAAGCACCGCCGTCCTCAAGCATTGTAGCCGCAAGGTCAAGCACACGCTCTCTTGCACGCTCGGGTATCTGATGCACGAATCCGAGAAGATCCTGGTTGCTGTCGCGGAAGCCCATTCCTCTGCCGATGCCGCTCTCGAAGTAGGAAGCGGAACGTGACATATTGAATGTGACCATGCACTGGTACTGGTTCCAGATGTTGACCATTCTGTTGACCTTCTCGTCGGGGGAGTCAACATGGTACTGACAGAGAAGAGTATCCCAGTAAGCTTTCAGTTCTGCAAACAGCTTGTCGGCTTTCTCGGCGGTGTCGCACTGCTCGATCATGGCATGAGCCTTGGTCTTGTTGATGATGTTTTTCTTGGAGTTTGCGGTGGTGATGATCTTGTCGTCGTCGGTGAGATCCGGCGCGAACTTCTCCTCTGCAGGCATCTCGACATAGCCGAGAACGAAAACATAATCCTTGCTCTCGCCCGCTTCGAGACTTACGTCGATGTAGTGAGAAGCAATAGGCGACCAGCCGTCCGCAACGGAATTGTTGGGGGAACCCTGCATAACTGTCTGAGGCTCTCCGAATCCGTTGTACAGTCCGAGGAAACTCTCGCGGTCTGTATCGAAACCGCTGATCTTAGCGTTTACGGAGTAGAACGCAAAGTGATCGCGTCTTTCTTTATATTCGGTCTTGTGATAGATCGTGCTGCCCTCGATCTCGACTTCGCCGGTGTTGAAGTTACGCTGGAAGTTGGTGGAGTCGTCCTGGGCGTCCCAAAGGCACCATTCGAGGAAGCTGAACAGCTTTATCTTCTTGAATGCGCCGGTGTTGTTGGTAATGGTCACTTTCTGTATTTCACCGTTGAAGTTCTGAGGAACGAAGAATGTCACCTTTGCCTCAATGCCCTTTGACGCGCCCTTTATAATGGTGTAGCCCATGCCGTGGCGGCACTCATAGCTGTCAAGCTCCGTCTTTACGGGCGACCAGCCGGGATTCCACACATGACCGTCGTCGTTGATATAGAAGTAGCGTCCGCCCATATCGACGGGAACGTTGTTGTAGCGGTAACGGGTGATTCTGCGCAGTCTTGCGTCCTTATAGAAGCTGTAGCCGCCCGCCGTGTTGGAAATGAGGGAAAAGAAGCCCTGAGTTCCGAGATAGTTTATCCACGGGTAGGGAGTTCTGGGCGAGGTGATGACATATTCTTTGTTGGCATCATCGAAATAACCGAATTTCATTGGTTTTTACCAGTCCTTTCTTTGAGAGTGTCCTTATAAGTTGCCGAACAGGACATTCCTGTACATGATATTACAATTATATATTATTTCGCCAAAAATATCAATATATGTAAACGTTTCCAAAAAATTTTCCGAAAACTACAATTTTTTGTGCATATTTTTGTGCAGGATAACAGTCTGCGTCAAACGCAAAAAACCCGCTTACCCTTGCGGCGGGTAAGCGGGTTCCGGTATTTAATATGTTCACAAAGCACAGCAGACGGACTCGCACTGTGCTGCGGATCCCGACTGCGTTTCAGCAGCCGTCATTTGTTTATCCTGAACCTTGCGACCTGCTCCTTGAGAAGCTTCGACTGACCGGAAAGCTCCTCGCAGGAAGCCGCGGTCTCCTGCGCAGTCGCGGAATTGGTCTGTATTACCTGCGAGATCTGCTCTATTCCGGCAGTTATCTGTTGAACGGACTCGTTCTGCTCCGAACTTGCTTCTGCGATCTCGGTGATAAGAACTGCGGTCTGTCCGGACATATCCTTTACTTCTTTCATTGAATCCGCGGTCGAAAGAGCGATCCTGCTGCCCTTATCGACTGCCGCAATGGAAGCGGTTATCAGTGACGATGTGCTTTTTGCCGCTTCTGCGGATTTGCTTGCGAGATTGCGTACTTCGTCGGCAACTACCGCGAATCCCTTGCCCGCGTCGCCCGCTCTTGCGGCTTCAACTGCGGCGTTCAGGGCGAGAATGTTGGTCTGGAACGCGATATCGTCGATAGTCTTGATGATCTTACCGATCTCCTTTGAGGTATCGCTTATCTCGTTCATTGCCTCGACCATACTCTGTATTTCGGCATCCTGGCGGTTGACCTTATCCTGAGTCTGTCTGGAAAGTTCACCTGCCTGCGCGGCATTCCGCGCGGTATTCGCTATCTGGGTCGATACCTCAGCGACTGTAGCCGAGATCTCTTCGATGGCGGAAGCCTGCCTTGTCGTACCGTCCGCGAGGGACTGCGAGCCCTCCGCCATTTGCTCGGAACCGTTAAGGACCTCATCGGAGGATATGTTCATATTGCTCAGCGTATCGCCAAGATCGTCCTCGATCTTCAGCAGGTTGCGCTTGATAGAGTCGAAGTCTCCGGGGTACTCCACTTTCGGAGTATCGGTAAAGTCGCCGTCCGCCATAGAATTGAGTATCACCGACGCGTCATCTACGACCTCGTGCAGATCGTTCTTCGTCTGTTTCAGCACTTTTGCGAACTCGCCTATTTCGTCGTCGGAGAAGCTGTAATTTACCTGTGTGGAGCCGAGCTGCCCCGCCTGCATCTCATTCGCCAATGCAGTAACATGGCGGATAGGCTCGACTATCTTTCTGCGGGTATAGATAAAGAAGATGACTCCGCTTATTATCGCAATGCCTACCGCACTGATTATCACAACGAAAGAGACTGTGGAGAACTCGCCGTTCGCTTCGGTGGCTTCCGAGCCGGCAAAGTATGCGCCTACAATGTGGTTTTCCCAGTCATACATCGGTTCGTAGGAAACGTAGTATTCCTTGCCGTTGATGTTCTGCTTGCCGGAATGGTTCTGACCGCTGACAACGACGGTGTTTTCTATATCGGCGGGAATAGTTGTGCCGATTATGCTGCCGTCAAGAGTTGTCGTATATCTTACATTGCCGTGGATAATGGTGACTTCGCAGTCAACAAGGCTTTTTACGGTCTGCATCCAGTCTGTGGCTTCCATTGAGAAGCCTATCATTATGCCGTAGGAGTTACCGCTGTATTTGAAAGAGGTGGCGTACATGGCGACAAGTTCACCGTCCCTTTCGAGGATCCCGTCAATGGTCTTTCCGTTGGCGATAGCGGCGAGATCCACAGTAGATATGGGGCAGTTGTCGCTTCTGAACAGAATGTTGTTTGAGGCATCGCCGACGATCATAAACTTGTTCGGGTCGCTCCCGAAGCGTTTATTATATGAGTCCGCGGCGGTCGCCGTGTCGCCGAGAGCTGCCGCGCTGACAAAGCCGAAATCGCCCTCGAATATGGAAAAATCGTTTTCAAGATCCTTGATCTCGTCTTTCAGCGTATCCTCAAGAACTTCCATACCGACGTGCGCTCTGCTGAGCAGAATGTTGTCGGTGAAGCCGTGGAGCAGCCGAAGCGATATAATGTTTACAGCCGCAAGAGAAAATGCAAGTATGGCGATAACGATAACGATGATCTGCACACCAAGTTTTTTCAGCGCTTGTTTCATGGCGAATTCCTCCGTGAAATACCGTAATTTACGATGTCTGAATCCGAAAAACAGTTATATATAGTTTATTATACCATTCAAGGTATTATTTGTAAATGGAAAATACCGCAAAAAACGACGTTTTCTCCGCCATTGCCGAAAGAGTCTGATTTGATATAAATTTGTCAAGCCCTTGCCGGTATCTCTGTGATCCGCATAAACAGCGATATATTCACGATTTGCCGGTTTTCACAATGCCGCGCGCCCGATATCGACGCTTTCCAAAAATGTCCGGAATGTGCATAAATATTTCGATATTGTGCTTGCGCACATCTGTATTTTGGGTTTAAAATATAGATAGTATAGCATCAATACGGACATTGCGCTCCCGTGTTCCTTTCCGGAAGTACGCCGGAGCGCCGATACGGTGAATTGTATGAAAACAGTCAATGTAAATCCCGATATGAACCTTGATGAGCTTCTCCGGACAGCGGAACCGGGGACGCGTTTTGTGCTGTCAGCCGGTGAATACCGAGTGAAAACGGAAATACACGTTCCGGACATTGTGATCGAGGGCGGCAGCGCCGAAAGTACCCGCATTGTATGGGACGATTACGCCAACAAGGTACACGCCGACGGCAAGGAATACAACACTTTCCGCACATATACGGCAGCAGTGCTGGCTCCTCATGTGACATTCCGGAACCTGACGGTAGAAAACGACGCTCTCTGTCCGGAAACAAAGGGACAGGAAGTTGCGCTTACCGTATGCGCGGACGATTTTCTCGCCGAGGACTGCCGCTTCCTGTCAACGCAGGACACGGTTTTTTGCGGACCTCTCCCGCCGGATCTCATCGAACGGTACATAGGATTTCTGAAAGACGATCTCCGCAGGGGCGGGAAAATGCGGCAGATCTTCCGGAACTGCCTGATAGCCGGGAACGTCGATTTCATTTTCGGCTGCGGTGACGCTCTTTTCGATAACTGCGAGATACGCTCCGTGTATGATGTGCGCGGTCACGGATATACGGCTGCTCCCGCACACGGCGCGGAACAGGAGACCGGCTTCGTTTTCCGCGGCTGCCGCTTCACCTGCGAGGACGCTGTTGCGGACGGCTCGATATACCTTGCCCGTCCCTGGCGGGATCACGGAAAGTGCAGCTTCATTGACTGCACATACGGCAGACATATCTCGGAAGAGGGCTTCGATAAATGGAACGATACCGAGCGCGACAAAACAGCCCGTTTCTCGGAGTACGGCAGTGACATTCCCGCCGGCAGAGTGCCGTGGAGCCGTATCCTTGACGAGAGCGAAAAAGAAAAACTGCTCTCGTATTTCACGAAACAGCTTTAAGCGGCACGCCTGCTTCGGATAAGAGGTAACAATATGAACAGTATCGTATATGTCGGCAGACACCTTATAACTTTCACCACAAAGCAGCACTATCACGATGATTGGGAGCTTGTTTACTGTACCGGGGGACACGGTCAGTTTGAATTCCAGAATCTTACGCTGTCCTACGGCGCGGGAGATCTGGTGGTCATACCCCCGAAAGTCCCGCACACGAACATCAGCAACGAGGGCTTCACCAACATACACATGAATATCATAGACGCGACTTTCCCGTTCAGGGAACCGCTGATACTGTCGGACGACAGCGACGGGCATATACTGAACGCTTTCAGGGACGCGTTTTACTTCTTCAACAGCGAGATCGACGGAAAACAGCTTATTGTGGACGCGTTCGGCAATCTTGTCGTGAATTATGTGGTGGCGTTCCGCGACAAAAAGCCGCTTCGCAGCATCGTAGATGAGATCAAGAGCGATATAATGCAGAATTTCACCGACTGCGACTATGAACTGGACAAGTACCTGCACTCGATCCCGTTCAGTTACGATTATCTGAGGAAGCTGTTCAAGAGCGAAATGGGAATGACGCCGCACAACTACCTGACCAATCTCAGAGTGCAGATGGCGGAAAAGCTGCTCTGCTCATACGGCAGCGACGAGCTTAACATATCCGAGATAGCGTTTACCTGCGGCTATTCGGATTCGCTGTATTTTTCGAGAGTATTCAAAAAGAATTTCGGTTGTTCGCCAAAAAAATACGCTGCAACGCACGGCGAAAGAAACCGGTGACACCGTTTACGGAAAGGGGAAGTTTTAAATGGCATTCAACATCATCAACGAGGCAAGGCGCTGTCTCAACTGCAAGAATCCGCAGTGCAGCAAGGGCTGCCCTATAAGCACACCTATCCCGGAAGTCATCAGCACGTTCCTCAGCGGAGAGATCGACAAGGCGGGCGATATGCTTTTTGAAAACAACCCGCTCAGCATGATATGTTCGCTTATATGCAACCACGAAAATCAGTGCGAAGGACACTGCGTACTCGGACGCAAGGGCGCTCCGGTGCATTTCAGCAACATCGAACACTACATAAGCGACAGCTATTTCTACAAGCTGGATATCGGCAATATCGAAAAGAAAGGCAAGCGTGTCGGCGTTATCGGCGGCGGCCCCGCCGGTATAACGATCGCGATACTGCTTGCGCGGAAAGGCTACGATATCACCATTTTTGAATCCCGCGAGAAGATCGGCGGCGTACTGCGCTACGGCATACCGGAATTCAGACTGCCGAAAGAGAATGTCGAACGGTACAAGAAGTATATGATCGCACTCGGGATAAAGATACGCCCCAACACGTCGATAGGAACCACGATAACTGTTGACGATATGTTCCGCGACGGCTACAGCGCGATTTTCATAGGTACAGGCGTATGGAAGCCCAACACTCTCGGCATCAAGGGCGAAAGTCTCGGTAACGTACATTTTGCGATAAATTATCTGATAAACCCGGACGTTTTTACTCTCGGAGACAGCCTGAACATCATAGGCGCGGGCAATTCGGCGATGGACGTTGCGCGGACTGCGCTCCGTCACGGCTGCCGGAAAGTCACGGTGTTCGCGCGCTCCGAACGTCTTGCTGCAAGCGTGACCGAAGTTGAATACGCGAAATTCGACGGCGTAGAGTTTGTCACCGGCGTTGAGCCTGTGGAGATCACCGACGAGGGAACCGTATTTATTAAAGTAGAACGTGACAGTGACGGCGTAAAGCACAGAGTAGAGGGTTCGGAGAAGCTTTACCCTGCTACCTCAACGATAATCGCGGTATCCCAGGGTCCCCGCGACAGGATAGTTTCCACAACGACGGGCATAGATGTAACCGAGAGAGGACTGCTTGTGACCAACACGTTCGGAAAAACCACCCGTGACGGCATTTTCGCGGCGGGAGACGTTGTTCTCGGTGCGCGCACGGTCGTCGAAGCGGTCAACTATTCAAAGCAGGTCGCAGAGACGATGGACGAGTACCTTCGCAGCTTATGATAAAGAGACTCTGATACCCGGACAGCGCGCACTCGTCTTTGCCGGAACAGCTCACCAGCCGCGCCGGAAAAGGATGTTTATTATGAATAGCTGACTGAGCAGATCTGCCTTGCGGCGGGTCTGCTTTTTTGATAAAATGCATGAACGGCTGAGTTATATTTCAAAATCTACAAAAATTCAATATCCGTTTTGGTCATAATGCAGAGTTAAAAGTGTACAACTGCGGAATGTCATTTTTGTGCATATTGCAGAAATACGGAATTTGGGACGAAAATGGGGCTTTTTCGCTCAAAGATTGATTATTTTTTGACAAATCAAACAAAAGATAATCTGGAGATTTCCCGTATTTGTGTATTTGTATCAAGCGGAATTTGCCGAAATTTTTTCCAAAATGTCCGGATTGTACATAAACAGTCTGTTATTTGCCTTGTAACACAAGTGCGTTTTAGGTTAAAATTAATAAAAGAAATATACAGTGTTAAATGTTTTTATTGCATTTTGAGAGCAGATCCCGGTTAAAACACCCGGTCTGCAGCATACATATAAGAGAAATGGGTTGAGTTGGTTTGTCGTTGAAGCAGTACAGAAACATAGACCTTGCAATAATGCTGGCTATGCTGGTCACGGCTGAAGTGGTGATAAACATCGCCGCAAGGGTATGGTTCCCGCTGGAGGCTTATGTGCTGTCACCGATGATCGCTATCGTGTGCATCGTAATGATGCGCTGGGGACCGTTTGCCGCGGTACACGCCGTCGGCGGAGGGCTTGCGCTGTGCATAGTATCGGGAGCGGAAGCCGGACAGTACGCTGTGTACTGCATAGGGAACTGCTTCGCGCTCGCGGCTCTGCTCCTCTTCAAAAAGTGGGACAAGAAAACTATACGGGAGAAGATCCCGCTGACGATACTGTTCACGGTCACCGCTTTCTGCGGAGCGCAGATCGGGCGCTGGCTCGTGGGAATGTGCTTCGGCGGAGATGTGACGGATATCGTGAGACTCGTCACAACGGATTCCCTTTCGCTGATCTTCGCTGTGATAACCACTCTGATCGCACGAAGGATCGACGGACTGTTCGAGGATCAGATAGCCTATCTCCTGCGGACTCAGGCGGAACGAAACAAGGAACAGCTTGAGGATTACGGAGATACCGAATACGGCGACGAGCCGTGAACCGAGAATAATATACCAATATAAATATCACTTATCAAGGAGGGTGTATAAGATGAAAGTCAACGCTGCCGACTACCTTATCTTCGACGAGGAAACCGGCACATACATCGAAAATCCCGAACAGGCGGTGCGCGACGACGTTGAAAAGCACTACTGGCTGAATGTCCTGCGCACGGTTCTGAAGGACTGGAGATTGTACCTTATGCTGGTGCCGATGATACTCGTGTTCCTGCTGTGGCGCTATTTCCCGATGTATGAACTGCTGGGAAGCTTCAAACTCACCGAGGACTCAAAAACCGTCGCGGAGCAGTATTACTCGGGCTTCTCCTATTTCAGAACTCTGCTTACGGGTCTCGGAAACACCGAGCTTTCGATCCAGTTCTGGAGAGCGTTCCGCAACACGTTCCTGCTCAGCTTCTACGGACTTGTGTTCGGATTCCCGGTGCCGATCATCATCGCGCTGTTCTTCAACGAGATACGCTCCAACATCGCGCGCAGCATCTATCAGGTGCTTACATACCTCCCGAAGTTCATGTCAACCGTTGTTATGACCTCGCTGGTAATAATGCTTGTAAAGCAGGGCTCGGACACCTCCGGAATGCAGCCGGGCGTCATCTCTCAGCTGCTCGCGAACATGGGGCTGATATCGAGCGAGACCGCGTACTCGGGTATGCTGAACAATCCGTCGTTCTTCCGGGCTATCTATCAGATAAGCGGTATATGGGAAAGTGCGGGCTACGACAGTATCGTGTTCTTCGCGGCTATCATCGCTATCTCGCCTACCAGTTATGAGGCGGCACAGATAGACGGTGCGGGCAAAATGGCGCAGATGAGATATGTCGTTCTTCCGTTCATTCTCTCAACTATCGTCATCATGCTCATAACAAGAATCGGTTCGCTGCTCAACATCGGATACGAAAAAGTCCTGCTGCTTTACAATCCGAACACCTACGTCACCGCGGACGTTGTATCCACTTTCGCACAGAGAAACGGTATTGCCGGGTCACTGAAAGGTCTTGTCTCTGCGGCGGAAATGATGAACAATGTAATAGGAATGCTGCTGGTAATCGGCGCGAACACAATTGCGAAAAAGGCGTCCGATACATCACTTTATTAAAAGGGGTAGCCGAATGAAAAGAAAACTTGAAATTTCCGAGCTTATTTTCAAGGTGATAAGCTATCTGCTGCTTACAATGTTTGCGATAGGCTGTCTGTATCCGTTCATCTACACGATATCGTCGGCAATAAGCGGATATGAGGAGGTAAGGGATTCCACTATAATCCTTTTCCCGAAGAATGTGCAGTTCGACGCTTTCAGGGACGTGTTCAACGACAACGTTTTCTGGAACGCATATACCAACACCCTGTTCCTTACGTTCTACGGAACTATATGGGAAATGATGCTTTCCGTATTCGGTGCCTATGCGCTTTCCAAAAAGCGCCTGCTGTTCCGTAAAAGCTTCAACTTCTTCCTGGTCTTCACGATGTGGTTCAGCGCAGGTATGGTGCCGCAGTATCTGAACTACCTCGCTACAAAGCGTGTTTTCCAGGACATGGGTATCATGGACGACAAGTGGCTCGTCGTTATCGCAATGGGTATGCAGGCTATGAACATAATCCTGCTCCGCAACTCGTTTGAGGGCGTTCCCTCCGAGATAGAGGAAGCCGCGATCGTGGACGGTGCGACTGAAATGCAGGTACTGTGGAGAGTTTATCTCCCGATGAGCAAATCCATAATCGCGACCGTGGCGCTGTTCTTCGGAATATCGCGCTGGAACGGATACTTCTGGGCAAGACAGATGATCTCCAGCACCAACGAGCAGCCGCTCCAGGTATATCTGAGACTGAGATTGGAGGAATACTCCGATCCCGAGCTGACCACCAACTGGCAGCTGAGTCACAGTTATGCGCCGGATTCGGTCATCTATGCGCTGATCGTATGTTCGATCATTCCGCTTCTCGTCATCTATCCCTTTATCCAGAAATACTTCGCAAAGGGCGTAAACATGGGCGGCGTAAAGGAATAAGGAGCCGTAAATCAACTGATATCAGCCGCCGTGCGCGGTGATATATATTCAGGCGAAATCAAACTGAAGACTATCCTAAAAGGAGGATAAAAATGAAGAAATCAACAATCACGACATTGCTGCTGTCAGCAACTCTCGCAGTTACTTCCGTACTGTCCGGCTGCGGCGGCGGCACAACTTCCGGCAGCAGCACACCCGGCACAACAGCGGCAAACAATGCTCCCGCTGCCACCACAGCCGCAAACAACAACGCAAGCGCAGATACAACAGCAGCCGCAAACGGCGGCGATACCGCTGCTGCACCCGCTGCGGAGCTTACATACGCGGACGGCACAGTGCTTCGCATGGCGTGCGGATACAACAGTGACAAGACCGGTATGAGCTTCACCGCCGACCTCGCGGGCGAGGGTATCACTCTCGCAGACGGCGTTACCTACAACTCCGGCGACTTAAAGCCTACATGGCAGGCGATCCAGAACATTCTGAACATCAAGATCGAGGACAAGTACCAGGGCAACTCCGCTACCGACGAATATCAGTACTGGGACGCACAGCTTGACCAGGTAGATATGCTCAGCGGTACAGGTACACTTCTTTCCGAGAACGGACAGAAGGGCAAGCTCGTAAACCTCGCAGAACACCTCAACGAAATGCCTAATTTCAAGGCTTACCTCGAAGAGAACCCCATCGTCCGCCTGTCTATCACAGGTGCGGCAGCAGGCCCCAACTCCGGCGCTATCTATTTCTCGCCTTACTTTGACGGCGTAAACGACATCGAGCGTATGCCGCTTATGAGAACCGACTGGGTAGAGAAGCTTCTCAACGGCTCCGGTGAATTCACAGCAGACAAGTCCAACCAGACAGCTTCCCCCGTTTACACACCTTATATGCCTACTTCCGGCAAGGTAGATGTTGACGTAGTCAAGAAGGACGGCTCCGCTACCGAGACTATCAGCAAGGATTACGATGCATACGGCAATATCGTAGCAAAGATGAACGATGCAGGTGCAATGGACGGCGTTGCTGCTGTAAATATGCTCCGTGAGTACATCGACAAGACATACAACGGATACTACGGCGAAAACCGTGCAGACCTCTTCATCGGTCAGAACGCGGCATGGGACGTTGACGAACTCGTTGCTCTTCTCCGCTGCGTAGTGGCGAACCCTCAGACACTCAACGGCACAGACAGCGTTCAGGGTCTCCACACCCGTGAAGATTCCAACAACCAGAGACGTGTTGATATGTTCCGTTTCGCAGGTACTCTCTTCGGTATCCGCGGTATGGAATCCAGACTTGACTACCTCTATGTAGGCACAGACGGCGAACTTCATGATTCCCGTGAGGAAGTTGCTACATACGAAGCACTCTCCAAGATGCATGACATGGTAACCGAAGGTCTCATCTCCGGCGCATTTGTAAACGAAGAAGATGTAAACACCGAAAAGTACCTCTCCGACGACAGCGGTTTCATGCACTATGACTACAACCAGACACAGACCGCTTACAACGCTACCGCTCTTGACAATGCTTCCGGCGAAAAGTACATGGCAGTTATGGTTCCTGTTGCACGCTGGAACGACGGTACAGAAAAGTACATGAGATTCACAGAATCCTGGCGTTCTGTAAAGACAGACGGTTGGGGAATCTCCGCAGCAGGTGTTGCGGGCAACAATGACAAGCTCAACGCTTGCCTCAAGCTTATCGACTACGCTTACAGCCCCGAGGGTCAGGTCCTCATGTCCTACGGTCCCGACGCTTTCGTAAAGCATGACGGAGACAAGGTCGTAACATTCACATTCAACGGCAAGGAATGGCCGGTTATCTCCGACAAGTCCTACGAAGATCTTTGGGCTCTCCAGAACGGTAACTACACCAACTACGCACGTTACTACATCGGCTCCACTCTGAGCTTCGTAAAGAGCCAGGCATTTGAGTATCAGTGCACACACGAAGTCGGCAAGGAAGGCGCAGGCTACATCTCCAAGGCTGTTGCTCTCGGTACTATAAAGCACCCCGAACTCGCACTTGCCGACAACTCCTGGTACACATCAGTTCCGTCGGTTCTTCCTCAGGAAGTTGCTGAAGCAAACGCTATCAACGAACTCACAAACCTGAGTGCATCCGGTTACTTCGGTGCTGCCAAGAAGCAGGTAAACCTCTACGTTGACATCATCGCAAAGGGCTTCACAGGTGAGACAGGCGCAGACGCTGCTTCCACAGCAGCTACTATCTCCAAGTCCGTTGCAGACGGCGGCTGGGGCTGCTCCACATACCTCTCCCGCAGAAACGAAGCTTGGCACAGACTTCTCACATTCTACAACACAATCAACGGCTGATCATAACGACCGCTGCATCGCTTCCCCGGCAAAAGCCGGGGAGGACGCGGTGCGGAAAGCGGGTATTGTTATTCCACCGATTAACTCCTGAATTTCTTTTCTTTAGTACCTCTGAACGATACCGGTCAAGACAAGGTCACGCGGTACATATCGTGCGGCGCGGCTTTGCACCGGCAGGTATCGTATCACAGCAGGAATTAATCGGTGAAGTAATAATAGATCCGGTGCTTCCGGTTCATTCCACGATAAAGGAAGGTTATTATGTACAAGAAACAAATGATATTTCAGAAGATCGTATGTATGCTTGCCCTTATAGCGGCTGCTCTTGTATTCGTCGGCTCTTTGGGTCTCTCGACCGATCTGTATGACGCGCTTTCGAGAACGATACTCTACCCCGACTACGACCTTGATTACACATCGGTTGCCGGTTCGAGAGTGTACTACGATATGTTCGGATTCAACTCCGACTTCACCAAAGTGAGCATAGTTCTTATCATTATTACACTTGCCCTGTTCTTCACGAATTCACATACCCGCCGCAAATACTACATCGGCAATTACATAGCTACAGGTCTGGTAGTAGCGTCCGAGATCGCGGTATCTGTATGGTGCATACCGCAGATAGCAAGCTACAAGGCTACATTCCAGAACAATGTGGATTTCGAGGCGCTGGAGGCTTTCTCCAAAGACTGGGGAACACTGTATATAGGTCCGAATGACACGTTCTGGTTTGATCTTTGCTACTGGATCTTCGGACTTCTGATAGTTACGGCGTGCCTGCTTATAGTCAATGTAAGATTCAAGGCAATAGTAATGAAAGGTGAAAAAGAAGCTCTTGCGAGCGGAAAGGGTGAGGCAAATGGCTGATAACAAGGAAGCTCTTATAAAGAAGGATCGCCTCAGATTCACAAAGAACAAGCTTTCCTCGACTCTGATAATCCTGGCAATAATCGCAAACGCGCTGTACTTTGTCAGCATCTACAGATCAGATGTGGGAAGCTATTACTACAAGATCTTCATAGGCGCATCGGTCGTGTACAATCTGATCTTCATGCTTGCCGCGTTCCTTGCGTCGGAAGGCGTAAAGAACTACAAGTTAAGCTACGCGTATGTTTCGATAGTGCTGGGTGTGCTTCAGATAGCGCGGATATTCTACCTGCCAACGGAAGCGCACAATACGCAGAACCCCATGGTAGGATTTGAGAACGAAACGGTGATGTCCGGCGAACAGTTCACATACGTCACGGTTTGCCTGTGTGTATCGGCGGCGCTGCTCGTTTGCGCCGGAATAGCCGGTATCATGAAAACCACCACACTGAACAATTATCTGGCGGAACTCGACAAAAAGCAATAAGAGGAAACAGAAGATGAGTGATCTTAAATTACAGCATCTGGAAAAAATCTATGACAACAACGTACAGGCTGTCTTTGATTTCAACCTTGATGTCCATGACGGGGAGCTTATAGTGCTTGTAGGCCCGTCGGGCTGCGGCAAGTCCACTACCCTGCGAATGGTTGCGGGACTTGAGGATATCTCAAACGGCAGACTGATAATAGACGGGCGCGATGTAACACAGGTGCCGCCTAAAGATCGTGATATAGCGATGGTGTTCCAGAACTATGCGCTTTACGGTCACATGACTATCTACGAAAATATGGCTTTCTCGCTCATGCTCCGCAAGGAGAACAAGAACGAGATACACCAGAAAGTAATGGCGGCAGCAGAGATCCTTGACCTTACATCTCAGCTCAACAAGAAGCCGGCGCAGCTTTCCGGCGGTCAGAGACAGAGAGTTGCGATGGGACGCGCTATCGTGCGTACCCCTAAGGTGTTCCTGTTCGACGAGCCGCTGTCAAATCTCGACGCGAAGCTGCGAAGTTCAACCCGCCGTGAGATACTGCTGCTGCATAAGCGTCTGAACGCGACCATGCTGTATGTAACTCACGATCAGACGGAGGCGCTTACTCTTGCCGACAGAATAGTGTGTATGTCAATGGGTCATGTGCAGCAGATCGGAACCCCGCTGGAGCTGTACGATACCCCGGCAAACCTGTTCGTTGCGGGATTTATCGGACTCCCGCCGATGAATCTGTTCGATGTTGAGATAAGAAACGGTCAGGCGGTCTGCGAGGATTTCACCATACAGCTCACCGAAAAAGAGAGAGATCTTCTTGCAGGATATGAGGGCAAGATCGTGACTATGGGCGTTCGTCCCGAAAACGCCGTTCCCGGCGGAGACATCACAGTCGATGTTATCTCAAACGAAAACCTCGGACAGAACACACTGGTCAACGGCACCGTGGGCAAACACAAGATCACCTGCAAGTTCCGTGACTGGTGCTCATACAAATACGGCGATAAGGTCAGTGTATCCTTCAACAAGAAGCATTTCTTCGATAAGGAAACTACCAACGCTATCAGAGCGTAAAGGAGGATAACGACAGATGGCAAATCAGAAAACCGCGAAGAAACAGGGACGCGGTATCAAAGAGGTCATTCGTAAGTCACTGGTCTCGCTCAAACGTTCGCCGCAGTTTATCCCGCTGGTATTCCTGATCGTGGGATTCCTTGTATTCTCGCTCAACCTTTCTTCCATTGCAAATACCACCGCGAGGATAAACGGCGCCAATATGGGACAGTGCGAATTTGTTGCGATGCTTTTCTCGATACTGGCGTTCGTGGTATTCCTCAGAACTTTCCCCAAGCGCAAGCCCGTGAACAAGATCATGCTGGGGCTGCTGTTCGGGATGCTGGCTCTGCTGGCATTTGTGGACGTTGTGTATATCTCACGAATCACGACCGCAGTGACCCGCGCGGAAAACCCGATCATAATAGATGAATCGTCGCTTTACATAACAACTGCCAAAGCAGTCGTAACGCTTCATATCGTGTTTGTCGGCATAACCGCCGTACTGCTTGCTCTGCTTCCGATATACTCGAAGCTTATTCGTAAGATCAACACATCTATCGAAGTGGAGGGCAACGATAACATGGCTGTGATCGATGTCTCCGACGATGAGGATTGAGGCGGGAAACTCCCGCGTGAAGGCGGCAGGAAAACTGCTTATCCTGCCGCTTTCAACACAATGGGTAGATTAGTTATATGGCTGAAAAAAAGCAAAAAAAAGAAGACAGATCGGCAGCAAGCCACTACAACCTCAAAACCGACGCGGTTGAACGTCTGGTAAACGCCAAGGACGCTCCCGAGGTCTCCGAAAAGGAGATCCGGAAGTACACGGCCCGGCGTAAGTTCCACATTCCGATGTGGCTTAAAATCGTGTTGGTGAAGTTCTGGTTTGCGGGTGCGGTCTGCTATTTTTTTCTGTGGGGGCTCGGGATATATCTGCAGGGGCTTGATCTCATGGTGGTGCTTGCGATCGGTCTCGGACTTGCAACAGACCTCATGGTGAACAGGTTCCTGCGGAATTTCGAGACTGAAAAGGGCGAAAACGACAAGTGGATGATGGTTACCGTGCGAAAATACTGGTCGGTATTCCTGAATGTGATATATTCGGGGATCCTGCTGTACTGCGTGTTCCAGACCTACTACGTCGCCAACGTCTTTATGGGCGTGGATCCCAACGTGGATTCAACGCAGGCAGAAAGTATGCTCGGTGTAGAGCCGATACTGTTCGGGCTGCTTTATATGGGATTCGACATTCTGTTCATTTTTGTGAAAAGAGTGCTGAAAAACATTATCCGGGACGCACAGGCAAAGGCTTCCGGCATACGGAAATAGAGTGATAACGTAACATTACAGGAGTCAAGTATGATAAAAGCACTATACATCGGAACGGTAAGCGCCTGTTTCGAGCTGGTAAACGATCTCGCGTATCACAGCGGCGACAGATACACGGTAAAGCTGAACGGTGAGGAGCTGTTCTCGGCCGACACCAACGTGTTCTCGCTGTTTGACCTGAAGCCGGACACCGCATACACCGTGGAAGCTGCCGGTCAGGGAACGCTTGGATTCACCACCGGCAAGGAAGCCTGCGCCGTAAGCGTAAAGGATTTCGGAGCCGCGGGTGACGGAAAGACAGACGATACGCTCAGCATACAGACCGCGGTGAATTGCCTGCCGGCGGGCGGACGGCTGTATTTCCCGGAGGGAGTTTACTGCACCGCGCCGATAACCTTGAAAAGTCACATAACTCTTGATATCTCCGAAAAGGCAGTGCTGCTCGGAAGTACGGACAGATCCCGCTATCCGCTGATACCCGGTGAGCTGACCGATATCAACACCGGCGAATCCGTGCATTTCGGCACATGGGAGGGCAACGCCGTACCCATGCACCAGGCTTTGCTGTTCGCGGAGTACGCGGAGGATATAAGAATAGTGGGCAGAGGCACCGTTGACGGCAATGCCCAGAACAGCGAATGGTGGGTGAATGTAAAGGAACAGGAAGTCCCCCGTCCGCGACTGCTGTTCTTCAACAGATGCAAAGATATAACGGTTCACGGCATCACCGCGCAGAATGCCGCATCGTGGCAGCTCCACCCGTACTTCTCGGAGAAGCTGGACTTCCTCGATCTTGCGGTGAACGCGCCGAAGGACAGTCCCAACACCGACGCGCTTGACCCGGAAGCCTGTGACATTGTGAACATCATCGGCTGCCGTTTCAGCGTAGGCGATGACTGCATAGCGATAAAATCCGGCAAGATCGAGATAGGCAGAAAATATAAGCGCCCCGCGAGCCGCCACACTATCCGCAACTGCATAATGCAGTTCGGTCACGGCGCGATAACGCTGGGAAGCGAGATGGCAGGCGGCGTGAAAGACCTTACCGTAGAGCGCTGTGTATTCTTCCGCACAGACCGCGGGATTCGGATAAAGACCCGCCGCGGACGCGGGAAAGACGCTGTGATCGACGGCGTTGTGTTTGAAAACGTTAAAATGGACGGTGTGCTGACACCTATCGTTATGAATATGTGGTACAACTGCTGTGACCCCGACAGATACTCGGAATACAACACCACCCGCGAGAAGCTGCCGGTCGATGACAGGACTCCGTACCTCGGGAAGTTCACTTTCCGGAACATGGAGTGCGTGAACTGTCACGTTGCGGCGTGCTACTGCGACGGACTGCCGGAAATGCCGATAAGCGAGATCACCCTTGAAAATCTCGTTTTCACATACGACCCGGACGCAAAAGAGGGTTATCCCTCCATGAAGAACAACAACGTGAAACTGTGCAGAGCGGGAATGTATTTCGACAACATAGGAAAGCTCACGGTCAGAAATGTCCGTGTTGAGGGCTGCGGCGGAGAGGAGCTTATTGCTCACAATGTCGGCGAACTGATAAGGGAGTAACCATGTACGAGAAAATAGAAAGCTATATAGAGCGGCTGCTTGAAGGCTCAACACCCGACAAGCCGCTGTGGAATATCGAGAAGATACACCTAGGCAAGCCGCCGGCATGGAATTACATCGACGGCTGCATGATAACCGCGCTGCTGAGCGCGGCTGAGATCACCGGAGAAAAGAAGTATTCCGACTTCGCGGAGAACTTTATTGATTACTACGTCGGCGCGGACGGTTCGATACGGGGCTATTCCATCGAAAAGTTCAATCTTGACGACATAAACGAGGGACGTGTGCTGTTTGATCTTTACAGGACTTTCGGAAAGGAAAAGTACAAAAGTGCTGTAATGCTTCTGCGCGAGCAGCTTGAAAAACAGCCCCGCACCGTCACCGGCAGCTTCTGGCACAAGAAGATATACCCGCATCAGGTATGGCTGGACGGCATTTACATGGCGCAGGTATTCTATGTGCGGTTCCAGAAAGAATTCGGGAACGGCAGCATAGAAGATACAATGAATCAGATCCGGAATGTCCGGAAATATATGTTCGATGAGGACAAGAAGCTGCTGTATCACGGGCTTGATTGTTCAAAAAGCATCTTCTGGGCAGACCGGGAAACCGGACTTTCCGCGAATTTCTGGCTCCGCGCTATCGGTTGGTTCACCGTGGCACTGGCGGATATCATAGGATATCTTGAGAACGGTGAAGAAAGGGACGAGATCGGCGGTATCTTCCGCGAGGTGATAGACGGTATCGCGCAGTACGCGGATCCGGAAACCGGTATGTACTGGCAGGTAGTGGATCAGGGCGGCAGAGAGGGCAATTATCTCGAAACCAGCGGCAGCAGCATGATAGCCTACGCTATGATGAAAGGCGCACGGTTGGGAGTTCTGGACGGGAAATACTCCGCGCTCGGCAGAAAGACCTTTGACGGTATCTGCGAAAAATACCTTACATTCAATGAAAACGGCGAGATAAACCTCGGCGGTATATGCCTTGTTGCCGGACTCGGACCCGAAACCGACAGACGGCGCGACGGAAGCTATGAATACTATATTTCGGAACCTGTGGTGGAGAATGACGCAAAGGGCGTTGCACCGTTTGTGATGTGCTATACCGAGGTAAAGAGAATGTTGATGCAGTAACAGTCCTGCACGAAAGGGGACGGCAAGTCTTGAAGAGCATTAAGACAGCGTATATAGGCGGCGGCTCCAAGATGTGGGCGAGGGTGTTTATGAATGACCTTGCTTTCGCGGAGGGGCTGACCGGAGAGATAGCGCTGTATGACATCGACACAGAAGCTGCGGATATAAACCGGCGTATAGGCGGACGGATAAACGATGCGCCGGGAACCGTTTCTAAGTGGGATTACAGGGTTTACGATAATATCGGTGACGCGCTTGACGGTGCGGATTTCGTTGTATGTTCGATACTGCCCGGTACCTTTGACGAAATGGCAGCCGATGTTCATTTCCCGGAGGAATACGGGATATATCAGTCCGTGGGAGATACCGTGGGTCCAGGCGGCGTTCTGCGCGCGATGCGCACCGTGCCGATCTACGAGGGATTCGCGCGGGAAATAAAGGCGCACTGCCCCGACGCATGGGTAATAAACCTCACGAACCCGATGACAGCCTGCACCAAGACGCTGTACGACGTATTCCCGGAAATAAAGGCTTTCGGCTGCTGCCATGAGGTATTTCACGCACAGGAATTTCTGTGCTGCGTGGCAGAGGAGCAGCTTGGCATACCGCGCCCGACAAGACAGGAAATAGTAATAGATGCCTGCGGGGTGAACCACTTCACATGGATAACCGAAGCGGGCTATAAAGGGACAGACCTGTTTGCGCTGCTGCCCTCTTTCATTGACAGATTCTATGAAACAGGCTACTGCGAACGTGTCGGAGTCGCGCCGGACGGATACAAAGACGATCCGTTCCTGTACGGCAACAAGGTCAAAATGGATCTCTTCCGGAGATTTGGAGTCCTTGCAGCCGCGGGAGACAGGCATCTTGTGGAGTTCATGAACAACTCGTGGTACATAAAAGACAAAGCGGACGCTGACCGCTGGCTGTATCATCTTACCACCGTCGATTTCCGTAAAAAGGATCAGGCGGAGAAGATCGCGCTTTCCCGCAGGATAGCCGAGGGCAGCGAAAAGATCGAAGCCGTGCGCAGTGACGAAGAGGTTGTGGAGCTTATGAAAGCTCTGCTTGGAATGATACCCGCAAAGGTCTCCAACGCCAATGTGGTGAATGTGGGACAGATGCCGGATCTTCCGCTCGGCTCGGTAGTTGAGACGAACTGCGTTTTCGCGCAGAACAGCCTGAAGCCGATAACATCGAAGAGACTTCCCTCCGATGTGAACGCGCTGGTGCTGCGCAACGCGGTGAACATTGAAAATACATACTACGGCATAAAGGGACGGGACTTTGACCGGATATTCGAGGCGTTCATAAATCAGCCGCTGTGCAGCGGACTTTCTCTTGCAGACGGCAGGGAGCTGTTCGGAAAAATGGTGAAAGCTACCGAAAAGTACCTGAAAGACTACTACCCGATGGAAAGGCTTTTCTGAGTGGGAGACGCATTCATATTCGCGGCAAATTCCGTATTGCCGATAATCATTCTCATAGCACTGGGGTATGTTCTCAAACGAGCCGGACTGCTTACAAAAGGATTTCTTGATGTCGGCAACAAGCTTACATTCCGGGTGCTGCTGCCGGTAATGCTGTTCTGCAACGTATATAGCATTGATCGGATCACGGATATAAACCTCGTTTTCGTCATTTACGGCGTGGCGGGAGTTTTCGCGGTGTTCCTGCTTGCAACAGCGGTCTGCTGCGCTTTCACGAAAGACAACGCGAAACGCGGGACGCTGATACAGGCGGTTTTCCGCTCGAACTACGCGATCATCGGCATACCGCTCGCCGCGTCGCTTTTCGGTGACAAGGGCGCGGCAGCCGCAGGAGTAATGTCAGCGTTCTGCGTACCGCTGTTCAACATTCTCGCGGTAATTACGCTCACGATCTTCAACGGCAGTTCCGAAAAGCACGCTGTCGATGTGAAGAAAGTGCTTCTCGGAGTAGTAAAGAATCCGCTTATCATCGGTACAGCTGCGGGACTTGTATGTCTCGGTCTGCGGGAACTTTTCGTTGCCGGGAATATAGAGTTCCGGCTCAGCGACATCACGATAGTGTATAAGTCTCTGGAGAATGTCAAGTCGATATGCACGCCGTTCGCGCTTATCGTTCTTGGCGGAAAGTTTGAGTTTTCGGCAGTCCCGAAACTCAAACGCGAGATCATATTCGGTACCGTTCTGCGAACAGCCGCGGTTCCGGTGCTGGGACTTTCGGTGGCATATCTTCTGAAAGACGCGTTCTCTCTTTCCGGAGAACATTTTGCCGCTTATGTAGGAGTTTTCGCTACACCGGTGGCGGTCTCCTCGGCTATCATGGCAAAGGAAATGGGAGCGGACGACGAACTTGCGGGACAGCTTGTAGTCTGGACAAGTCTTGTCAGCACAGTGACGATATTTGTGATAGTCACGGTGCTTGTGATGCTCGGTGTGTTCTGACGATAATATCCGTTTTGTCCATAAAATCTGACGGTTAGTTTATCGCTTTTACAGGCGGTCGGATATACAATAAATACAGGCGGTGCGGAAGTTTTGAAGTACCGCGGGAATATAATCAAAAAATCTACGGAGGTAATATTTTATGATTCTGGATATGTTCAGTCTCAGCGGCAAGACCGCAATAGTGACCGGAAGTGATACCGGACTCGGTCAGGGTATCTCGAAAGCGTTTGTGGAAGCGGGAGCAAAGGTGCTCGGCGTGTCGAGATCGGCAAGCACCGCGACACAGGAAATGCTCGGTGAGGAGAATTTCAGCTACATAACCGCCGATCTTTCCACTATAGACCCTGTTGATACGATAATAGGCACCGCGCTTGAAAAGTTCGGCAGACTGGATATTCTCGTGAACAATGCCGGAATAATCAAGCGTCAGGACAGCATTGAGTTTTCGGTCGAAAACTGGGATCTTGTACTGAACGTGAACCTGCGCACTCTCTTCTTCCTCTCTCAGGCTGCCGCTAAGCAGTTCGTGAAGCAGAACAGCGGCGGTAAGATCATATCCGTTGCAAGTATGCTCTCATACCAGGGCGGTATCCGTGTACCAAGCTACACCGCCAGCAAATCCGCAGTCAAGGGACTTACCATGACTCTCGCAAACGAGTGGGCAAAGTACGGCATCAACGTGAACGCTATCGCTCCCGGTTACATGGCTACCAACAACACGCAGGCTCTCCGCGAAGATGCCGACAGAAGCGCGGCTATCCTCGAAAGAATACCTGCCGGCAGATGGGGAACTCCCGATGACCTTATGGGTGCTGCAGTGTTCCTTGCTTCTTCCGCAAGCGACTATGTGAACGGCTTCACACTTGCCGTTGACGGCGGCTGGCTTGCGCGCTGACCCGGCACGCCCGGTACGCCGGGGGCGTCTCCGTATGCGATTTTTCATCAAAGGAAAAGTCACTGCCTCGCAGCCGTTATTCTCTGCTAAATAATAGCAGTTCTCGGCTGACAGGCTGTTAAATCGGCGATGACGCACTGCGGCAAATATGTATAATAATCTTGTAAATAACTCAGGAGGATATTACATAAAATGGACAACAAAAAATTTCTCGAACAGCTCGAATGCACCGGTATAGTTCCGGTCATCAAGCTTGAAAACACAGCTGACGCTGTAAATCTCGCAAAAGCGCTTTATGACGGCGGTATCCACTGCGCAGAGGTAACTTTCCGTGCGGAAGGCGCAGACAAGGTGATCTCGGATATGGTCAAGGCTTACCCGGATATGCTGGTAGGCGCAGGTACCGTTCTCACCACCGAACAGTGCGACAGGGCTATAGAAGCGGGTGCGAAGTTCTGCGTGGCTCCCGGACTCAACCCGAAGGTCGTCGAGCACTGCCTGAAAAAAGGCGTTCCGTTCACTCCCGGCGTTGCCAACGGTTCACAGATCGAGCAGGCTATGGAACTGGGACTTGATTTCGTGAAGTTCTTCCCTGCCGAGCAGGCTGGCGGTCTCCCCTACATCAAGGCTATCTCCGCTCCCTACTCTTCCATGAAGTTCATGCCCACAGGCGGCGTAAACGAGAACAATCTCAACACTTACCTCGCATTCAAGAAGATCGTATGCTGCGGCGGAAGCTGGATAGTTCCCGACAAGCTGGTAAAAGCGGGCAAGTGGGAGGAGATCACCGCGCTGTGCCGCTCGGCTGTCAACAAGATGCTGGGCTTCGACATTGCGCATATCGGACTCAACTGCGAAAACGAATCGGAAGCTGCGGACGTTACTTCCAAGTTCTTCAATATGTTCGGCTGGGAGCAGAAGCCCGGAAACAGCAGCATATTCTCCGGTTCTCAGATCGAGTGCATGAAGTCCCCGTTCAAGGGTAAGAACGGACATATCGCGGTAGCTACCAACAGCGTGCGCAGAGCGGTATATCAGCTCGAACACCAGGGCATCGCAGTGGATATGTCCACAGCAAAGTACGACGCTGACGGCAGAATGACGGTAGTATATCTGAAAGACGAGTTCGCGGGATTTGCGGTACATCTCACCGAGAGAAAGTGACAGCGTAAACCGGTATCATCATAACGACAAGGAGAATAAAACTGTATGGCAAAGATAATCACAATGGGCGAGATCATGCTCAGACTTTCCACCCCCAATAACGAAAAATTTATTCAGGCAGACGAGTTCGATATCAACTACGGCGGCGGCGAAGCAAATGTGGCAGTTTCGCTTGCAAACTACGGACATGACGCTGAATTCGTTACCGCTGTGCCGGATAACCCCATAGGAAAGTGCGCGATCGCGGCTCTCCGCAAATACGGCGTTGAGACAAAGCACATTGCTAAGTGCGGCGAGAGACTCGGAATCTACTACCTCGAAACAGGCGCGGCAATGAGAGCGTCGAACGTGGTATATGACAGAGCGCATTCCTCCATTTCTACTGCGGACGCTTCCAACTTCAACTTCGACGAGATCTTCGAGGGCGCGGACTGGTTCCACTTTACCGGTATCACTCCCGCTATCTCCGATCTTGCGGCATCAGTTACCGAAGAAGCGCTCAAGGCTGCTAAGAAGCACGGCGTTACCGTTTCCTGCGACCTCAACTTCCGCAAGAAACTCTGGTCCTCCGAAAAGGCTCAGAAAGTAATGACCAACCTTATGAAGTACGTTGACGTGTGCATCGGCAATGAGGAGGACGCAGAAAAAGTCCTCGGCTTCAAGCCCGGCAACACCGACGTTACAAAGGGCGACCTCGAACTCGCGGGCTACGTTGACATCTTCGGAAGAATGATAGACCAGTTCGGTTTCAAGTACGTTATCTCCTCGCTTCGTGAGAGCCATTCGGCTTCCAACAACGACTGGTCAGCCTGCATCATGGACGGCAAGACCAAGGAGTTCTATCACTCCAGAAAGTACAACATCAATCCGATAGTTGACCGCGTAGGCGGCGGCGATTCCTTTGCGGGCGGACTTATCTGCGGTCTCTGTGACGGCAAGGATTTCAAGGCTGCGCTGGAATTCGCGGTAGCGGCTTCCGCTCTCAAGCACACTATCCCCGGCGACTTCAACCTCGTTACCCGTGAGGACGTTGAAACTCTCGCAGGCGGCGACGCTTCCGGACGCGTTCAGCGTTAAGCACGATGATGAAGCTTTTTATCCGCGCCCATGACCTCGGTGTCAAGGGCGAAGAAAACATAGTTTCGCGTCTTGACGAACTGGGGCTGGAGGGCGTTCAGCTTGTGGCGTACAAGTGCCTTGACGATGTGCAGTATGTCCCCGGCTCCGTTACCGCGGAACGGGCTGAAAAGTTCCGGGCGGTGTTTGAGCAGTCCGGAAAGACTGTCCCGCTGACAGGCGCGTACTTCAACCCCGTACACCCTGACGAACATAAGATATCCAACGGTATCGCGGTATTCAGGGACTACCTTTCGCTTGTGAAATCTTTCGGCTGCAATATCGTAGGTTCGGAGACAGGCTCATACAACGGCGACAAGTGGACTTACCACCCGCAGAACCGCACCGAGGAAGCGCTGCTGCGCGTGGAACGTACTTTCGCGGGACTGTGCGAGTTTGCGCAGGACTGCGGCGTGAATGTCGGCATGGAGGGCGCGTTCGGTCATGTGTGCTGGGACGTAAAGACCCTCGAACGTGCGGTGAAGGACATCGGCGCGGACAACATACGCATAATCTTTGACCTGTACAATTATCTTGACGGCTCGAATGTGGATAAGATGTACGACATTCTCGAAGAGGGACTGCAAACATTCGGTGACAGGATATGTGTGTTCCACATCAAAGACTGTACGATAAACGATGACGGTTCTCTGAAACAGTGCGGAGTCGGCAAGGGTATCTTCGATTATGACAGGATACTGTCGGAAATAAAGAAAGTCTGCCCCGACGCGAACCTTGTATTTGAGGGGACAACAGGCGATGATATCCCCTTTGCGGTGAATCATCTCAGAGAACGAATGTAAAAGGAGAAATAACCATGAAACTTGATATAAGATACGCGAATCACCCCAATGATTCCAAATACTACGATACGGAGACTCTCCGTAAGAACTACCTGATCGACAATGTTTTTGAGCAGGACGAGATCTCCCTCACCTACTCGCATCAGGACAGAATGATAGCAGGCGGCGCTATGCCGGTGAACGGCGAACTCAAACTCGGCAGCACAAAGGAACTCGGCACGGAATACTTCCTTGAAAGACGCGAAATGGGCATTATCAATGTCGGCGGCAAGGGTACGGTTGTGCTGGACGGCACCGAGTATGCGCTTGACTTCAAGGACGGACTTTACATCGGAATGGGTACAAAGGAAGTCGTGTTCCGCTCGGATAATGCTTCTTGCCCCGCAAAGTTCTACATCAACTCCAGTCCCGCGCACAAGACCTACCCCACCGTTTACATCACCAAGGACAAGGCTAACCACCGTCCTCTCGGAAGCGGAGAGAACATGAACAAGCGCGTGGTCAACCAGTATATCCACCCGGCGGTATGCGAGTCCTGCTCGCTCCAGATGGGAATGACCGAGCTTGACAAGTGCAACTCATGGAACACAATGCCCGCTCACACTCACGAGAGAAGAATGGAAGTTTACTTCTACTTCGAGCTTGAGGACGACAACGTGGTATTCCACATGATGGGTCAGCCCCAGGAAACACGTCACATAATCATGCACAACGAACAGGCGGTCATCAGCCCCAGCTGGTCTATCCACTGCGGCACCGCTACCAGCAATTACACATTTATATGGGGTATGTGCGGTGAGAACCAGACATACGACGATATGGACAACATCAACAATCTTGATCTGAGATAACAGGCTTCATTGCCGTAAATTAGAATGAAAGTGTGGGTAAAGCTATGGCATATCTGACATTACGAGGGATCAATAAAATCTACCCGAATGGCTTTCACGCCGTGCATGATTTCAACCTTGAGATCGAAAAGGGTGAATTCATAGTATTCGTAGGCTCTTCGGGCTGCGGAAAATCCACGACTCTCCGCATGATCGCGGGTCTGGAAAATATCAGCAAGGGTGAGTTCTACATAGACGGGGAACGCGCGAACGAAATGGGACCCCGCGAGCGCGGTGTGGCTATGGTATTCCAGAGTTACGCGCTTTATCCGCACATGACGGTTTATGAGAACCTCGCTTTCGGACTCACTTTACAGGGTGTGGACGATGACGTTATCGAGGAGAGGGTGAACAATACCGCCCGTATCCTCGGACTTACCGATTACCTCGAAAGACTTCCGAGAGAGCTTTCCGGCGGTCAGAGACAGCGAGTAGCGGTAGGACGCGCGATAATCCGCAAGGTGAACATATTCCTCATGGACGAGCCGCTTTCAAACCTCGATGCTAAACAGAGAGTGACCATGCGCTCGGAGATAACCCAGCTTCACCGCGAAACAGGCGCTACAACAATTTATGTGACCCATGACCAGACCGAGGCTATGACTATGGCTGACAGGATAGTCGTAATGAAAGACGGCTATATCCAGCAGGTGGGAACGCCTTACGATCTTTACTTCAACCCTATGAATATGTTCGTGGCGGGATTTATCGGCGAACCTCCGATGAACTTCATAGAAAGCCGCGTTTCATCCGGAAATCTTACTCTCAACGACAACCATATAGAGCTTCGCGCTGTTGCCGATCAGGACGTTCTCGACAAGTATGAGGGCAGCCAAATAGTGTTCGGCTTCCGTCCGGAATCCATTCGCCCCGCTCTCGGAGACAGCGGAAGAGGCGGCTACAAGATCAGGTGCTTCGTGAACCTCGTTGAGCTTCTCGGTGATACCACCAACGTTTACGTCAACTTTGACGGATTCAACGTCATTCTGAAGGTCGATCCGCACCAGTCCCCCAGCGTGGGTTCACAGTTCGATTTTGTGATCCCTTATGAGAGTGTTTATCTGTTCGACAAACAGACAGAAAAGCGCATTAAAACAAAATCATTCAAATAACACCAGACAATACCGCACAATGTCCGCAGCGACCTTGTACGGTATTGCCGCAGAATTCAGAACAGGGTGGCATTATTATGAAAGAACTGAACAGAACCAATTTTCCTGCCGGAGAAAGACCTATAAAGGTACTCCAGTTCGGAGAGGGCAATTTTTTGAGAGCTTTTGTTGACTGGATTATCTGGAATCTCAACAAAGCAGGCGTTATGAACGCCGATGTCGCGGTAGTTCAGCCTACCCCTCACGGCAGGGTAAAGGATCTTGCCGCGCAGGACGGCTTATATACCGTATGCCTCGAGGGTATCGACAACGGCAAAAAGATACAGAGCCGCAATGTTATAGATGTACTTCGTGATTTCATAGACCCGTACACCGAGTATGACAAGTATCTCGGTTACGCGGCAAGCGAGGATCTCGAGGTCATCGTTTCCAATACCACGGAAGCCGGTATCGCACTGGATACATCGGATACAGACTTTTCAGCCTGCCCGAAGAGCTTTCCGGGCAAGCTGCTCGCTTTTCTGAAAGCAAGATATGACCGTTTCGGCGGAGATATGACAAAGGGGCTTGCGATAGTTCCCTGTGAACTTATCGACCACAACGGTGAGGAACTTAAACGGGTAATGAACGAGCTTGCAAAGATACACGGCATGAGCGGGGAATTCATAGACTGGCTGAATAACGCGAACCACTTCACCGATACCCTCGTTGACAGGATAGTTCCCGGTTACCCGAAGGACAAAGCCGCGCAGATATGCGAGGAACAGGGATATACCGACGGCAGCATAGTAAAGGGGGAAGTGTTCCATCTGTGGGTCCTCCGGAAAGAGCCTTTCGTGCAGGAGAGACTTCCCGCCGACAAGGCAGGACTCAATGTTATCTATGCGGACGACATCACCCCTTACAAGCAGCGAAAGGTGAAGATACTCAACGGCTCCCACACCGCAATGATGCCGGTGGCTTATCTCAGCGGCATAGACACGGTACGCGAGGCTGTCACCGACGAGTATGTGGGACGTTTCGTGAAAGAGCTTGCAGCCGAGGAGATAAAGCCTACCATTGATCTGCCGGAGGACGAACTGAACGCTTTCGCGTCCGCGGTAATGGATCGCTTTATGAACCCGTTTATCCGCCATGAGCTGATCTCCATTTCCCTGAACTCCGTTTCCAAATTCAAGGCGCGGCTGCTGCCTACATACAACGACTACCGAGCAAAGTTCGGCAAGTCTCCGAAGCATATTCTGTTCGCGTTCGCGTCACTGGCGGTGTTCTACCGCGGAAAGCGCGGCGACGAGGATATCCCCGTAAAGGACGATCCCGCGTATCTCGACTTCTGGAAAGAAGTGTGGAAGCTTTCCGCCCCCGCGGATATCGCAAAGAAAGCTCTGTCCGCTGCGGAACTCTGGGGACAGGATCTCGATGAGGACGACAACCTTTCCCTTGTTTCCGGATACATAAGGAGCATACTGGAGAACGGCGAAACGGCAGCGTTAAAGGAGTTTCTCGGTGAGTGAATTGAAAAAGACAATTGTGATAATGCCCGGTGATTCCGTCGGAGTTGCTCTCGTGCCGCTGCAAAAAGGCGATACAGCCGAGGGCGTGACGCTTGCCGAGGATATAGTCAAAGGGCATAAATTCGCCCTCAGACCCATAAAAAAGGGCGAAAAGATAATCAAATACGGCGAGGTGATCGGACAGGCAACTGCCGATATCGCGCCCGGTGAGCATATCCACAGCCACAATATGGCTACCTGCCTTGACGGAACTCTCGAATACACATACAACCGCAAGGAGCCTGCTCCCGCAAAGGAAGTCAAGCACCGCACGGTGAACGTATATGAGCGAAAGAACGGCGAAGTCGGCATACGCAACGAGTTGTGGGTGATCCCCACAGTCGGCTGTGTGAACGCGCAGGCGAGAGCTATCGTCGCTGCGTTCTGCAAAAAGCACGGCGATCTGCCGGGTATCGACGGCTGCTTTACCTACACGCACCCTTACGGCTGCTCACAGATCGGCGAGGATCACGAGCGGACAAAGCTGCTGCTGCAAAGAATGGTGAAGCACCCCAACAGCGGCGGCGTGCTGGTACTCGGACTCGGCTGCGAGAACAACCGCATGGACGTGTTCAGGGAAACTCTCGGTGACTACGACGAGGAACGCACAGAGTTCCTCATTGCGCAGGACGTACAGGACGAGATCGCAGAGGGCGTGAAGCTGCTTGAAAAGCTGTATGAGCGGGCGAAGAACGACAAGCGTGTTGAGAAAGACATCTCATGCCTGAAAGTCGGACTCAAATGCGGAGGCTCCGACGGTCTGTCGGGGATCACAGCAAATCCGCTGGTCGGACGGTTCTCCGACTATATTGCGGCTGCCGGCGGAACTACGGTGCTTACGGAAGTCCCGGAAATGTTCGGCGCGGAGCAGCTGCTCATGGACAGGGCGAAGGACGAAGCTACATTCGGAAAGATAGTGAAGCTTGTGAACGGCTTCAAGGAATACTATCAGAAGCACGATCAGCCGGTGTATGAGAACCCCTCCCCCGGAAACAAGGCGGGCGGTATCACTACGCTGGAGGACAAGTCGCTGGGCTGCACACAGAAATCCGGAACCGGAAAGGTATGCGACGTACTGTTTGACGGAGACTCGCTGACGGCGCACGGACTCAATCTGCTGAACGGCCCCGGAAACGACATGGTCGCAGTCACCAATCTCGGCTGCGCGGGGTGTCATCTGGTGTTGTTCACTACAGGGCGCGGAACTCCTTTCGGCGGTTTCGTACCCACGGTTAAGATCTCCACCAACTCAGACCTTGCCGAAAGAAAGCCGAACTGGATAGATTTCGACGCGGGCAGCATAGTCGCCGGAGACACTTTCGAGAACAAGCTTGAACAGCTTACCGATCTTGTTGTTGCAGTCGCAAACGGACAGCAGACGGTGAACGAGCGCTATAACTCGCGTGATATCGCGCTTTTCAAAACAGGTGTAACATTATAAACATACAAGGAGAACAAAATGAAGAAATTTATGGATAAGGACTTTGTCCTCAGCAACGAGACTGCGGTAACTCTTTACGAGAACTACGCAAAGGATATGCCGATATTTGACTTTCACTGCCACCTCCCCGTTGAGGAGATCTACAACGACAGAAAGTTCGCTTCGATAACCGAGTGCTGGCTGGGCGGTGACCACTACAAGTGGAGGCTCATGCGCGAAATGGGCGTTGACGAGAGCTACATCACCGGCGACAAGGGCGATTTCGAGAAGTTTATGAAGTACGCTGAGGTAATGCCCTACGCAATCGGCAACCCGATCTTCCACTGGACACACCTTGAACTCCAGAGATACTTCGATATCTACGATATCCTTTCTCCCGCTACGGCAAAGGACATTTTCGACAAGTGCAACAAGAAGCTTGAAACACTCACCGCAAGAAAGCTCATCTCCATGAGCAATGTGAAGAAGCTGTTCACCACCGATGATCCCATTGACGATCTGCACTTCCACAAGCTGCTCAAAGAGGACAAGACCTTTGACGTTGAAGTTTGCCCCGCTTTCCGCCCCGACAAGGCTATAAACATCGAACTGCCGACTTATGTTCCGTATATCGCAAAGCTTGCGGACGCGGCTGACGTTCGTATCGACGGTATTGACAGCCTTTGCGAGGCTCTGACAAAGCGCATCGAGTATTTTGACAGTGTAGGCTGCGTATGCTCCGACCATGCCCTCGATGTAGTGATGTTCAAGCCCGCCGACAAGGACAAGGCAGATAAGATCGTAAAGAAAGCGCTGGCAGGCGACGATCTTACTCCCGACGAGATAAAGCAGTACAAGGGCTATATACTTGTACACCTCGGAAAGCAGTATGCGCGTCTGCACTGGGTACAGCAGTACCACATCGGCGCTCTGCGCAACAACTCCCGCAGATATATGAGCCTGCTGGGGCCGGATACAGGCTATGACGCGATCGAGGATCAGACTTTTGCAAAGCCGCTCGCTATGCTTCTGGACACTCTCGACAGCACCGATGAGCTGCCCAAGACCATTCTCTACTGCCTCAACCCCCGCGACAACGAAGTGATCGCCACGATAATGAACTGCTTCCAGCAGGGCGGCATAGTCGGCAAGATCCAGTTCGGTTCCGCATGGTGGTTCAACGATCAGAAGGACGGTATGCAGAAGCAGCTCACCGCGCTTTCTCAGCTGGGACTTGTTTCAAAGTTCGTGGGAATGCTCACCGACAGCCGCAGCTTCCTCTCCTACACCCGTCACGAGTATTTCAGAAGAATACTCTGCGATATGTTCGGCTCGCTTATCGAGAACGGCGAATATCCCGCAGATATCGAGCTTGTGGGACAGATAGTTAAGGATATCAGCTACAATAACGCAGTAAAATATTTTACAAAGTAACCAATCGGAAGGAACACCGGCTGCGATGCACAATCTCAGCCGGTGTTTTTGTCAATACAGAGAAAAAACTGTTTCATTTACCAAAACACTTGCTTTTTCTGTCGGAATGATGTATAATGATATGTGCATAGAAAGTTGAATATTATGTCTTCTGCATGAGACAGGAAGGTTTTATGGCTATGTATAAGATCGAACAGCTTATAAAATACAAATATTTTGCCAGGCTGCTTGAAACGACAGGGCTTGAGCATATAACGGATCCTCTGACCGGAATAATCTCGAGGGCGTATATTCTCGGCTTTGCAAAATCGCTGATAGCAGAAAAGATACCGTTCAGCTTTGTAATGCTGGATCTCGACAATTTCAAGTTTGTAAACGACACATACGGTCACAGCGCAGGCGACGGGATACTCAAAGGCGTATCGGCGGCGCTCGCGGATTACATAGACGGATTCGGGATCGCAGGACGCTTCGGCGGTGACGAGCTTATTTTTATTGATCTCAAACACCTCACATACGACGATAAGAAGTCGTTCTTTACCGGTATGTACACAGGAAACCGGCTTCTCCGAAGGAACTACGATCTTGAGACCTGCAGCCCGCTTATAACCGCTACCATAGGCTGCGCCACATATCCTACCGACAGCGAGGATTATGACGAGCTTTTCTCGATGATAGACAAAACGCTTTACCGCGGCAAGAACAAGGGCAGGAACTGCTACATCATCTATGTCGAGGAGAAGCACAGGAACATCGAGATCAAAAAGCTTGCCGGACACGGGATCTGTACTATTATGCAGTCATTGATACGGCAGTTTGAGCTTGTGCCGGGTCTTGAAAACAAGTTTCACGCGGTGATCCCGCTGCTTATGGAGGAAATAGGGATAACCGATCTTTACTACTCCGACTCGGATAACATAATGCACGCCGTGCTTGACAAAAGCTTCCGTGAATATGTGGGGGATATCGGGCAGATCACAAAGGACGATATTTACCGCACAAACGAATTGAGCGATATCCGCGGCACGGCTCCGGTATTCTATGAAGCACTGAAAAAGCATAATGTGGAGACTTTGCTTGTCATAAGGATAGGCATAAAGGACATTACCGACGGCTATCTTATCTGTGCCGAGCCGAGAAGCCACCGGATATGGCAGGAAGACGAGTGTTCGATCATTTATTTTCTTGCAAAGCTTATCGCATCGGAAATGCGGCTGGAGGAGCTGCCTTTCCGGAAGTTTGATTTTACCGTTAAAGCCTGAAAACTCAGCCAAAACACGATCCATGACCCGGATCATGGGTCGTGTTTTTTAGGATCATTCACGGGCAGCGAGCGCGGACATTGCGGTATTGCCCAAAGCCGGATCCGGCGGTGACCCGACATGAAAGGAAAGAACAATGAAGCTTGACCCGAATTTTATCATACACTCCTCGAACGGCGAATACTACGTTATTACCACAGGCGGCGGAGACTTTAACGGCATAGTAAGGAACAACGAGACTTCCGATTTTATCTGCCGCTGTCTCAGAGAGGACACCACCGAGGAAGCTATAATTGAAAAAATGCTTGAAACCTATAACGCGGAACGCTCCGATGTTGAGCGCGATGTTAAACTTGTTATAGAGAAGCTCCGCAGCATAGGCGCTATCAACGATTGAGCGCGGCTGTGAAATACGAAGATTATCTGAAAAAGCACGGCAGAATGACTCACTTCTTCCGCGGGACAAGCATGATGCCGCTTCTGAGGCAGCAGAAGGATCACTTCATCGTGAAAGCCAAGGGCAGCGAAAGATGCCGGAAGTATGATGTTGTCCTGTACCGCCGCCCGGCGGACAAATATGTGCTGCACCGGGTCATCGGCGTGCTTGAAAACGGTTACGTCATACGGGGAGACAACTGTACAGTGAAAGAATACGGCATTACCGACAGTGACATAATAGGCGTTATGACCGGATTCCTGCGCGCCGGGAAACAGCACTCCGTTGACGAACTGTGGTATAAGCTATACTCGCGGGTGTGGGTAGCAGCCGCGCCTGTCCGGATCCCGTTCATGCGGCTTCGGCAGCTTGCGGGCAGGATAAAAAGATTCTTTCAGAGAAAGGACAATGCCGGAAATGGGTGAAGAAACGATCAGTCGGGACAAGTACAGATACGCAGCTTACGGCATGATCTACCTCGCGGCTTGCGCTCTGGACGGCAGAAAGCCCTCCCCGGAAAAGCTTGCAAAGACAGACCTCGATGAACTTTACCGGGTGTGCAGCAGGCACAGAACTGCCGGTTTAGTGTCTTTTGCGCTGGCTGCGGCGGGTATAAACGACAGCCGTTTCATCAATGCGCAGGCAAATACCGTAAACTCCGCAATACTGTTTCAGATCGAACGTGAAGCGATATTGGCGGAAATGGAAAAGCAGGGTATCTGGTATATGCCGCTGAAAGGCATACTGCTGAAAGATTACTATCCCAAACTCGGCATGAGGGAGATGTGCGACAACGATATCCTGTTTGACAGGAGCAGAGCCGCCGATCTGCGGGAAATAATGATCTCGCGCGGATACAATGTTATTCATTATGACTGCGGGCATGACGACTGCTATCAGAAGCCGCCGATATTCAACTTTGAGATGCACTTCATGCTTTTCAACGACGGTCTGTCCGGATTTGAAAAATACTACGAAAACGTCAGGGAACGTCTGGTAAGGGACGAGGGCAGCAGTTACGGCTGCCGCTTTACTAACGAGGATTTCTACCTGTATCTTCTGGCGCATGAATACAAGCATTTCAGCGGAGGCGGTATCGGACTGCGGGCGCTTATCGACACTTATGTGTTTCTGAAAAAGTTCGGCAGCACCCTCGATAGGGAGTATATCGCGCGGGAAGCCGAAAAGCTCGGCTTAACGGAGTTTGAGCGTAATAACCGCGAACTTGCGATGACCCTTTTCTCTTTCGGGACTCCGGACGGCGCTCAGAAGCAGCTTCTCGATTACTACATATTCTCCGGGGTGTACGGCAACATCGGAAACCGTGTGCGCAACAGTGTCAGAAAAAGCTCCAGGCTCGGATATATAAAAGAGCGCCTGTTTTTGTCACAGGAAAGCATCAGATCAAGCTATCCTTTCTTTTACAGGCATAAGCTGCTTCAGCCGGTGCTGTTTGTGTACAGGATAGGCAGGGCGCTCACTGTCAGCCGTAAAACATCATTCTCCGAGGTAAGGGCGCTTCGCAGGATAGGCAAAGACGAGTGATCCTGAATATATATCTGTAAACCGTGCGGAACTTTTGTTTTGCACGATTGTTTTTTCAGAAAACTGTGTTGCAGTTACGCCTAAATTCTTGCAATATCAAGAATAATATGATATAATAATACGGGCGGTTTTCCGGGGAAAATCAGCTCGATCATAATACAGAGAGGTGACTTATACGAAAAAACATATTTTCACTGCGGTCGGCGTACTGCTTCTTGTCGGATTGTGCGCAATGGTAATACTCAGCCTGACGGCGGGTATGCGATCAGGTCCGAAGATGCTCACTTATGCGGAAATGAACAACCTTGACGGAACAGTGCCGGGAGAAATGGCAAAGGCATTCAAGGAAAAAGTCGAGGAGCTGTCAGGAGGATCACTCATCATCGACATTCAGGCAAACGGCGTGCTCGGAAGCGAGGATCAGCTTATCGACAACCTTCTCGGCGGCGGCAATATCACCGATTTTACCCGTATAACCGCATCGGCACTGACACAGTACGGCTGTGATAAAGCAGCCCTGCTCGGCATACCCTATACTTTTGTGGATGACGAGCATTTCTACAGATTTGCCGAGAGCGAGCTTGCACAGGAGATCCTGCTCGAACCGCGCGAGATCGGACTTCCGATCAGAGGTCTGTGCTATGCGCAGGAGGGCTTCCGCAACTTCTTCTTCAAAAAGGAAATCAAAGGGCTCGATGACCTTAAAAATCTGAAACTCCGCGTTTCCTCAGACCCGGTAATGACAGGTATGGTGGACGATCTCGGCGCTTACGCGACACCCGTAGCTTTCACAGAGCTGTACAGTGCGCTCAGCAGCGGAGTTGTTGACGGAGCCGAGCAGCCTATACCTAACTACCTGTCAAACGCATTCCCGGAAGTTGCGCCGAATCTTTTGCTTGACGGACACACCCTCGGCGTTATGCAGATAGTTATGGCGGAATACAGCTGGGAAAAGCTAAGCGAAGAGGAGCAGGGCTGGGTAGAGGAAGGCGCAAAATATGCCTCCCGCGTAGCCCGCGAAAAGGTAGATGAGCTTATTGATGATACAATGGCACAGCTGCGTGAAAAGAATGTCAACATCGTTGAGGTAGAGGACAAGACTCCGTGGGTAGAAGCCTGCAGGCCTGTCATCGAAGAATATACGTCCGGAAACCGCGAACTGTATCAGCGGATAGTTGACATGAAACAAGGAGGGTGACACAATGCCTGTTGTTCTTGAAAAGTTGAAAGTCCTCCGTCCGGTGTATGATATTACATACAAGGTGATACTGTTTATATGCAAGCTTCTGCTTATAGGCGATATCCTGATAACCGTATGGGCGGTAGCGGGAAGGTATATCCCGTTTATCACCGACCCGAGCTGGAGCGAGGAGCTTGTGCTCACTATGATGGTCTATATGGCTGTGCTGTCGGCGGCTCTCGCAATACGAAAACGCGGTCATATCCGCATGACGGCTTTTGATATGTATTTGTCAAAGACCGTTCTGAAGATCTCGGATCTTATCGCCGATATAGCGGTGCTCGCGCTCGGCGCGGTACTGCTGATTTACGGTATAAAGCTTTGCGCGTCACCTCTTTCCGCACTCGGAAGTTACATCTCTCTTCCCTGGCTCAGCAAATTCTGGCAGTATATGTCTATCCCTACCGCAGGTGCCGGCATGATAATATTCGAGCTTGAGCAGGTAGTCCTGCGTATCGGGGCATTCTGGGAAAAAGACGAAGATAAAAAGGAGGAGAAATGATTATGGACGCCGAAACCTTATCTACCGTGATACTGCTCGGCAGTTTTCTGATAATGATACTGCTGCGCTTTCCGATAGCGTATGCTGTCGGCATATCTACCGCGCTCTGTCTCGTATCTATGGGGCAAAGTCTTGTTTCTCTCCCTCAGCTTATGGTAAAGGGAGTATGGTCGTTTTCACTCATGGCAGTCCCGTTCTTCATAACAATGGGCGTTCTTATGGGTACGGGAGGTATCTCGGATAAACTGATAGCACTTGCGAACTCACTTGTCGGGTGGATGCGCGGCGGACTTGCGCAGGTCAACATTGTCGCTTCCTATTTTTTCGGCGGCATTTCCGGTTCCGCGGCTGCCGATACCGCGTCTCTCGGCTCGATACTTATACCTATGATGGTGGACGAGGGCTATGACGCGGATTTCTCCACCGCAGTTACTATCACTTCCTCCTGCGAAGGACTTCTTGTTCCTCCGAGCCACAACATGGTAATATACGCTACCGCCGTCGGCGGACTAAGCGTAGGCGCGCTTTTCATGGCGGGATATCTGCCGGGAGCGCTCCTTGCGATAGCACTTATGGTCGGCTCCTACATACTTGCGGTTCGCCGTCATTACCCCAAAGGCGAGAAATTCTCAATAGTAAACTTTGTAAAACAGCTCGGAAAGTCTATCTGGGCGCTGCTCGCGGTGCTTATCGTAATAGTCGGCGTTGTAGGCGGCGTTTTCACAGCTACCGAGTCCGCTGCTATCGCGGTAATATACTCTCTGTTCGTTTCGGTATTCGTATATAAGGGACTGAACTGGAAGGGTGTTTGGGAAAGCCTTAAAAAGTGCATCGACACACTTTCGATCGTACTTATTCTTATCGCGGTAAGTTCCGCGTTCGGCACCTGCCTTACACTTCTTCATGTTCCGGACAAGGCGGCAGCTCTTATAACAGGCATATCCGACAACCCGGT
>JAGAWN010000129.1 GCA_017941355.1 Ruminiclostridium sp. | reverse complement strand
GTTAGCTCAGGATTCATATCCCACGGTGTTACTTGTCGTGACTTATACCTATCTGACTGGTGTTTCATATAGTTTCTCCTCTGTGTTGGTATACACAGATTATACACTAAAAACCAACACTATGCAAATAGGGATTTTAAACGTAAATATTATAGATTTTGTCTCTAATTGTTTTTTCAGGAAATAGTTTCTCCATTTTTTTTGGTGAGTCAAGGTATTCTTGTCTGATCCTTTTATAACCCTCAACCATAAAATAGTCAGTAATTCCTATTGCAACAATCTCATTTTCTATTGCTTTTAAAAAAAGTGTAGTGACGTAATTATCAAACTCTTTTTCATGATAATTGTCTTCAGAATCAAACGGATTAAACCCAAACATATTGTTAAGTATTGAATATGGAGTATGCACATGAAAATCCCATTTTCCCCATGTTGAACCTATTTCTCTCACAACAATTTCACTCCCACCAATTAATAAAAAGCAATTATATTAATGAACAATTAGTTGTAACTCATTTTCAATTTATATAAAGATGCAATAAGCGCTGCATCCTTATTATAATTTCTTGCCGATAAGCTTTCCAGTATCTTCTTTTCAGTTTCAGGAGACCAATAAATTTTTAGTTTCTCCCTAGCACGGGTTATCGCAGTATAAAATATATTATGAGTTATTAATTCTTCCACTTCATTTGTAATAACTATTTTTACCGAATTATACTCAAGTCCTTGTGCTTTATGTATTGATACAGCATACGCAATTTGAAAAGGGACAATAGCTCTGTTTGATTCATCATCCTCATCAGTTGATTCGAATTTATCAACATAAAATCTAATTATGGAATTATTATCAGATGATAAACCTATTAATGCAAATTCGTTAAAAAAAGGGCTTACTCTATCAAGAAAATGATCTAATTCTATGTCAAACCTAATATTAGAATTGCTTAGCTCAATATCAACAATTCTTCCCTTCATATTATTGTAAACATAAGGATTAAACCTTGTGGACTCATTAAACAATATCGGATCATTAACCTTATATGTATTAATCCCCCATATATACCCTCTGTTTGGATTATTACTTTGTAGCAATCTGTTTAAATTATTGATACCATATAATCCGTCATAATTAAGACATAGCACAATTTCATCTTTATCACGATATTCAAATATTGAATCATCAAGTTTTGTGGTGAGCCCGGCTTTTACCATCGGCTCCAATATTGCATCATCAAGAGTTCGTACTCTTTCCCACACTGTCAGCAAATTATCATTTGTAGTTCTATAAGGCTTTATTAATTCTGTTATCGCTGTTTTAGGAACAAATCTATTTGCGACACTGAACCAATTTCCTAAACGAATAGATTCAATCTGAAACACATCACCAACCAAAACAAGTTTATTAAATGATGTGTGCTCCAAAAAGTACTTCATATCGGAATTACTCACCGTGCTACACTCATCAATTATTACCAAGTCATAAATAATTCTGGTATAGTTAGAATTATACTTCTTGATAGTCATAAATGTACAGTTATGACTATCGGAGTTAACCTTTCGCCGCATATTATCCACTGCAGGATTAGTATTCGCTAGATAGAGCTTTTTTTCATTATTATAAAGATTTGATATGTGATTAATTAGAGTTGATTTTCCTGTTCCCGCCGCGCCATATATCAATGCTACGCAAGAGCTCTCAAACATAGTTTTCAGTGTTTGTAGTTTTTCTGGACAATCTATATTATATTTTGAATTGTTAAGCCAAGATTCGACATTTGTTTTATAATCGTCGACACCATTTTGAGCCATATCAATTATCTTTTCTATAATCTCAGCTGTATCTTCCGCAAACCCATTTTCATAAACATGATCTTTATATATTTTTAATTTTCTATTAGTATGTTTATAATATAATCTTTTATTGTATTCTTCCGCAAGAAACTTAATATTTCCAAAACATAATAAATCTTTAATCGGAGTAAATAGCATTCCGTTTTGCTCAGCATTAACATGAATTTTCCGAGCTAAAAATTCATGCTCTCTATCTCTATTATCAATACATTCAAGAAGGTCATATAATCTTGGATTATGGTTTACAAGGGAAGTTGCAAATGGCATACTATCGAACGGTGCACAATCCCAACTTAGTTTCAAATTAGATAAAATAGAACACTTTTCAAAACTATATTGTTTTTTAATTACATTATTATTTAATTTATATAGCAAATATCGTATAACATTTTCACCGGAAGTATTATTCCTTAATATATCGCGAACTAAATCAAGGCAACCAAATATCGGTGTAGTTTTAGCCTTATATGTACATCTCTGTTTTACATTCAAATAAGAATTATCAGAAGATGTAGCAATATCCGTCAGATTTAGATTAGAAAAAGTCAAGAAGTTCATCAATTCACGATATTCATATTGATTAGGTCTTATTTCAACATCTTCACGACCTAGTATTTTGGCAAAATTTTTTAATTCGCAAGGACGCATTGATACTTGCCATGAATCTATTATTTTTATAGGCATAGATTTTCCGATTACATTTATAATATCATTATGCATCGACAACTTAACTGCATAATTATCTGAAATATCAAATCTAGTAAAAGCAATTATCCGATCAAATTTACTGACATAATCAACTGCAATTGTAAATATAACCTCATAATAGATTTTATGTCCTACGAAAAATGGTTTTATTTTTTCTATATATGCTCTATCATTATATGGATCTCGGTATGCATTGGAACTAGGAAAATCAATACGTTCGCCAATCTTCTCATAATATTCAGAAAGATTTGAGTCGAGATTTAACGGGAAAGAGTCTATATTGTAAAGCACATCAATGTTGTAGTTTGATTTTAAGAATGTTTTAATTCTCACCAAATATTCATAGTATTTAAGCATTAGTCTTTCTGATCCACCTTCATCAAATGTATAGTGTGAAACAGATTTCTGCAGCAAATTATGAAATTTCGAAATAAAACGAAATTCACCTTTGGATTTTATAAATTCCAAAGCTTTATTTTTCATATCATAATTATTGGGATCTATATCTAAGCCATTCGAATAAACTTTTTGGGCAATATACTCTACAAAATTACGCAGCTGTGAAAGAATATTTTGAGACAAAAAGCCTCTATCAAATGTGTCAATAGCAGCAATATTTTTAGAAATTGCTCTATCTGTATCAAATATCGCTTTATCAATTAATAACATATAGAGCTCCATCCAATGAATATTTTTAGTTGCTCCCCAACACGTGATAACTATAAATTATGCATTATTTATCTAAGTTGCATTATTGAGATAAATATCGGCAATATCGTTACAATTGAACTGATGAATCTATGATTATAATTCTCGTTATAGCTTATAGTTACATTCTGCAGTGAATGTATTTCAGATATAGCGGCTTTTTCTTTGCATAATTTCCTAATCATTAAAGCTTTGACATGAGATGTTTTGTTTATTATGATTTTAGAAGGGCAAAAGCTAAACAAGAAATAGCCAATAATAAGAATACCTATATATAAAATCCAAATGCTTGCCAGTGATTTATCATCGGCCTTGTTCTCGATTATATACGAAATAATATTAGGATATCCTTTAATTAACATTCCGTGGTATGTAACCAGAACTAAATATGACGCAATATTTATCCAATATGTGTTTAATGCTAATGAGAAGATTTTATTTGATTTCAATAGCTCTTTGGATGAAAGAAGACTAAATATATTGCATTCGATTTTTAATTTGTAAATATCTATGTAACAATGGTATACATAGATACAATATACAGAAATTAAGTAAAAAGAACCGGACAATGTTAATGACACAAGAATAAATGCATTAATTTTAATTGTCATACTAAAAGGAACATCCTGAGCAAACACAAGACTATAAGTAAAAAAAGAGATTAAAATTGCAATTGTTATAATCAGTATGCAATTAATTATAGCTATGTTTGACGAAAATTTTTTCAAAGATCTAAGGCGCAGTATTCCATAATGTATTTCATATCCAAAATTTATATTAACAATATTAATAATGAACATCAAAGCATAATAATTCAATATTTTAAAAGGGTTATCATAGTTATTGGCGTTGTAATTGTTAAATAAAATAATGAACATTCCCCATACTACCATAACTATACAAATAATCATAATAATTGATTTTTTCTTCATTTTCTCACCAATGATTCTATAAGTTTGATTAAAGCTTCCGAATATGTGTTATTATATGCGGAAATGACCTCGTCAAATATGAATTCAGCCCAATGTGTTTTCTTTTTTACAATAAATAGTGTTGATTTCCTAAAAAAACCGGAATATAATAAAAACCTGAACCGTTTTTGTTGGTTTATTCTTTTGTGAATAAGCTTGACTGTCGAATGATAATTCATGTACCCCTTATTATAGAATGAAACAATAGAATCTGCTGCAAGTATTCCGGATTCGACCGCATAATATATTCCTTCGCCGGTCACGGGATCCACAAGTCCCGCCGCATCGCCAACAAGAATAATATTTTTATTTATAGGCTTTCGGACATAATTTCCGCATGAAAGAAGCCATGACCTTATATCTTTTTTTCCAATCTCATATATTGCTGCCTGTGTGGTAAATGTTTTTTTGATGTTATTTAATTCCTTAATACTTCCCGCTACGCCGATCCCCAGCTTATTGCCGCACGGAATATTCCAACAGTATCCACTGTGGATGTACCCAAAATCAGCGCTTACATATTCCGGGCATGAATCGGGTTCTGTAAAAGCTTGAATGCACAAGGCTTTTGGCTTGTATAAAGGATCAATAAATTTTCGTATCCGGCTGTTGATACCGTCCGCGCCAACCAGGAAATCATATTGGATAATTGTTCCGTCTGACAAAATTATATTATTATCAGAAATGTTAATCTTATATGAACGCTCATTTTCCATGAGCTTTCCGTTCATTCTTAAAAAATATTTCATGAGCTCATAGTCAAATTGAGCCCTGTCCACGATCACATAAGGATATTTGAGATTATAAGTTCCGATCGATGTGTTTCTAAATTGTATTTTCAGCTTACTTATCGTACTGCATTTAAGGTCTTCCCACGGGAACCCTCGAAAAATACTGTTTATTTTTTCACGCGTTTTTATCGTCAAAACTCCGGCACAGATCTTTTCTCTCGGGAATACCGCTTTATCGATTATACAGCATGAAACTCCATGAGACAAAAGATTAACCGCCGTACATAATCCGGCGGGACCGCCTCCTATTATTACCGCATCATATTTCATAATGTATCTCCAAAAATATTTCTTACGAGGAATTATAAAATGAGTAAAAGTAAAAAAAGAACAAGAAAAACTGCATCTTCAAATTATAGAAATCCCAAATCTAACAATGCATCACAAAAAGAAAAGATCGATTTTTCTGTAATAAATAACTTTATTCGTGATCTCAGCATCCGACAAATATTTTTTATATCTGCATCTGCACTTGTAATAAGTATAGTGCTGAATGCTTTTTATCCTATGAAGCTATACACGATAAAAGTGATCATAATGGTATCGATATTGCTCATTGCCATTTATGCCGAACAGAAATTTATCGCTGCGATTGATAATCTTAACACTAAGATGACAGGAAACAGGAGCAGTAAGATAATGGGAATAAAAGTAAAATTTTTAAGAAGGGTAAAAGGAAGCCATAATTTCTTTATTCCGATGTTTTTTATTGTGTTCTTTGGCTCAAGTGCAATAACACTGGGACTTGTTAATATTGACCCCTTGGGCGTGTGTTGCCTGATCGCATTTGTGGTGATCGTATATTTTAGCATAGTAGGTTATATGCAATATATGTATCTTGCATTATTTATTAAAGACCTGTCCGAAACAGATTTCAATGAAGCAGGTCAAATATACAACAAAACATATCCTGCCAAAACAGGCTGGCTTATCGATATAACTAAGCTGTATCAACTGTACAGAAATTGCTTTTTTGTGACAGGATCGCTTTATATTATCGCGTTTTATATATTTACATATAAATTTCAGATCACAGAATATCCTCTTGTTTTTATATGCTGGAGTGTTATATTTATTGCGATCGTAGTGTTGTTCCCTGTAACGTGTTTATCCGAATACATTAATATCCAAGCCATAGTTTCAAATATCAAAGAAGCCGCTGCCTTGGATTATTCAAAGAGAATCCGTTCTCAGGAAAATGAACCCGAATATGTAAATTTAATTATTAATATCATGGAAACATCGGAATATCCGTATAAGGACTTGCTTGGGAAAGGAATGGCAACACTTCTGTCTGCAGCAAATTTCGCGGCTGCGATATATCCGATATATACCGATATATTACAGCCGATTTTTGCAAACTGAAAACAATGAATCGACAAACGTTTGAAAATCAATGCCCCAGCTTGGGTTTGAGCACAGATTGCCGAGCTTTTTTATATCGTTATTGATCTTATTATGCATATTATCTATCTCTTCCAGCAAAACTCCCCGTATATCATACTTCGTCATTAATTTATTTATATAGTGGATCTTTTCTTCTCCCGATTTCTCTAGTTTCTTTTTTTCAAAAATTGATATGGTATTCATCAAAACCGCATATGCAATATTCTTTTTGTTATATATTATATCAGTCTCGGCATTCCCTTTATGTTCGGTGATCTTCGATGCGTCGGAAAAAGGCTCGATGTCATTCATTGCCTGAAAGCAATAACCGCAGTTATATCCGATCTCATTCAGGAGCTCCTCCTGACAGTCGTCACATTTGCCGCTTGCGTAATACCCGATAAGGAGACTGTTCGCTATCAAAGAAGATGTTTCTTTCTGAATAATATCTTTAATATACTCGATATTTCCAATAGTATTTTCTGACAGATTCTGCTCCTGAAGACATCCTAAAGTCATTTTATACATTGTATTTATAAGAACACTCATACTTTTTCCGTAAATAGTATGAGAAATACTGTTTTGTGAAAATATGTTATTGAGATTCATCATAGATACACTTAATATATTTAGTGTAAATAAAACTGTGTTTTCAGATCCGTAAATCGTATGAAATGCAGGTTCACCATGTCTTTCCGAGTCGTTGTCAATCAAATCGTCCAATATGATCGATGATTTATGAAGAAATTCTATACTTGCAGCGATATCGGCTAGCAAAGAAATATTTTCCTTGCTGACATCACAGGCAGCATTATTTATCATATACCCCCAATAAACCAATCTGGGGCGTAGCCTATGACCGATATTCATTTGGATCTGATTAAAGTAAAGCTTTTCTGATATATTGTTAAAATGTTTTGCAAACTCGCTTATAAATTCCTTCTGTTTTTCATCCTCAAACAGTTTTGCAATGCTGTTTATGCTTATTTGATCGGAATTCATTTCCTACACCCTTTCAATGATAATTTATAGTTATCGTGTGTTAACACGAAAAAATCAACTTAATTTACTAAAAACATTATCCACGCCATAATAATAGACAAATCCGCGAAAAAATAATATAATATACTCATCACAATAATAGGAGGCTTCCTTATGATAGATTTAACAATACAAATTTCGGCATTCCTTAACTACTGCTGTAACAGAAAAGCTTTGAACGAGAAAACTATCAGAGCTTACTCTGTGGATCTGAAACAGTTTTCTCAATTTACAAGCAGCACATACAGCAAAAATGAAATATGTAATTACATATCGCATCTTCACAGCACATTTAAACCAAAAACGGTGCGAAGAAAGATTGCTACCCTAAAAGCATTTACTCACTACCTCATGATCGAGGAAATCATTGAGACAAATCCATTCGACAAAATCGAAACATCATTCCGCGAACCGCTTCTTTTGCCTAAAACCATCCCGCTCCTTACGATAAACGCCATGCTCTCCGCTGCATACAGTAGCTTGTCCGAAGCTTTAACTGTGTACCAGCACAAGGCGGTCATACGCGACATTGCTGTTCTTGAACTTCTGTTCGCTACCGGAGCAAGAGTATCCGAGATATGTTCATTGAAGCCTTCTGATGTAAACGAATCGGATCATACTATCAAGTTCTATGGTAAAGGCTCTAAAGAGCGCATCATACAAATAGAAAACAGAAGCGTCAGGAAAGCAGTAAAAAATTACAGCTTACACTTCGCCAGAGATATCAAATCGTCAGGATTCTTTTTCGTCAACCGACTGCACAATCGTTTGTCAGAACAATCAGTCCGCTCAATGATAAACAAATATGCTGAATCAGCCAGTAGCGACATTCACATTACTCCACATATGTTTCGCCACTCATTCGCCACATTGCTACTCGAAGAGGACGTTGATATACGGTACATACAGAAACTTCTCGGTCACAGTTCAATCACCACAACACAGATCTACACACATGTTGCTATGTCAAAACAAAAAGAAATACTTTCAGCAAAGCACCCAAGAAACAAAATTAAACTTTAACGATATATTAATACTTTTGTATTTTTTGTCAATGCAAAATTCCTATTAGGTATATTCCGATTCCTATTTGGAGCAATAATCTATAAACCTACATTCATCTTTCATGATACGAAAAGTGACTTAGGCTTATCCAGAACATTTATCATGTTCTTGGAAATTTATAATGACTCTTATCTCGAAATAATCTTTCTTATCTGTTCTTCCGGGATTCCATTTTCGCGCATACTTTTAACAAGCTCTTCCTCACGTTCGTCTCGCCCAACAGCCAAGCCTTCCGCACGACCTTCTTTTCTCGCTGTGCTCAGAGCAGAAGCTTCATCATGAAGGGCTTTCTCGCGGAGGCGAGCAAGCCCCTGTATCTTTTCATCATCGCTCATCCGATGTATGATCATAACAGCCTTCTGTATCGACTGAGCTTATATCCGCTGTAACACATCAATTTTCCTCAGTACGCTACAGTTATTCCGATAATATCTTATCGATCTGCTCGTCAGTCATCCCATTTTTGCGCATTTTAGCAATTATTTCATTGCGCTCTTCCGCACGACCTTCTTTTCTCGCTGTGCTCAGAGCCGAAGCTTCATCATGAAGGGCTTTCTCACGAATACGCGCAAGTTCCTGTATCTTTTCGTCATCGCTCATCTGATGTATGATCATAACAGCCTTCTGTATAGGCTGAACTTCAGTCTGCTGTAACATATCAAGCTCCTCCTCGCTCTCCGCATTTATGAGCTGCAGCCACAGCTCCATACGGTTATTTTTATTGACCTGCTTGTTTATCTTTTTTAGCTCAAAGAAGTGTATAGCGCACTTTTCTGTAAGTTGCTCTCCAGTAAGAGGATTAATCAACTTAAACACTGAATGAAAATCCGGTGTATCAAACTCATTGAAGTTGATAATATTAATGGAAATACTCTGTTTAAGCTTATCGTACTCATCACCGCTTTTGAGATCGCCACTATACATCTTTGACCAATAAAACAGCGACCTGTCGCGGAACGCATCCTCCTTCGCAATCTGCATTTCGCAGTTCACGAGCCTGTTATCCACAGTCATACGAATGTCAAGTCTGCTGAACTTTCCGGAAATGGAATCCGGTAGTATTTCAGAATTTTCTACGACGATATGCTTTATGTCATCATACGGTATTTCCAACATACTGGACAAGAAATCATGCAACAGATCCTCGTTATTCTTATCAGAGAACAGTTTTTTAAATATTATGTCCAGCTTTGCTTTAACTATGTTTCTGCCCATAAACACAACTCCATATTATATACTATTATTAATATATCACATATCTATCATTTTGTCAAGATAAATATCCGTTTTTTTGCCCTATTTTTCCAAATATCTATATATTAAATCCGTTCAAAAGCGATATGTCTAAATCCTATATAACTGCATGGTTAAAATGCAACCACCACCTTTTCTGCCGGCTGCCGCTTCATCTATGTCAATCAAGGGTCTGTACAGTCTCATAACCACCCTTGAATTGTATTTTTATTGTATGCTTGTCTATCACGGTTATCCGCTCTATGAAGCCCCTTGTCATAACATCGTCGTACTCGGTGAGCTGAAAGTTCGTGTTCTCAATTCTGTCAAGTATGGTCTGCATCGTATCGGCGGATACCGAGCGTTCCGTAAGCTTTTCCTGCTCTGTGCGTATCTGCTCGTTTATCTTCTCTATCTCGTCAGACAGCCTTTTGAATTCGCTGTCGTACTTGGTATAATCATTCTCCCTAAGCGTAAGGTCAAGCAGTCTGCTGACCTCGTCATTCATCTCTTTCTTCAGCTTTTCAAGCTGTGCCAGCGTCTTACCCTCGGGAGCAATGGTTCTTTGCACGCTCTCTTTCAGAACGGCTTTCACCTTCTCCCGCACATCGCAGAAGTCGTTTATTGCGTCCACAATCGCTCTGTGCAGGCTTTCTTCGTG
>JAGAWN010000128.1 GCA_017941355.1 Ruminiclostridium sp. | reverse complement strand
GTAGTGCGTTTATGTGCGTTATCTCATTTATTAGTGACTATTGTTTTAGGTGCTTTATATGCAGATTATCTTGAGTCCTTAAAAGTAGCGGAAAAAGATCAGATTAATGACTTAATAGTAAATGATATTACCACATATCGTATTCGAATGAATGATGACTATTTAATGCCGTTTATTGCATTTCCACCACTCTCCCTCCCCATTTCAGTGCAAAAGGTAGAATCTGCGAAATCTTGATAGACATATCCCTCCGCTCTGTGGTATTGTTGGTGGTACGAAGAACCACAACCGCAGAAACGGAGGGATCATTATGACGAAGAAGAAAAGATACGGACTGGCAATAAGCGCGGCAGCGGCTTGTATCGCTGTACTGTGTGCGGCGGGAGCCTGCAACGGAGCTGCGAGAGAAGAAAAAGCTTTGCATCGCAAGATCGTGACTACGACCATGGCAACCTCACAGCCGACAGAGACCAGTACAACAACTGCCCCGCTGACAACAACAGCGCCTATGACAACGGCAGCGGAAATCACCACGGAGCCTCAGATCACGACAACCGTTACTGGTGCCACCACGGAAACTACCACCACAACGACAGAACAGACATCAACTGCCGACACAACTGTTCCGCCGACCACGACAACGACTTCTGCGACCACGACGACTCCTGTTCAAGCTGAGTCATACCACGGACAGACAAGCGGAGACTACATATATGTCAACGGCTTCGGCTGGATTTTCAACGAGGGTGGTGGTGGCAAAGGCTCGGTCAACTACGAGATGTACTGCAACGGCAATAAGATCGGATACTTCGGATGACGGGACACGCTCCCGTCATTTTTTATGTTCGCAGATAGGAGAGACAAGATGAAAAGCATATTGGAACAGTTTTACTACGGCAACATCACACCATGCGAGACTCCGGTCACCGACAACAGGTTCAAGAAGATAACATCGGAAATTGACGATATCGAAAAGGAAATGCTTGAGAAGTGTCCGGAGCTGAAGCAACTGCTCGATCAATACCGCGACAAGAACGGCAGGCTTGCTGGAACGGAGATTGAAACCGCATTCAGCAAAGGCTTTCGACTCGGAGCACTGTTCATGATAGATGTGTTCAAGGGCATCGAATAGCTGAGTGAGCGAAGTGTTATCAAACCAACTGTTCCAAATCCGGAACAGTTATTCTTTTGACTCTTGAAAATCCGTTCGGGATATGATATAATGATAAAAATGTTCACGGGAGGTCACTATGTCCAAAAAAGAAATATACGACGGCGAGATAAGTGTTGAGGGATTACGAAATTTCTTTCAGGAAAAGAACGACTTTACAAGTATGCCAACGTGGGATGTCGGAAAACTTGATGAGGATCAGGCAGAATTCCGCGAGTGGATCTTCGGATATCTGAATAAAAGCTGGGATGAAGCCGCAAAAAAGAAAGGAATGAAATACCGATCCTGGAATTACACGAAGGATGCTCCGACAGAGCTGTTAAGAAATCGCATCGGTGATATCATTGCAGAAAACGTGTTAAAAATAGCTATAGATGAAGATAAACTTCGTGAGGTAACTGAAACATTTATTGTCCCCGCATGGCTGTCAGGGAAGGACGGCGATGAAATACTTGGAAATGTGATGTCACTACTTTTGGATACAATGAATTACAGCGAGATTGCAAACGTACAAAAGGAGTTTTCCTGTGACGAGGATTTCAGTAATACCAAAAGAACAAACTATGCAAAGGAAGATCACAACAAACGTTTCAATCATACGGAAGCCGAACAGCTGAAAAAAGTCCGTCTGGAAGAGCTCCTGGAAGATCTTGCATCGGAGGAAGATCAGATCGGGCAGCTTATAAGTAAGATCATGGTTGAAACGGTGTTGAATTCATTTGATGAAAGAGACAGGAAGATCGTCGAGATGAAGCTTTATGGTTACACGCAGGCTGAGATAGCAACGGAACTTGGTCTGTCGCAGAGTTATGTTTCCAAGCTTGAGAAGAAGATAGGGGAAAAACTGAAAACAGACTTTTCCGAATGATAATTGCACATTGCTGTTGTGAAATTGCATATAAAATTCTTTTCAAAATATACAAAATAAATAAACTTTAGAATTTTTATCATTTTCAGGAATATTTTACCTCCGCAAACATCTGTTATATTATAGAGGGCGAAAAAAGATACAGAAGTCGGGACTGTATTTTTATCCGCGCTTGATTATCGAAATGAGAACAAGAGCACCTGCTAAAAAGGTAGGTGTTCTTTTTGTTCTCAAAAACAATGGAGATCACATTCGTGATCCGGAATTTTTAAGGAGGAACATATTTGAAAAAACTAAACACGATCACATGCGAAGAACTCATGAACACACCGATGAAGCCGCCGCTGTTCTTTGTCGGAGGGCTCATCACCACGGGACTGTACATTCTTGCAGGCTCACCGAAGGTAGGAAAGTCGTGGCTCTCACTGGACATTTGCCTGAGCATTGCGAAGGGAGAAAAGGTGCTGGGCGTTGATACGCTGAAAGGCACAGCGCTGTATCTCTGCCTTGAGGACAGCCTGTCGAGAATGCAGCGCAGACTCTATGCGCTGACGAACGATCCTACCGACGACCTTCACCTCGCGATCATGGCAGGAACGATCAAAAGCGGACTGGTAGAACAGATCGAAACATTCATAGCGGAGCACCCCGATACACGAATTGTCTTCATCGACACACTCCAGAAAGTCCGCGAGCCGTCCCAGGATACAGCTTACGCTTCGGACTATGAAGAACTGTCGGTGCTGAAATCTCTTGCGGACAGGAACAACATTGCAATAGTGGCAGTTCATCATCTCCGCAAGACGAAATCGGCTGACCCGTTCGATATGGTATCGGGAACGACAGCGATCACCGGCTGTGCGGACGGAGAATTCATACTGCACGAGAAAGGCAGAGGTACCCGCGAAGCTGTTCTGTACTGCACCGGACGTGACATAGAGAACAAGGAGACAGAACTTGTGTTCGACAAGACCACTCACCGCTGGAAACGCACCGAGCCTGTGGAGAAGGAGCCCGATGAAAGCATTATCTTCGTTGACAAGACGGTTGGATTTATGAAAGAGAGAAAACACTTCAAGGGCAATGCCACGGAGCTGATAGAGCAGCTCTCTCCGCTGTTCGGAGATACACTTTATGCAAACAGAATAACCCGTTCGCTGATGCAGTACGCATACCTGCTCACTGAGCACGGAGTGGTTGTAGAATCGTACCGCACAGGCGGGAAAAGATATATCGAAATAACATATAAAGAAGATAACTGTGACGGTAGTGACGGAAGAAAGGGTATGCCTGTTTCTGCCGTCCCTTCTGTCAGTGAAAAACCGCAAACCCTTTCACAGAGCGGGAATGCCTCTGTGACGGTAGAAGATAATAACACCAAAATGTGACGGTAAAATTCGGTCAGTTTCGTGATAGACTGAGGCTCGGAAAGGTGGTATATTGGAAAGTAAAAAAGATCATTTTTGTCAGAGCCGAATGTCCGCCGATTTGCGGGGCTTTTGCAGGGCGGGTGGAGAAACTACCCGCCAAGGCAGTCAGAAGCGAAATTTGACCCGTTTCCGAGCCCGTTTGGGGCATAGAACAAAACAAGTCCGATACGCAGAAAGTATCGGTTCGAGAACAGGAGCAGCGGCGTGCGAAGTATGATTTTTATGCAGGAAAAAGGACGGGCGTCAAAATGCCGCCCGATCCGTCCACATCGTCGGGCAAAGCCCGCCGTTGAGGGAGTTGCAGAATCGGCATTTACACGCCAAAATTACGGAGTTTCGCAAATCCGGGAGTCAAAATCGGTTCAGTGAGCTGACAAACCGCACGGTTGAGCCGTTCGGCAGGGCGAGTGCAGGGGTCAAACCCTTTGAAGAGTGAAACTTCGGGAAATATGGGAGGACTATGACATACAAAAAAATGATCTTAAAAATATCCCGCGATGACCTGAAGAACAACAGGTTTGAAAATGCGGAGAATACAGTATCAAAGACCGACGAGGTCGTTGACATATACGATGACAGCTTCCTTATGGGGCTCATCGACAAGTACATCGGCAAAATAAAGAAAGGAGCAGTTTATGCAGGCAGTTGATAAAATGAAGGCAAGAGGTATAATTCCGAAAGCGGCAGTCTATGCCCGCTTCTCCTCGGACAACCAGCGCGATGAGAGCATCGACGCTCAGCTCAGGGCGATACAGAAATACTGTGAGCAGAACGAGATCGTAGTTGTCGGGGAATACATAGACCGTGCGAGGTCGGCTACTACCGATGACAGACCCGAGTTCCTGCGAATGATCGAGGACTCGGGCGAGGGCAAATTCAACCTCGTTATCGTCCACAAGCTCGACAGATTTGCGAGGAACAGGTTCGACAGCTCACACTACCGCCGCAAGCTGGAGAAGAACGGAGTGGTGCTTGTGAGTGTCCTTGAAAACCTTGACGACAGCCCCGAGAGCATCATGATGGAGTCGGTTCTCGAAGGCATGGCAGAGTATTATTCGAGAAATCTTGCAAGAGAAGTCCGCAAGGGAATGAACGAAAACGCTCTGAAATGTCAGACCAACGGAGGCATCGCTCCCTTCGGATTTAAAATAAACAAGGAGACGAAAAAGTACGAGATCAACGAGGACGAGGCTCCCGCAGTCCGCTTTATCTTCGAAAGTATAGCCGAGGGAATGTCATACGAGCAGGTGATAAAGGAGCTGAACCGCATGGGGTATAAGACCCATGCGGGAAAGGACTTCGGGAAAAATTCGCTGAACAGTATCCTCACGAACGAGAAATACAAGGGCGTGTATATCTTCAACCGCCGCCCGTCAAAGGACGCTTACGGTCATGTCAACAGCCACGCAAACAAGTATCCCGACGAGATAATCCGTATCGAGGACGGCATACCGAGGATCGTTTCGGACGAGCTGTTCGAGTCGGTGAATAAGATAATGAAGCGCCGCAGTGACCTCAATCCGATAAAGAAACACAAGCGCACATACCTTCTGACAGGCAAGATAGTCTGCGGGCTCTGCGGTCACAGATACACGGGCGGCACAAAGCACGCGGGCAAGGATAAGCTGTACGAGTACATCTCGTACAGCTGCTGCAACAAGCACAATAAGACCTACGACACCTGTAAGAACAGAGATATCAGGCGCGACGAGCTGGAGGACTTCGTGATAAAGGAGATACTTCGTGTGGTGCTTGCGGACGAGCGGATCCCGGAGCTTGTGAAGAAATACAGGGAGAGCTACTCCGAAAGGCTCTCGGCATCGAACACCGAGATCGCGGGCATGGAAGCCAACATCAAGCAGCTCACGACCAAGATCGGGAACATAGTAAAGGTCATCAGCAAGACCGGAAGCGATGCGCTTCTCAACGAGCTTGAAGCTCTGGAAAAAGAAAAAGCCCGTATCGAAAACGAGCTGAATGATGTGAAGTCACGGCTGAACGGTGAGCTGATAAGCGAGGAAGAACTGACCGCGGCGTACAGAAAAGCGAGGGAGCTGTTCCTGAGCGGCAGCCCCGAGGAGAAGCGGCAGCTCATCAATCTCTACCTCGAAAAGGTGGTGGTGTATGAGCAGTATGTGGAAGTGTATGTAAATACACTTCCACGCTTTATCTACGAGCGTATCATGACTGCGGCTGCCGAGACAGCTGTAACAGCCGATGAAAATAAAAATTCTCACAACTCCGAAAAAGTTGTGAGAAAAATTGGTCGAGGTGACGGGACTTGAACTAAGCCATTATGTTAAAGTACCTTCGAACAACCTGCTGCAATCCCTTATATAATGCGGCATCCCCGTTTCTGACCAAAATTCTCTTGTGACGATTTTTAGTCACTTTTTGTAAAAATAATGTCCAAACAATGTCCAAGTCGTATCGTATATCTGTTAACATTAAACGTATGTAGCACGCAGGGTTATTGAGCGGATACGGTTAAATTTACAGAACCGGCTTCCTGCTATGGGAGCCGGTATTTCTTATGACCATTTTTCAGCCAGATATTTCTCAACCTTATTTGAGGTCTGATTTTGCCGTATCGAAACGGTATTTTGAAAGTTCTGTCAGGCTGCCTTCCAAAGAACAACACCTTCTTTCACCACGTTCTTGTAAAACGGAATAATCTCACGCCATTTCCTGTATTCTGCGGCGGTTATGTCGATTACAGAGAAAACCTTGTTATACTTGAGGTTCATATCGACAACAAAATAGGCGAGCCGG